>NZ_POHV01000100.1:0-326 GCF_002884345.1 Pseudomonas sp. GW456-12-10-14-LB2
CGCGAACGCCGCGGCCGCGCACAAACCCTTGTCACCGAATACCGCTACGACAGCCAGCACCGCCTGATCGGCCTCACCCGTCCCGACGGCACCAGCGCCACCTATCAGTACGACGCCTTCGGCCGGCGCATCCGCAAAACCGTCGACGGCCAGACCACCGAGTTCTTCTGGCAAGGCGACCACCTGATCGCCGAAAGCAGCCCGACCCAACACCGCAGCTTCATCTACGAACCCGGCACCTTCCGCCCGTTGGCCATGCTCGACGGCAAAGGCCCGAAACGCGCCTGCCCGTTCTACTACCAGCTCGACCACCTCGGCACCCCGCA
>NZ_POHV01000101.1:0-325 GCF_002884345.1 Pseudomonas sp. GW456-12-10-14-LB2
TATGCGGCCTCCATTTGCAGGCGCGGTTTTTCGAAGTCGTAGTCGCGGCGGGTGGTGCGGCTGGTGCGGGTTTCCAGGCGCAGCTTGAAGCCTTTGATCACCGGTTCTTCGGCGACCATGCCGCTGCCCTGCACGTAAGCGGTCGGTTGGCCGAGGTTGGGGAACACGGTCTGGTCATCGCCGAACACCAGCAGGTGGCCTTTCTTGCTGTGCTGGAAGTGGTAGTGAATGCCTTCCTCTTCACAAAGACGCTGGACGAAATGCAGATCGGTTTCGTCGTACTGCACGCAGTAGTCGCGATCCGGGCACGGCTGGCTGAGTTGGA
>NZ_POHV01000102.1:0-325 GCF_002884345.1 Pseudomonas sp. GW456-12-10-14-LB2
TATGCGGCCTCCATTTGCAGGCGCGGTTTTTCGAAGTCGTAGTCGCGGCGGGTGGTGCGGCTGGTGCGGGTTTCCAGACGGAGTTTGAAGCCTTTGATCACCGGTTCTTCGGCGACCATGCCGCTGCCCTGCACGTACGCGGTCGGCTGGCCGAGATTCGGGAACACGGTCTGGTCATCGCCGAACACCAGCAGATGACCTTTCTGGCTGTGCTGGAAGTGGTAGTGAATGCCTTCCTCTTCACACAAACGCTGGACGAAATGCAGATCGGTTTCGTCGTACTGCACGCAGTAGTCGCGATCCGGGCACGGCTGGCTGAGTTGGA
>NZ_POHV01000103.1:0-323 GCF_002884345.1 Pseudomonas sp. GW456-12-10-14-LB2
AGCGGCTGGTCGGGGTCGCCTTCGAGGAAGGTGACCAGCACTTCCATGCCGATGCGCGGGATGGCGATGCCGCCGTATTGGGCGCCGGCCCAGGCGGAAGACACGCGCAGCCAGCAGCTGGTCTTGTCGTCGGCCTGACCTTCACGATCCCAGTGGAACTGGACTTTCACGCGGCCGTATTCGTCGCAGTGGATTTCTTCACCTTTAGGGCCGGTGACCACGGCGCTCTGGCTGCCGAGGATGCGTGGTTTCGGGTGGCGCAGGGGCGGGCGGTTCGGCACGTCCCACGGGGTGGCCTGGAAGCGGTTGCGGTAACCCTGATG
>NZ_POHV01000104.1:0-313 GCF_002884345.1 Pseudomonas sp. GW456-12-10-14-LB2
CCGCTGGAGCGTGGCTTTGGCCTGACGCTGGGCAACGCGCTGCGTCGCGTGCTGCTGTCCTCGCTGCAGGGTGCCGCCGTGACCTCGATCAAGATCGAGAACGTTCTGCATGAATTCTCCTCGCTCGCGGGCGTTCGCGAGGACGTGACCGACATCGTGCTGAACGTGAAGCAAATCGCGCTGCGCATGCAGGGAGAAGGGCCGAAGCGTCTCCAGCTTTCGGCAACCGGCCCTGGCCCGGTCAAGGCCGGCGACATTGCGGTTTCGGGCGACATCGAAGTGATGAACCCGGCGCTGGTGCTGTGCCACCTCG
>NZ_POHV01000105.1:0-308 GCF_002884345.1 Pseudomonas sp. GW456-12-10-14-LB2
TAGCTCAGTTGGTTAGAGCGCACCCCTGATAAGGGTGAGGTCGGCAGTTCGAATCTGCCCAGACCCACCAATTTTGTTATGGGGCCATAGCTCAGCTGGGAGAGCGCCTGCCTTGCACGCAGGAGGTCAGCGGTTCGATCCCGCTTGGCTCCACCATAAACTGCTTCGAAAGTTTGAGAGTTTAGAAATGAATATTCGAACTGAATATTGATTTCTAGTCTTTTGATTAGATCGTTCTTTAAAAATTTGGGTATGTGATAGAAAGATAGACTGATGGCCACTTTCACTGGTGGTGATCAGGCTAAGGT
>NZ_POHV01000106.1:0-298 GCF_002884345.1 Pseudomonas sp. GW456-12-10-14-LB2
CATCCGCACCGTCGCGGCCTGGAACACCGCGTTGCGGCGCTGCCAGCCGTCTTCGACGAGCTGGTTGTAGTAGGCGAGCAGGATCACGCCCTCCATGGTCGAGATCCCGAACAGCGCGATGAAGCCGATCGCCGCCGAGATCGAGAACGGCGTGCCGGTCAGCGCCAGGGCGAAGATGCCGCCGATCATCGCCATCGGGATGACCGACAGGGTCAGCAGCATGTCGGCCACCGACGAGAAGTTGATGTAGAGGAGCAGCGCGATCAGCAGCAGCGTGATCGGCACAACGAGGCTGAGG
>NZ_POHV01000107.1:0-289 GCF_002884345.1 Pseudomonas sp. GW456-12-10-14-LB2
GGGCCCAAGGACGTCGCCGTCCATTTCCGGGCCGACCAGCTGCCGGAGGTCCTGGAGGCCATCGCCGCGAGGTTCGGCAGGCGCGAGCTTCAGTTCGACGCCGAGCGGCCGGCGACCTTCAAGGCGTACGTTCCGGACTGGATCGAGGTCCGGGAGGGCTTCGAGCACGTCCTGACGTACCGGCACGACCAGACGCCGCAGTTTCTGGCCGCGGTCGATCGGGCGGTGGCCTCGGTCGGCAAGCATCTGGCCGATCAGCCGACCCCCGTCCTTCTGGCCTACGGCGAAC
>NZ_POHV01000108.1:0-288 GCF_002884345.1 Pseudomonas sp. GW456-12-10-14-LB2
GAGGTGACGCGGGCGCCGCTGGGAAGCGACGACGCGCCCGATTTCGCGCGGCGCGCGGCCGCCCGGGGCGAGGGGACCGACCTCTACCGCATCGTGGTCCGGCCCGATTCCGACACCGTGCTGGCCTACGGCGAGCGGCGCAGCCTCGAGGCGGGCATGCGGGTCGAGGCCGACATCGCCCTGGAGAAGCGGTCGCTGTACCGCTGGCTGCTCGATCCCGTGGCGCATGTCCGGGAGAGCCTCGCCCTCGTCACGCGCGGCGGCCTCGACGCCCTGCCGGTCCGGAAG
>NZ_POHV01000109.1:0-288 GCF_002884345.1 Pseudomonas sp. GW456-12-10-14-LB2
CATTCAGCTCCCGCGCCGTCGCGAGCTTGATCTTCGGCAAGGCAATGTCGGCGAACATCGCGGCATAGCGTTTGCGGCTCGCCGGTGTGACAACCGCGATGTGATGGATCATCAGCCAATTCACCCTGTCGATTCCTCCCTCAAGCGCCCCGTGGCGATTCCGCTGAAACCAGCATCGCTGAAAATAGCGCAGCAGGCTGGTCAGCGTTGAGGCGTCCAGCAAGATGATTCCGGTGGCACGCTCCAGCCGCTGTGGCAGGCAGCGGGAGTAATTGCCCTCTATTACCC
>NZ_POHV01000010.1:0-169979 GCF_002884345.1 Pseudomonas sp. GW456-12-10-14-LB2
CCCTCGCCCCCCCCTGGGGGAGAGGGCTGGGGTGAGGGGGATGGATTTCAGCCACGCGAAAAATATCCAGCCGAACTCAATCAACCAAAAACATTTCCCGACTCAACCCATGCCGCTGCATCTTTTCATTGAAGGTGCGACGCGGCAGTTGCAGCTCCTCAAGCACCGCTTTCACATCCCCCTTGTGCCGGGTCAAAGCAGCCCGCAAACACTGCGCCTCAAACGCTTCCTGCTGCGCCGCCAGCGACTGCCCCGGATCAATCCCCTGCACCGGTTCATCCAGCCCCAGCACCTGACGCTCGGCAACGTTCGCCAACTCCCGCACATTGCCCGGCCAGTCATGACTCAGCAGATGGCTTAACTGCGCGCCACTGAGCGGCGGGAACGTGCGGCCCAAGCGCTGGGCGGCGCTCTGGGCGAAGGATTCGAACAACAGCGGAATGTCTTCCCGACGATCACGCAACGGCGGCAGTCGCAGCTCGGCGACGTTCAGGCGATACGCCAGGTCTTCACGAAAACGCCCGGCCCGCGCTTCATCCAGCAAATCGGGTTTGGTCGCCGCGACAATCCGCAGGTCCACCCGAATGCTCTGGTTCGACCCCAGCCGCTCCAGCTTCTGCTCTTGCAACACCCGCAGCAGTTTCACCTGCTGAGCCAAGGGCATGCTTTCGATTTCATCGAGAAACAGCGTGCCGCCGTCGGCGTATTCCAGCTTGCCGATGCGCTTGCCGGAGGCCCCGGTGAACGCGCCGCTCTCATGCCCGAACAACTCGGCTTCGAACAACTGCTCGGGGATCGCCGCGCAGTTCAGCGCAACGAACGGCTTGTCGGCGCGCGGGCCGAAGTCGTGCAGGCAACGGGCGACCAGTTCCTTGCCGCTGCCGGTCTCGCCACGGATCAGCACGTTGACCGGCAATGTTGCGAGGTCCAGCACCTGCCGGCGCAAGGTCTGCAAGCCACGGGACACACCGAGCAACGTCGCATCGAGTCTGGCGCGGTTGTCGGCCTGTTCGTGCAGGGCGCGGTTTTCCAGCACCAAGCGACGCTTGTCCAGCGCCCGGCGCAGGCTGCCGAGCAGGGTCTCGGGGCTGAAGGGTTTTTCCAGAAAATCGTAGGCGCCGTCGCGCATGGCTTCGACCGCCATCGGCACATCGCCGTGGCCGGTCAGCAGAATCACCGGCAGGTCGGCATCCCGGCGCTGCACTTCGGCCAGCAGTTCAAGACCGCTGAGGCCGGGCATGCGCACGTCGCTGACAATCACCCCGGCAAAATGCGCGGGCAGCGCCGCCAGGCATTCCTCGGCGCGGCTGAACAGCTGCACCTCGAACCCGGACAGGCTCAGCCACTGTTCGACGGCACTGCGAATACTGCTTTCGTCATCGACCACCATCACCGAGTTGAGCATCAGATATGCGCCTCCAGATCGATCGGCAAGGTCAGGCTGAACACTGCGCCATTGTCACCATTTTCGACGCACAGGCGCCCGCCGGATTCATGGACGATGGCGAAGGATACCGCCAGCCCCAGACCCAGCCCGTCACCCACCGGTTTGGTGGTGAAGAACGGATCGAACACCTGACCCAGATGTTCTTCGGCGATGCCGCCGCCGTTGTCGATGACGCTCAGGCGCCACAGTTGCTCGTCGGCTTCCAGGCGGATTTCCAGACGCTTGCAGGGTTTGCCCTGCATGGCATCGAGGGCATTGCGCAGCAGGTTGATCAGCACCTGCTCCAGACGGATCGCATCGCCACGCACCCAGGCCGGACGGGTCAGGTGCAGCACCAGACTGACCTGTTCATCGCGCAGACGCGTATCGAGCAATTGCAGGGCCTGATCGACCACCGTCGCCAGATCCAGCCGTTCGCGCAAACCGCTGGGGCTCTTGCGGGCGAAGGTTTTCAGGTGGCCGGTGAGGGCGGCCATGCGCGTGAGCATGTCATCCACCGGTTTGAGCGCCTTGTAGGCGTCATCGACCCGGCCATGATCTAGCAGCAGACGCAGGGTCGCCAGTTGCATGCGCTGGGCGGTCAACGGCTGATTGATTTCGTGGGCCAGCGCGGCGGACATCTGCCCCAGTGCCGCCAGTTTTGCCGACTGCACCAGACCGTCCTGGGCGGTGCGCAAATCCCGGGTGCGTTCCTCGACCAGTTGCTCAAGCTCTTCGCGGCTACGCTGGCGCATCTTCGCCAGGCGCCAGCGCTGATTGAGGAACAGCAGCAGGAACACCAGCGCCAGCCATACTCCGGCGGCGGCGAGCCCGGCATTGCGCTGATCCTCGAAAGATATTTGCGGGCGGCGCAGCAGATGCAGGGTCCAGCCTTCGGCGCTCAACGGCAGCGATTCCCACAGGTAATCCGCCGTGCCTTGCGGGCCTTCGACGCGGCGCAGATCACTGTTGTCATCGAAGCTGCGCAGCGCCAGATGCGTCAGCGGCACCAGCGACTGTTTGTCGTATTGGCGGGTGGACTTGATCTCGCGGTAATCGGCCGGGCTCAGCGGGTGCAGCAGGCGATAGCGCCAGCCGGGCTGGTTGGCGATGAAGATGATCCCGCGCGCATCGCTGACCAGCAGGGTGTCGCTGCCCTGGCTCCATTCGCGTTCGAGTTCGGGGAATTCGAGCTTGACCACCATCGCCCCGAGGAACTCGCCGTTGTCGCCGAGCACCGCGCTGGACAGGAAGTAACCGGGAATCCCGCTGGTCACGCCAACCGCGTAGAAACGCCCGGTGCCCTGGGTACGGGTCTGACTGAAATAGGGGCGAAAGCCGTAGTTGTGACCGACGTAACTGCTGGGCAGACGCCAGTTGCTGGCTGCCACCGCAAGGCCCGTGTGGTCGAGCAGTTCCAGCGTCGAGGACTGCGCCGCGCCGTTGATCTTTTCCAGTTTCAGGTTGAGCGCCGCTTGCTGTTCGGCGTCGACCGGGCCGGCCAGCGCCGCACGCAATTGCGGGTCCAGCGCCAGCACGGCTGGAAGGGCGCGATAGCGGTCGATCAGGGTATGCAGCGAGTTGGCGTACAGCGCCAGCTGTTGATTGGCCCGCGCGGCGTCTTCTTCCAGCGCCTGGCGCTCGGCGTGGCGGATCGCAAGCGTTGCAGCAAGGGCGGCACCGGCGATGATCAGCAGGGTATACAACGACAGACGCAGGGTACGGGAAGTCGGCAGCATGCTGGGGCAAACGGATGGCAGGACGGGCGGGCACGATAGCATGTCGCCGGGTGCTGGCAGTGTTATCACACTATAAAATCCGTGTGTTCACGGGCTGCCCTCTGTCTGGCCCGGTGGTGTCGAAGCGTGTTTGCCAGACTGCGGAGCATGTCAGTGATTTTCCCCTGATGACCCTGGGTGTCCATCATTGCCACTTGACCAGATTTTCACCTTTGCGTGCCCGGTTTGATCACCTGTCGGTTGTTAGTTGTTCTTCTGTTTGTGCGCGTTCCGCCTGCCATAGGTCTTGAGCATTTGCTTTCTGTCATCGACAACGTACAAGGCTTTTTCAGTGAGTGCGTGCAGATTATCGAGTCTGACTGATCTGGCTTGTTGAGTGCCGACTCTCCCTTGCCCCAGATCGAGTAGATGATCGACATCCGAGTTGTAGAACTCGTTGACCCCAAGCTCGCTGAAGGCTATTTGGCCGGCATTGGATACTCTGACAACTTTCTCACGCAATGCGTCGAGCGCATTCAGATGCGCGTCGATCTCTTGTGAAAACATGCCTTCTTCGGCCCTGCTTCCCTGTTCTGCCACTTTCGCGAGTTCTATTAATTCTCCGACGCCGTAGAGTTGTGATCCCCCGGTGGCGGAGATGGCATTGACCGAGGCTTCGATGGCGTCCTTTGGCTCAAAAGATCTGATGTGCATGAAAGCATCGAGGGGGCCACTTTCCACACCCCTCGCCTGTTGCGAGAGTGATTCAGCCGATATATCGGCTTTGCGGGGTATCAGAGGGTTGGAAACGTCCTGAAAGTTTGAAAAGGCCATATCGACCAGTTCAGCGGAACGATCAGCGGTGAAGTTGCCGATGGTCAGCCCCTTGAGTTCACCCACCATTGATGAATAAGGATCTCCTCCGGCTAATGTTTCCACCGCACTGAAGAGATCGTTTGTGGAGAACCAACTGGCAAGAACCTTCGAGACTTGTACGACAAATTTTGCAGTGGTGACGGTACGGAACCGACTCCGACTCGAAAGGTTGTCAATCTGTCGTTCGAGAACGTCCATTTGCCTGTTGGCTGCACTCAGGAAGTTCATCGAGTAGTCAGCCTGCCTTTTCAGCTCTGCAGGTGTCCTGGTCTGCCCGTTAGTGTCGACGTATGTCATCGGGTTGTTCCCGACAAATGCGTACCGGTTCAGCCCGTCCTCATCCCCGGCCGGGTCGCTGCTGACCCAGCGACACAACCACGGCGCGTAATACCGCGCGCCGTAGTAATAAAGCCCGGTGGCGTCTGCTTCCTCGCCTGAGTAGCGGATGAACTTGTAGTCCGCTTCGATCTGCGAGCGGGCTGCCATCGACGCGGTGCCGCCGAAGGCGTAGTAGCTTTCGCGGCTGATTATCTGCGCCCGTTGATCAATCTCCGTCACGCTCGATCCCAGGTGGTCGGAATGGGAATAACGCACCTGATCAACATCGATGCCCGGCGGCTTTCCGGCTACCCAGTGCAGGCAAGTCACCTCACCGATACCGGTTGCGACAGTGATCCGGTGCAATTCCTCACCGCTGCTTTTGGTGCGGATTTCCAGACTTCCCACGTAATGCACTTCATCCACGTGGCTGACTTTGCCGGTGTGGGTTTCGTGACGTTTGTAGACCCTGGTGCCCTGGCTGTATTGGTACAGCTCCTGATCCGATGGCCCGCTGTCATGTTCGACGAGGGTCAGCGATTGCAGTTGGTTGCGGCTGTTCCAGTCGAGCGGCTGGTCGGCCTGCAGATGCCTGAGATTGCCGGCAGGGTCGAACAGAGCGCCGAAATCAGGGACCGGGTCCCCCGTTTTCCAGCGCACACCGCGATTGCTCGCAGGGTCAATGAACATCTCGCGGGTGTAGGTGTTGCCGTCGCGAACGTGGGTCAATTTCTTCAGGTTGTTGCCATCGTCGTATTCGAAAGACTCGACGTAGTTGAGTCGGTCATTGGGATCGGTGGGTTGCGGCCGCCCGGGGTTGTCTGCGGGCGGGGCGTCGCTGTAACCAGTGGCGTGCTTCAGCCGGTACATCGAGTCATAGACAAATGCACGTTCACCGTCGACCCGCTGGTTGCGGAAAAACGTCGTTTTGTAGGTGGGAGCGACAATCCGGATGACGTTTCCTGCTGCGTCGTACTCATACTCGAAATCCTGAACCGCCGGTTCTGATGCCTTTTGCGCATATTGGCGAAGCAGGCATCCGTCGGCCTGCCGGTAGTGCCAGTGGCTGGTCACGCCGTTGCCGAGCCGTTGCTCGGTGATCTGGCCGGCAGCGTTGTAAGTCGCGCCGTTCAAAATATTCTGGAGGTTTTGTCCTCTGAGTTGCAGCTGCACTTGAATAAGCTGCCCGGCGATGTCGTAGGTCGATTGCTGTACATGCCCGCCGGCGTCGATGATTTGCAGCCGCGCACCGACGGCGCTGAAGCGCTGGCGGCTGGTGCAGATCTTGCCGTCCTTGAAGGTGCGGGTTTCTTCCAGTGACGGGCCGCTCATGGCGAAACTGTTGATTTGTAACGTGCCCGATGGATCGCTTAGCGCCGTCATCTGACCGCGCAGGTTGTGCGTCGGGTCGGCCAGGGCGTCGTCGTAGTTGAAGTTTTCGATGCCGGTTACCCCGTTTTCCGTGACGCTCCGCAGCCGCAGTTGCGGGTCGTAGCCCATCTCCCGGTGATTGTCGTTTGCATCCCAGCTTTGCAGTAGCTCGCTGCCGAGGCCCGGCAGGACAGTGTGTTCTCCGCCGTCGACGTTGTGGGTTCTGACCGCCATGCCATCGAGTCTGTGCACCGTTGTTGTATTGGGTGTGGACAGGCGCGGATCTCGCTGTGCAACCAGGTGGCCGGCCACGTCATATTGCAGTCGGTTGATGAGCGCTCGCACCTCTCCGCCGGCCACCGTGCGCAGATAGTCAACGTGCCTGACAGCCTCGCCACGGGGGCCGATTACCGACATCTTCGGTGTGAGATGGTGCACGCCGGTGTTCATGACTTGACCCGTTTTGCAGGTTTTGCCGGCGTGGTTTTCTTCGCCGGCCCGGCGGGCGCTGGTTCGTGGGTATCGTTGAAGTCGTAACTGAGTTTGAACCACGGATGCAGAAGCTCGAACGCCAGATCGCCCAAGGCATTGAGTGTCCGGACCGGACGCCCCAACGCGTCGTAGAACATTTGGTCGTGATAGCCGTGCTCACGCATGGCGCTGTCATTGATGCAGCGATGGGTGTTGAGGAAATAAGGGCGATAGGTCCGAATCGGTTCGCCCTTGTGGTTGTATTCGATGCGTCCCATGACCCGCCAGCGACGCGCGGCGGGCATTTCAATCGGCTTGCCGTCGGCGCCGGTCTCGAGGCCGTTATCGGACGTGGCCACAAAGGCATCGCCCGGCGGCACTAGCTGTTTGTTTTGCAGTTCCCGGCCGAATCCGTCGACGTAGCGAAGGGTCATCTGAATCTGTTGCAACGGGTCGGTGTGGTAGCGGTCGGCAACCAGGCTGAGGCTGTGAACCGGCTGCCTGAGGGCGGTCTGGATGATATTGAGCAGGGTCTGTTCGCTGGCAGTGCGTTTTTTCAGCCTGGTCAACCCGCGCAGGGCCGATGCGCGTATGTGCCCGTCGGGCAGGATCAGGCCGTTGGCGATCCATTGCTTTCTTTTGAGCCGCGCCGTTTTGATTGGGAGCAATGGCATCCAGCTGAACAGATCGGTGCGCACCACGCCGGCAGCGGACGCCAGCACGGTTTTCGGATTGGCGAGGGCAAACTCGACGCTCAGATCAGACTGAGGTGGATAAACGGACAGAGGTTCGAAACCGGCGCGCACGCCCCCTTCGGTTCCATGAGAACTGTGCGCGATGGGATGCCCCCCCGCTTCGTACAGCACTTCGTGAATATTCTCGTTGGGGTCGGTGACACTCCACGGCAGCAGTGTGTGCATGTCGTAGGTCACTGTCGTGACGCAGCCGTCCGGCGGTCTTATGGCAATGGTCAGCAGATGGTCTGCGTCCCGGGTGATGTGGGTTGCGCCATGGCTGGCGGTCGGTTGCACATCGGTGACGTGATAAAAACCGTTGGCATTGTCGTAAGTAAAGAAGCCGCTCCGTGCCGACCACAGGTTTTGCAGCAGATCCTGTGCCGGGTCTTCCGGGAAGAACAGCTTCATCGGGGCGTAGCCGATTTTTGCCAACTCGTCCCGAATGACAATTGGGACGTCGTCGTAGGCTGCCAGTGCTTTTTTGTCGAACACCGCCTGCTCGGTTGGTCCCGCCAATGGCGGATACAGAATCTCGCCGGCCGCCTCCAGATAGGTTTGTTGCGAGAGCGAGGTCAGCTCGCGGGCCGCTGTCCATTGCGCACTGTCTTTGTGTAGGACGACGTTTTCGAAACTGATTGCGTCCGCAGTCAATCCACCCGGCAATGCCCCCTTGGGCAACATCAGCGCATTGCCGCGCTGCGCAAGGGCAGATTGAGCAGCCAGTGGCCGTCAGTGATCAGGTGCGTGTGCTCGGCAAGGGTTTCCGCCAGATAGAAGTGCCGCTGTTGCTCATCGTGACTGTCCACCCAGGCGCGCCGCTGATCCTCTTGATCGAAGGGCGGTTCGTCTGTTTCGGTTCGACGGCGTGCGCAGGCAACCGTCAGGCTGTGAGTCAGTTGGCCGTATTCGTTCCACGCCAGATTGACCACGTGCTGACAGTTAGGGTCGTCCATGAAACGTTCGTATTGTTGGCTGCGGCTTTCCAGTTCCAGCACCAGCAGGCTGGATGGGCTTTCGTTGACGACCCGCACCCGATAGCGGGACTCGTTCAGAAAGAACAGGCGCGCAGGGGCAGGGTCGTCTGCCTGGCAGACTTCGGTGCGAAGCAGGCGACCCGCCAGGGCGTAGGCAATTTCGGGGTCGTCGGCCTTGCGGCGCTTGCGAATGCGCTCTTTGCGAAGTTTTGTGTCGTAGGCTGAAATGACAGTGGGGCACAGTGGCTGTATCTCATCGTCGAGGTCGCCAATATTGTTCAAAGTCAGATCGATACTTTTGCCGGTATGAAACCAGTGCGTCATCCGCATCGGCGCCGTATGGCCGCTCTCGGCCTTGCCCGATTCCAGTTCGCTGTCGATCTGACAGACCCGGCCGAAGCCGCGAAATTCGCGCTCGAGCCCGTCGTAGTAACCCTCGAAATACTCGTGGAACTGCATCAGGTAATTACCGGTAACTTCATCATCCTGACGCAACCATTCGAGCACCATCTGCGGGAACGGCAGATGGCAGACCGGGCGCCTGCGTGCGATCAGCTCCTGGCGTTTTTCATCCAGCCAGAACTGTGCGCTGCTGCGATAACTCAGGGTGGCGCTGTAGCCCATGTTGTTATTGCAGCCGGTAAGCAGGTACGGCCGCTCACTGACAAAGTGATACACCCAGTGCCGCGGTTTCATGTGTGGCACGGTCAGCAGCAGGCTGGCGCAGCCAATGCCTTGCAGATCGGCGAAGGTCACCTGGCAGAGGTTGTCATAGCGCACGCCTCTGGGCCATGGGACGCGTACCGGCGTCGCGGCCAGGCCATTGCCGCCCTGGTTGAGCCAGATTTCGAAATAATCCGAAGACAGGTAAATGAAGGCCGGGGCACCGGAGCCGTCCAGATCGGCGATACGCACCCGGTCGGCATCGAACTCGCCATAGTTGAACGGCAAGTCGCTCAACTTGAAACCTTCTGCGAACCGACCATGGCCGAGGCTGATCCAGCAACGGATTTCATCGTGGCGAATCCGGCATAGCTCCATTCCACTGGCGCCCATGTTGCTGAAGGTCACCAGTGCGCTTTTGTCATCGCTGAACAGCGGCAATCTGTCCGGGGCATGGGGTACATCCTGGCCGGGAGCGAAGCCCTTTTCCCTCAGGTTCGCATACACCCGCACGCTGTTCGGGCCGATGAGGGCCATCGAGTCCAGCCCGTCACCGCTAAAGTCGCCCATTCGCGCTGAATAATGGAAAAATTCCACAGGGAACTGGCTGAAAGGTTTGAACAATGACCAGTTTCGATCCGGGTTGAGCGTGTAATAACCGCTGCCACCGAGCTGCGCGACCACCCAGTCCAGACGTCCGTTGCCGGTAAGATCGGTGAGGATCTGCAGCACTGATTTACTGCTGTCGGCATTGGGGATCAATGGCAGCAAAGACCATGGGTCGTAGTTGATCTCGTCCGTCCCGGGTGTGCCGCGCAAGGGTTCGCGGTAGTACCAGGCGTTGTTGTACTGGCAAAGGAAACCGGGCAAACCTTCACCATAGAGATCGACGCAATGATAGGGCTGGCCGTTGTCGAGGCCGGGCATGCGATCAAGTGCAAGGAACGCCTGGGGCAGGGTGTTGAGCACAAGAGACTGATTGAAATACTCGATAGGAGGCGTGTGTTTGACCTGGCCGGCGGCGTCATAACTCATGTGATGCGCGGCTTTCAGCTGGCTGTATTGCTGCGGCGTGGTTTCGTATTCCAGCAACAGGCGATTGACCAGGGCAGGAGCGGGGCCGGTGTGGTTGAACAGCAGAAACTGCCGACACAGGCGCCGTGTGCCGACCTCGAAGCCGAATCGATGCATGCGAAATGGGTCGGAGCGTACTGTCCAGGCGTTTTCGTTGGCAGCCGTGTACGGTGGGATGTCGTCATAGCCAGCGACCCGTTCGCCGTAGTCGACGACCAGCCGGAACAGCCAGTCCAGCAGTTCTGGCTGCTCATTACCAAGGCAATACAGATCAGTGCTGGCGCTCTTGTTGCAGTAACAGACCTGACGCAAATAACGTTGGGCCTGGTAATCAAAACGAGCGTCGGCGACTTTGTCATCGGCCTTGTATTCGTAAAAGATGTTTTCTCCCACCGCGTTCCGGGTTTCCACCAGCAACCACGTGGCGATATTGCCTGGGTCTGCCGGGTCGTAGATGCGTGAGCCCGGGTTATTGCCATAGCAATCTTGCGAGCCGTCAGCGCGGAACACGATCCAGAAGGTATTGCCGTCGGCAGAGGTCCAGCGTTCGTAGCGGTCGAACGTACTTTCCAGGCGAGGGATGTAGCGCACCACGGAAAACTTGCGGGCGTTCTTGCCCTTGCCACGGGTGCGCCGGGTTGCCTTGATCTTGCCGCGGGTTGTCAGTTCGGGTCGCAGATCGGTGCCGTCCGCCTGCATGACGTCGTCGGGTGCGTATTTCGGTACGCCCTTGCTGGTCTTGCGGGAGATGACTGGCAGCGGCAAGTCCCAGCCGAGGCCGCACTTGCCGTTACCCGCGTTGCCGTCATAGACCAGTTGCAGGTCAGGATTGAGCGAGCGCGCAGCGATGATCGGCAACGTCAGTGAGTAAGACCGTTGCCCGGTCGCACCGATCTCCCCCCAACTGCGTCCATTGGTGGCAATGGACGCAGTTTTGGCAATGGAGGGCGGGGTGACGAGCGCATCTGCATCAGGAACCATAGCAACGCAACCAGTGAATGCCGAGATTGCACGCTAACAGAGCATTTTTCCTTCGACACCTGTCAGATCTGACAGGTGTCTTTGTCTGCACTTTATGGCAGGCGAAAAAAAAGGCCGGGCGGTCATTGCTGACCGCCCGGCCTTTTCACTGACGGATGAAGCGCTTACTGCACTTCAACCGCCAGGCTTTCGCTGATCTTCTGTTGCCAGATCGCAGGACCGGTGATGTGCACCGATTCACCTTTGCTGTCCACCGCGACGGTGACCGGCATGTCCTTGACCTCGAACTCGTAGATCGCTTCCATGCCCAGCTCGGCGAACGCCAGGACCTTGGACTTCTTGATCGCTTGCGCCACCAGGTAAGCGGCACCGCCGACGGCCATCAGGTACACGGCCTTGTTGTCCTTGATCGCGTCGATGGCGGTCGGGCCACGCTCGGACTTGCCGATCATGCCCAACAGGCCGGTCTGCTCGAGGATCTGACGGGTGAACTTGTCCATCCGCGTGGCGGTGGTCGGGCCAGCCGGGCCAACCACTTCGTCACCGACCGGATCAACCGGGCCGACGTAGTAGATGAAGCGACCTTTGAGGTCCACCGGCAGGGTTTCGCCCTTGTTCAACATCTCGACCATGCGCTTGTGCGCGGCGTCGCGACCGGTGAGCATCTTGCCGTTGAGCAGGACGGTTTCGCCCGGCTTCCAGCTCTGCACGTCTTCCGGGGTCAGGGTGTCGAGGTTGACGCGACGGGCCGACGGGCCGGCTTCCCAGACGATTTCCGGGTAGGCGTCCAGCGGTGGCGCTTCCAGCGAAGCAGGGCCGGAACCGTCGAGCACGAAGTGCGCGTGACGGGTGGCGGCGCAGTTCGGGATCATGCACACCGGCAAAGAGGCGGCGTGGGTCGGGTAATCCATGATCTTCACGTCGAGCACGGTGGTCAGGCCACCGAGGCCTTGGGCGCCGATGCCCAGCTGGTTGACCTTCTCGAACAGCTCCAGACGCATTTCTTCGATGCGGTTCTGTGGGCCACGGGCTTTGAGCTCGTGAATGTCGATGGATTCCATCAACACTTCTTTTGCCATGACGGCGGCTTTCTCGGCGGTGCCGCCGATGCCGATGCCCAGCATGCCCGGTGGGCACCAGCCGGCGCCCATGGTCGGAACGGTCTTCAGTACCCAGTCAACGATCGAGTCGGACGGGTTGAGCATGGCCATTTTCGACTTGTTCTCGGAACCGCCGCCCTTGGCCGCTACGTCCACTTCCACGGTGTTACCCGGAACGATGGAGTAGTGGATGACCGCCGGGGTGTTGTCCTTGGTGTTCTTACGCGCACCGGCCGGGTCGGCCAGGATCGAAGCACGCAGGACGTTTTCCGGCAGGTTGTAGGCGCGGCGCACGCCTTCGTTGATCATGTCGTCCAGGCTCATGGTCGCGCCATCCCAACGCACGTCCATGCCCACACGCACGAACACGGTCACGATGCCGGTGTCCTGGCAGATCGGCCGGTGGCCGGTGGCGCACATGCGCGAGTTGATCAGGATCTGCGCCATCGAGTCACGGGCCGCTGGCGATTCTTCGCGCAGGTAGGCTTCGTGCATCGCCTGGATGAAGTCCACGGGGTGGTAGTAGGAAATGAACTGCAGGGCGTCGGCAACGCTCTGAATCAGGTCGTCTTGCTTGATCACGGTCATGAGTCGCGCTCCTCTAAAAGACGGGAACATTCAATAAGGTGCCTGCGGCTTGGGTGCATCGGTCGGTCGCAGACACCTTTCAAGGCACGCCGGGGCTGCTGGCGCGACGCTAAAAAGGCGCGGCAGTATACCGCGCCTCGGTGGCGGGCACATCTGCCGGGAGTCATTCGTTGGTCGCATGGCTGCAGGTTTTTGACGCCAAATACCCGGCCCGAAAATCAATGGTCATTTATCGACTGGGCCACTAAAGTGGCAGCCGGTCTGTAGAGTAGGACACTCGGTCAGCCTCTTATCGCACGGTGAGTCAACGATTGACCCATAACGCCATTCAACGTCTTTTGCTCAAACGCTTCGCCCTCGCTGCAGCCACCTATGGATTGGCTTTGCTGCTGCTGTGGCTGGCGTATTTCACTGGTCATTACAATGACTCACTGGCCGGCGTCGCCGTCGGCAGCGCACTGGTGGTAATCAGTCAGGCGACCCTATTTGCCCTATTCTTTTCTGGCTGCAACCTGCGTTTTTCCGACCCGAGCCTGACGGAAGCACAAGTGCTGCTTGGCCTCGGCTGGCAGACGTGGCTGATTGCACATCTGGAGGAGGCTCGGGGCGAGTTTCTGGTCTTTTATGTGCTGATCCTGCTGTTCGGCCTGTTCCATCTTTCACAACGGGCGTTCGTGCGCTGCGCGATGCTGGTGTTCTTCAGCTTCTGCGCCATCACGCTGTGGGACGGTTATCACATGCGTCTTCACGATCCGGCGCTGTCCGCGTTGCAGGCGTGCATTCTGCTGATCGTGCTGGCGTGGCTGGTGATTTACGCGCGTTTCGTCCAGACGTCGCGCCAACGCATGCGTCAGCGCCGGTTCGCCTTGCAGGCGCATCAGGACACCCTGCGCGGGATGATGCGCCAGCTCGAAGACCTGGTGGCCACCGACGAATTGACCGGGCTGTTCAATCGCCGGCATTTCCTGCGCCTGGCCACCCGCGAGCTGAATGCGATGGAGGCCGACGTGGTGCATGGCCTGGCGCTGATCGACCTCGACCACTTCAAGCGCATCAACGATATTCACGGCCATGCCGCCGGCGATCAGGTGTTGCAAGCCTTCGCCGGGGTGGCCGGGGCCTGTCTGCGCGACGGCGATGTGCTGGCGCGTTATGGTGGTGAAGAATTCGTGGTGCTGCTGCCCGATTGCAACGCCGAGCGCCTGACCGCCTGTTGCGAACGGCTGCGCATCGCCTTCACCGACGTTGAACTGGTGGGCCTGAATGTGAAAAACCTGAGCCTGTCCGCCGGCATGACCCTGCTGGAACTGGGCGATGATCTGGACGATGCCTTGCAGCGTGCCGATCAGGCGCTCTACCGGGCCAAGCGTGACGGGCGCAACCGTTGCGCAGCCGCGTGGGAGAACGTCGATGCCTGAACTGCGGGTCGGTGAACGACAGTGGTCGGTGGCAGCGGGCAGCAACCTGCTCGATGCCCTCCTTCAGAACGGTGTGGCGGTGCCTTACAGCTGTCGCGCCGGCAGTTGCCATGCGTGTCTGGTGCAATGCGTGCAGGGCTTGCCCGCCGACAGTCGCCCCGATGCCTTGAGCGCCGAGCAGCGTGATCAGGGCTGGCGGCTGGCCTGTCAGTGCCAGGTGATCGAAGACTTGCAGGTGCATACTTTCGACCCCGTCACCGATGGTCGCTCGGCCACGGTCGAAGCGCTGGACTGGCTCGGCGACAGCGTGCTGCGATTGCGCCTGACACCCCAGCGGCCGTTGCGCTACAGCGCCGGCCAGCATCTGGTGCTATGGGCCGGCCACATTGCGCGTCCTTATTCGCTGGCGAGCCTGCCGGAAGAAGACCGCTTTCTCGAGTTCCACCTCGATTGCCGCCAGCCCGGCGAATTCAGCGATGCCGCGCGCCGCCTACAGATCGGCGACCCGATCCGCCTCGGCGAACTGCGCGGCGGTGCGTTGCATTACGACCCGGACTGGCATGACCGGCCGCTGTGGCTGCTTGCCGCCGGCACCGGCCTCGGCCCGTTGTTCGGTGTCTTGCGCGAAGCCTTGCGTCACGATCATCGGGGCGCCATCCGCGTCATTCATCTGGCCCATGATGCCGACGGGCATTACCTGGCCAAACCCCTTGAAGCACTGGCTGCGCAGCGGGAAAACCTCAGCGTCGAAGGGTGGACGGCGGCCGAGTTGCCGGGCGCTTTGGCGCAACTGCGCCTTGTTTCCCGACAAACCCTGGCCTTAGTCTGCGGCTCGACTGCCAGCGTCGACGCGTTTGCCAAGCGTCTGTTCCTGGCCGGACTGCCGCGCAATCAACTGCTGGCCGATGTCTTCCTGAGCCGTGGTTGAGCGCTGAATTCTCAGACGCGAGACCTGCCATGCCCGAAGCCATCCTGCTGCACCGCGAACGCGGTTTGCTGACCCTGCGCCTCAACCGCCCCGACAAGAAAAACGCCCTGACCCGCGCCATGTACAGCCAGTTGGGCGACGCGCTGAAACAGGCTGACAGCGATCCTGAAATCAACGCCGTGCTGATCACCGGCAGCGCCGAGTGCTTCACCGCCGGCAACGACATCGCCGACTTCATCCAGCAACCGCCGAGCGACCTCGACAGCCCGGTGTTTCACTTCATGCTCGAACTGCTCGAATGCCGCAAACCGGTAATTGCCGCCGTGGCCGGGGCGGCGGTGGGGATTGGCACGACGCTGTTGCTGCATTGCGATCTGGTGTACGTGGCGCGGGATGCGCGGTTGCGCATGCCGTTCGTCAACCTCGGTTTGTGCCCGGAGTTCGGTTCCAGCCTGATCCTGCCGCGCTTGCTCGGGCAGGCCAAGGCATCGGAGCTGTTGTTGCTGGGTGAAGGCTTCACCGGTGAGCAGGCGGCGCAATGGGGCATCGCAACCGAGGCGCTGGGCAGTGGCGAAGCCGCGTTGGCCAAGGCGCGGGAGATGGCGTTGCGGTTTGATGAGCTGCCGGCCGAGGCGGTGCGGATCAGCAAACAGTTGATGCGCGCGCCGGATCGCGAGTTGATTCGCAAGGTGATCGAGGAGGAGGGCGCGCTGTTCACCCAGCGGCTGAGGTCGCCGGAGGCGTTGGCGGTGTTGACCGGGTTCATCAAACGCCATTGAGATATCCGCCGACCGCCGCCGCACTCCGTGCACCGATCGTTCCCACGCTCTGCGTGGGAATGCAGCCCGGGACGCTCCGCGTCCCATGCCGAAGCGGACGCGGAGCGCCCATTGAGGCATTCCCACGCGGAGCGTGGGAACGATCAATCTGAAATGAAAAAGCCCCGCCATTCACATGGCGGGGCTTTTCGTTTTCAGCAACCGGTCACTCAGACCTGCGGGTCGCCCACGTGCAGGATCTTCATGCCGTTGGTGCCGCCGGTGGTGTGGTAGCTGTCGCCCTTGGTCAGGATGACCCAGTCGCCTTTCTCGACCACGCCGCGCTTGACCAGCTCGTCGATGGCTTTCTGGCTGACTTCGTTCGGGGCCAGCGAAGCCGGGTCGAACGGTACGGTGTACACGCCACGGAACATCGCAGCGCGGGCCTGGGCTTCGCGGTGCGGGGTGAAGCAGTAGATCGGCACCGACGAACGAATACGCGACATGATCAGCGGGGTGTAGCCGCTTTCGGTCAGCGCGATGATCGCCTTGACGCCCGGGAAGTGGTTGGCGGTGTACATGGTCGCCAGCGCGATGCTCTCGTCGCAGCGCTCGAATTCCTTGCCGATGCGGTGGCTGGAGGTCTTGCTGGTCGGGTGCTTTTCAGCGCCGACGCAGATGCGCGCCATCGCCTGCACGGCTTCCAGCGGATAAGCGCCGGCAGCGGATTCGGCAGACAGCATCACGGCGTCGGTGTAGTCGAGCACGGCGTTGGCCACGTCGGACACTTCGGCGCGGGTCGGCATCGGGTTCTGGATCATCGACTCCATCATCTGGGTCGCCACGATCACCGCTTTGTTGTGGCGGCGTGCGTGCAGAATGATTTTCTTCTGGATGCCCACCAGTTCGGCGTCGCCGATTTCCACACCCAGGTCGCCACGGGCAACCATCACGGCGTCGGAAGCCTTGATCAGGCCGTCGAGGGTTTCGTCGTCGGCCACGGCTTCGGCGCGTTCGATCTTCGCCACCAGCCAGGCGGTGCCGCCGGCTTCGTCGCGCAGTTGACGGGCGTAGTTCATGTCGGCAGCGTCACGCGGGAAGGACACGGCGAGGTAGTCGACTTCCATTTCAGCGGCGAGCTTGATGTCGGCCTTGTCTTTTTCAGTCAGGGCCGGAGCGGTCAGGCCACCACCGCGACGGTTGATGCCTTTGTGGTCAGACAGCGGGCCGCCGATGGTCACGACGCAGTTCAGCTCGGTCGCGGTGGCGGTTTCAACGCGCATGACCACGCGGCCGTCGTCGAGCAGCAGCTCGTCGCCCACGCCGCAGTCCTTGACCAGGTCCGGGTAGTCGATGCCGACCACCTGCTGGTTGCCTTCGGTCAGCGGATGGCTGGTGGAGAAGGTGAACTGGTCACCGATCTTCAGCTCGATGCGCTTGTTGGCGAATTTGGCGATACGGATTTTCGGGCCTTGCAGGTCACCCAGCAGGGCGACGAAGCGGCCGTGCTTGGCAGCGAGGTCACGCACCAGCTTCGCGCGAGCCTTGTGCTCGTCGGGGGTGCCGTGGGAGAAGTTCAGACGGGCGACGTCCAGGCCAGCCAGAATCAGCTGTTCGAGAACTTCCGGCGAGTTACTGGCCGGGCCAAGGGTAGCGACGATTTTGGTACGACGGACGGACATGCAAAGACTCCTCAAGTTCAAGCGCCAGCGAAGGCTACTATGCTCTTGGGGTGTAGTCATTGTTCGTTTGCACTACTTAATAGTTTCTTTATTGAACACGGCAACTTTGGGACAAACGCGCCTGAAGATTTCCGACCAGGGGTCGATACAGAGCACAAGACAGGAGAACCCCCCCATGCGATTCGTGCCCATTGCCGCCCTTGCCCTCAGCGTCCTCGCCGCTTCGGGCTGCACCCGTTGGTCGATGAACCATCATTTGAACAACGCCTACAGCGCCTACGACCGGGGCAACTGTGAGCAAGTGATGCTCGAACTGTCCAAGGTCGAACGCGCCAGCCGTGCCCGCCCTTACGTGTGGCCGGAAGTGTCGATGATGCGCGGCCAGTGCCTCGAGCGGCAGAAAATGTTCGTCGATGCGGCGCAGACCTATCAGTTCATCATCGCCTCGTACCCCAACAGCGAATACGCCTACCGCGCCCGCGCGCGTCTGGAAACCCTGCAGAGCCTGGGTCACTACCCGACTCGCAGCGCTGCCGCCGTGGTCCGTCCAACCCGGTTCTGATGGCGGTTGTCATACAAAAGCTGGCTGCTTGTATAGGGTGAGCTATAGTCGAATGAAACCGGTGCAGATCGAATTCTGTACCGGCGCAACACCTGCGACTGGCATGAGATGCACGTGGCGAGCGCCACACCGGGAGCGGGGAGAGCGAACCTGACGCACAGGTCCGTTCCGAAGCGAGAGTGCGGCTCTGTGATGGAGCCTTGCATGGCGAACTGAGTATGTTTACCGACCGTCGAATCGAACGGCATCAGCTGCCGTATTTTCTGCGAGTGTTCAACAGCGTCACCGACAAACCCATCGGCTTTCTGGGCAACGTGTCCGAAGACGGTTTGATGCTCATCAGCCAGTTGCCGATGATGATCGGTGCCGAGTTCAACCTGCGCCTGAAAATCCCCTTGGGCGAGGGTTGTCAGCAGGTTATCGACCTGACGACTTGTTGCCTGTGGTGCCACGAAGACGCGACCCCCCGACACTACGACGCCGGCTTCAGCCTGTACCGGACACCGCCCGAGTATGGGCAACTGGTCGAGGCGTTGAAGCAGTATTTCAGTTTTCAGCCGTTGCCGGCCTCGGCCTGAAAACAAAAAAGGGCCACAACCTGACGAAGGTTGTGGCCTTTTTTCTTATGCGGTTATCGCAATCGCCCGCTCGTTATCCAGCGTCTTCTCCACCAGCAACAACCCCAACTCACTCAACTGATAGATCGCCATCGCCAGATGCCGCGGCTTGTCGTCCAGGCTGTCGGCCAGGTCGAGCAGCAGGATGCTGACTGACGAAAAGGTTTCGTAGGTCTGGATGGCGATGGCTTCGGGGTTGATCTCGGGATCGACCTTGAACATCTGCATGCCGCGATCCACGGAATTGCGCGGTTTTTCGGGCGAGGGATTGAGGTAGAAATCCAGAGCCCGGTGAGCGGCGTCGTGGAGTTTCTTTGAATCGACGGAGGCGTAGGGGGAGACCGGATCGGGTTGATCGGACGGTTCTGTTGGGTCGGTGTCCAGTGGTGGATTTGGAGTTGCTTTGAACATAAACGTAAATCCTCTAGTGGGCCTGCCACCACCTCGCGACTAAACGAGGGGTGGCGGCTGAACGCAGGTTAGTCGACCGGGAGGAATTACGAAAAACCGGCGCGCCCGAGGGCGCCCTGCGTACAGCCACCATCGAGTGCGGGGATAGGGAGTACCCGACTTGATGACGCTTATACACCTTTCGTAATACCTGCCCGAGCGACTAAACCCGGCCGCTGATTGGCAGCGACACGGATCAAGTTACGGGGCAACGCCAAGGCGCACAAGCCGGCGGATTCTGAGTGATTTGTAGGCAATGGCACAAGCCGTCGTAGCCCGTTGTTACGACTTGCAGGACGCTGCCGAAGCGGGCTGTGGGAAGAGTTACCGTTTGTCGGGACTGTCAGATTTTACAGGTGTCGGCCATAACCGAATTGGCATTAATGAGAACGGTCAGCTCGTGTCCTATACATCCCGTCGAGGAGCAGGTTATGGAAGATCATGAAGAAGGCACCATTGAAAATGATGTTCCAGACACGAGCATTTCGACGTTGCCATCATTCATCCAGTCAGATGAAGTTTTGGAGGAACGACAAGAGATCAGAGCGTACAAAACCGTTGCAGGCACTGCCTATTGGTGCAGTTTGGAATTTTTCAGTGAATTTACTGCGGACGGTAGTCAATTCAAGTGCAGAACATCACGTTATAACGCCAAGGCTAATGGAGGGACAAAGGGCAACTTATATGTCAGAGCCAGCAGTCAGAACACATGGGATTTCACCTGGAATGATATAGGTAACCAAAACGGCCAGTGGAATACGCTGGAAGCTACCGGGTGGATTAATTCACCGAGCGGGAGCGCCACTGTTTACTTCAAATACATTTATGACAGATCTGGTGCCAGTGACGTAGAAATGGATGTGGACATCGTCCTCACCTTCAAGCCCGCCACGCCCGTCATTACAAGCCCCTCAGGGAATGTGGCAACGACTCCATTCACGGTTACCGGCACGCGAGGCATTCCTAACGCTGGAACTATCACCCTGCATAATGCCAATGGCGGTGCTCAACTCGCTACTGCGGTTATTGCGACCGATGGAGGGTGGACTGCCTCTGTCGCCTTTCCCCCCGGCCTTAAGACGCTGACTTTCTACGCCAAACAGACTATCCGGAATTCTGTTTCAGACGAGTCCAACCGTGTCACTGTGAATCTGGTGGTGGCTGCTGTCACCATTGACTCTCCAAAATCCGGTGACTCGCTGCGAGAGCGTCAACCGGTGATCAATGGCAAGGGCCATTCGGGAGCGACAATCAAGGTCTACGAGGCTGATAGTGGGGTGATTCTCTATGGATCTGGAACGGCCCAAGGCGGACAGTGGAGCATACGGCTGACCACACCGCTCCCCATCGGGCGGTTCACTTTTCATGTAAGCCAGGACTATGCCGGGGAAACGACATGGTCCGACAAGGTGCCTGTTTTCGTTTTGCCCGGATTGCCTGTCATTACCCAACCCGCCGCCCAATCAGAACAGAACCGTTCATTCACCGTCAGCGGCACCGGGGGCGAGGTCGGGGCCATCATGAGGATCCATCTCGATCTGAATGATGCGGTGGTTGGCACTCTTCAATCGGTAGCAGGGAATGACTGGAGTGTACCGGTCGTTATCCCGGCCAGTATCGCTCCCGGCGAAGTCCGCCTTACTGCCCAGCAGACTTTGGGAGTGCCTTCCGATCGAAGCGATTATCGGCCATTTAAAATAAAACCCCCGCAACCGAGCAAACTGACGGTACAGGTCGATGCCCAAGGCAAGGTGACCCTCGGAGGTGTCGGACATATCAGTGCGACGTTCTATCTCCACGTCGTGAACAACGGGACGCCTCTCCACTCCTTTACCGTGACAACGTCTCCCTGGTCGGTGTTCTTTCCCGATTGGTTGCCGGGTACTTCGCTGATCGGTGGCCGACAAAGTGTGCCCGACGGTGTAGGGCAGCCGATCTATTCGGACTGGATATCGGAGGGCACCGAGGTCGTGGTGCCTGTTCCTCGTCCAACATTGAGTGTGCGCGTCAGCCCGGACGGCATTCCTACGTTCTCCGGTACGGGCAGGAACTGGTCCGGTCAACCGGCCTCCAGAATCGAGGTCCGACTGGAAGGCGCCAGCTCCGCGATCGTGCCGATCGTCGACGTTCCCGAAGATACGACCTGGACCAGCACGGCAACAGCACGCTGGGCTCCTGGTACGTATCAGGTTACGGCCATTCAGTGGTTCACAACGCTGCAATCGGAAAGGGTTCAACCGCCTGTTTCGGTGGTCATCTCCGCCCCCCCTGCCTTTATCGAAAAAGTGACCCCGAACGGCTTGTTTGCAACGGTTGCTGGCCAATGCTGGCCGGGAGCGGTGCTGACGATCAAGTTCAGCGACGATACTACCCCCTATCCGGTTACGGATACGGACAAGAACGGGCAATGGGACTTCCAGCGCCCCACGGCGTTTCGCCCCGGCAGGCACACGGTCACGGTCACGCAGACTTTCGGCGGGCAAACCTCTAATCCGGTGTCCATGTCGTTCGATATAGCGGTGAGCGTACCGGTGATCACCCCACCACCCGGTGGGCAAACGGATCATTTGCCGGTATTGCACGGCACCGGCGGGATCGACGGCTTCACGATCAGCGTTTTCGATTTCGTGACCCTCGACCGGTTGGGAGAGACGCTCGCAACAGGGAATGCCTGGTCGGTACAGCTCACGGAACTCGACTACCTGACCCAAACCGTTTTCGCCATACAGGTGCTGGGTGACTTGCAATCGCTGCCCAGCACTTCGGTCGCTTTCAAAGTGGTTTTGTATGCGCCAAGGATCGACTTTCCAACAACAAGAACATCGGTCCCCCGTACATTCACGGTCGAAGGTTATGCCAGAGCAGGGAAAGGATTCGTCCGGACTGAGGTCGATGTGTATCTCGACGGCGTTCCCTTTCGTATTTATCCGCATTTTGGCGATGGATATTTCAAACAGAATTTCACACGGCCAGTGGGGCCATGCGTACTGAAAGCCAGGCAGTATTTCAAGGATCAGGAGTCGCCACTTAGCGAGGATGTGCAGGTCACGATCGTTCCCGACAAGGCATACATTGAAACGCCAGGTAGTGGTGAGGCTGTCGGACGTACTGCGGTGATCTGCGGGTTCGGATACGCAAGAGATACCGTCGTGGTTGCTTTGCCGGGTGGTGCGGAGCTGGGGCAGGCCAAGGTCCAGGAAAACGGGACATGGTTTTGCCGGATCGAAATCCCAGGGACCGGCACCGACCTTTCACTCGTCACCGAGCAGCGCAAGGGGGAGTTCCACTCCGGTTGGTCCGAGGCAAGACCCCTGCAGCGCCTTGCGCCCCCACCCTCATTCAACGAACCGTCGGAGGGCAAGTGGGAGGGAGCAACGCCCAGATTCGCAGGCGGTGCTCTGGCGGGTCCGAAGGTTGATGTGGTCGCCTGGTATGACTCCGAGGATAAACATGCCAAGTCTCTTGTGACCAACGGCGGACGTTGGGCCGGAATATCGGAGCGAAATCTGCCTGCTGGCCCGCAATGGGCCTGTGCCGTACAGGTCGTGGGTGGAAAACATTCCATGCCAGCGGACAGCAAGCGATTCGATGTCGCGCCGCCTGACGAACCGCCAAGTCAGGCTTAATCCGACCAAAGGTCAAGTCTACTGTCAGTTCTGACAGTAGACGCCACCCGCTCGATGACGCCAAATCCTTTGCAGGCACCATGCGAAAGGCGCCGTTCCTTTATTGGAAGTCGTTTCAGACCCAGGAGCATCCACATGTACCGCTCTCCCGCTCAGATCGCTCAGAAGATGTTCACTCAAGCGGTCGGTAAACCCAAGCGCTCGTCCACGACGGCTCTGACACGTTTTTTCAAGGCGGGGGGATCGGTTGCCGTACTGGCGCAGAAAGGCGTCGACGGGTTGATGCACGATTTTGGCCTGAACCGGCAGCAGGCCGGGGAGTTCCAGCAGCGCCTCAATGTGCTGTCGACCGTGGTATTGCGGCAGTTCATCGAACACCAGTTGACTGCCAGAGATGCCAGAGCTGTTGCGCGTTCGGGGCTCAATAACGGTCCGACTTACGCCTTGTTGTTCAAGCCGAACTTCGACGCGTTATGCCCGCCTGATGCGATCGAAGCCATTCACTCGCCTGCGGCGTATCTGACAGCCCTGTTGCATTGGGCATTGCATCGGCTGGGGGAAACCGATGGCAAGGACCTTCCGCTGGTTGGCCGGCGTACGGATCTCGAAAAACTGCTGATCGATGTCAAGGCCGTCCATGGTGCAGTGCCGTCGGTGGAAGTGATCAGCCACATCATGGAGCACTTCATCACCGCCACGCAGGGGCCCATTCAAAACCTCGATGAGGCGTTGAACCAGAAGGCCTTTCCTCGGGAACTGCCCTTTCACTGGCCTTGGGTTACGCTCGATCATGTACTGAAGGGACATGGCGAATCGGTGGGCAGCGTGGTGCGTCTGTGCGATTTGCAGTATCCGTGCTTTCTTCGTTCGGCACCATGGAGCGACAAGTCGGATGACGCCCTCGTTCAAGCTTCACGGTTGAGTCCATCACAGCGGACAATCCTGACCGAGGCGAGTCATTTTCCAGACGGGGGCGACGAGTTCTACCAGAAATACCTCGGTCTCAAGGGAATTTCGATTGGTAATCTGAGGCTCGTCCACGTTTTCAATGAAAGAACGAAGCTGGATACGCCGGCGCTTGAGGCATTGCTTTCGATTGAAGGTTTCACTCCCTTCCTGTCCGAAAATGCGCCGGGTGTCGTCACTGGCCCTGTTACAGGCAAGGACCATGGGTCTGTCTTTGTTCATGAGGCAAAGACCCCGTCCATTACCATTGTCAAAACGGACTCGGGCCTTCTCAATCGTTTCGAGAATATGGGGAGGCCCGACGAGCCCGACGAGCCCGACCATTCCGAGCGGGTTGATCGTGCCAATCGTATATTGCGACTGACTGACTGGTTGCGGTTGGCCAGTTACGAAACCGATCGACTGATCGTTGCGGCAATGCTCGCTGAAGTGCCCCCGCCGACCCCTTCTCGCTACTGGATCACAAGCAATACTCTGCGAGCTCTCGGGCTGTTCCAGGCACTGCGGGAGGTCTTTGGATGCACCGCAGAAGACTTCGCCGCCTTTATCGGGCCGCTTTGCGTTTTCGGGCGCGGCACGGAGCGTGCCCAATACGATCGAGTTTTCAACAGTGGTGCCACCGGTTCTCGTCCTTTGGTACTTGATGACCGATCCTTCCCGGTGATTCCCGTGACCGCTGCCGACCTGATTACGGTCAAGCAATTGTGCGCAGGCCTGGGTATTGATCTGGAAACCTATTTTTACCTCGCCAACCTGATTGCCGCCGCTCACGGCCTGGCTGAGCTCAAGTGCAGCTTGCCGATCGTGTCCGGTTTTTATCGCATGGTCAGGCTGCCCCGGTTACTGGGGATTACTCCGATCGAGGCGGTCCTGTTGTTGAATCTGACGGGAGGTCAGGTCTGGGTGAACGCACTGGCCGGCGTGCCGCAGATCAACAACCAACAATCAGCGGGTAAGCCGGACGTACTGAGTGTGATGCATGCCTTGATGGATGGCGTGCAATGGGCCCGGACCGCGCAGTTGCCGGTGCACTGGGTGGTGCAACAAGCAACAGCCTGGCCACCGAGCCGGCCCGATGAAAGACAACTCTCGTTGTTTGATCAATGGCGTCGGCAGGTCCCGGTGGCTCGGGTGACGGAAGATGTACTGAAAATGGCCGGTATCGAGCCCTTGTCGAACAATCGCCAGTGGCTGCGGGCGTTGAGGGCGTTGGTTGACGAACAGGGACTGATTCGTGATTTTGTTGAGTCAGCGGATCAGACCTACGAAGCCCACGCCCGGGAAATGACGGAGCGGGCCGTGTTGTTGGAGACGGGGAGCCTCGATACAGGTCTGGTGGCGCTGATTCTGGCGGTGGTGCTGCGTTGCCGCGCCAGTCAGAACAGTATGGTTCAGGAGGGGTTGGCTGCTTATAGCGGTCTGAAGCCGGATCTGGTTCTGCAGGTGCTTGGCTGGTCCGGCGCAAATGTGCATTTCGTATTGGCTCAGGTGCTCGGATTGCCGGAAGCCTCCAAGGACAGCGCTACTGTGCCGCGGCGGGAAGACCCGTCGAGCGATCCTGTTCTGCAGGTGTTGGCCGAGTTCTCGAGACGCAGCGCCGTGGTCGCGAGGCTGGAACTCAGCGGTGAATTTCTCACTCACTTCATCGCGACCGGGTATCGCGAATGGTTCGGTCTGCACTCGGTCGACGCATTCGACCTTTCAGCGTTGTATTACCTGACAGTCTACAAACGTGCCCTGGGCATGAGTGATCAGCCGGAAACGAGGCTGGTTGACTATCTGCGCCGCGTTAACACGCTGCCGGCCAACCTGAGCAATCACGGGCTTGAGCTGGTCCAGGAGCGAGCCGCGAAGTGGCTCGCCGAGCTGTTCAACTGGAGCGTGGATGAGGTGCGCATCTGCGCTGCCCATGTGAATCCGTCGAAAGGCCTGGTCGTGACCCTGCAACAGCTCGATGTGCTGACACGCATTCGCTTGTTTGCCCAAAAGACCGGTCAGAGTGCCAGGACACTCCTCGAGCTCGGGAAGCTGCCACCGGACAGCGAATATGCCGACTATGAGTACGTCGCAGACCTTGTCAGAGCCAGCCTGACGACCACGACCGAACCGAATTACGCTGACGACGTCATGGCCGTGGGGCTGGACGTGATCGTGCACTGGACGACGGTGCCCGACCCCGTCAGGTTGATCGCTAACAAACCGGACGAATTTGCCGAATTTACCGTAACGGTAAAGAACCGCGAAGGCCAGGCGCGATTGAACGTCAATGTTCATTGCGCCACCACGCTGGGCCGGTTTGAAACTTCAATGATCACCACCGACGTCAACGGCACGGCGACGGTGAAGTTTTTCCCGGACAGCCGGATGGGCAGCGTCACTCCCGTTTTCAGGCTGGATCTGGGTGAGGAGACGGCCGCACCGAGGATCGAAATCGGGCCGGATATGGCCACACTCCATTTGAGAGCCCAAAACCCTTTCCCCGTGCCCGACAGCACCGTGCTGATCGGAACGCCGGTGACCTACCGCGCCATTGTCCTGGACGACTACGACAACCCCATCGCAGGCGCCTCGGTGAGCTGGAAACTCGATCCGCTACCTCAGGGTGAGATCAAGACTGTGACTGACCGGCAAGGAGGCACCGAGGTGACATTCACCAGTGCCGAACCGCTTACCGTGAAGGTTAATGCGGCGGCTGAAAATTCGACGGCCGTTACGTTTCGCGATGTGAAGTTTGTCGAAGCCCTTCCCGCGCGCCGGCGAGTACCGGCGCCCCGCAAGCAACGCAAACAGTGACAGGAGATGGTGATGCTCAACAAAACTTCAGGTGAGCTGTCAGCCCTGCGTCGCAATGCGTTGATTGATTTCTGTCTTCACGCAAAACATGACAAGGCCAGTCATCCCTTTCCGATGAATACCCAATCGGCGGATGACCTCTGGGAATGGCTGCGCACCGATCCGCTGGACAGCGACGAAATTGAAACCTCGTGGGTGGCGGAGGCCAGGAGCTGTTTGCAGTCCTACCTTTTTGCGGTGTTGCAGAAATTTGAACCGGGGTACGACGGGCGGGAGTTCGATCCTGACCTTCTGCAAGAGTGGGATCTCGCCAGCAGTTACGGGTCGTGGTCGGCAAGTATGCTGCTGTTGTGCACACCTGAGGATTACATCACGCCTTATGTGCGCATCCGCAAAACCGGTTTGTTCAGGGCTCTTGAGAGTTATGTGAATCAGACCTCGATCACTGACGATTCGGTGCTCAAGGGCGCTCAGCGCTACCTGCGCAGCTTTGAAGAAACGTGCAATCTGAACGTCAAGACCGGTTATCTGGATGGGTCCAATCCGCTGGAGACGCATTATTACCTGGTGGGCAGGCAACGTGTTGCACCTTTTGGCTGGTTCTGGCGTGAAGCGAACATCAAACTCGCCTTCGACTCGCCATCGGTCAACCCGACTGACTGGCGAGAATGGAAATCTGCCGACATTCCCACCGATGACACTGTGCTGGATTGTCGGATGGTCTTTTGGGAAGGCCGGGCGTGCATGGTCTGGGTCCAATGGCGCCCGGGTGTTTTCGATAACGCGGGTCAACTGCAAAGCCTCCATGAGCTGGAAGTCATGGTGGCGTTCATCGCGCTGGACGACAGCTGGTCGCCACCCATTCGCTTGCATCTGCTGCAGACGGACAAGGACGTTTCGAAGGGTTGCCGGCTGGTCGCGGTAATTTTGCGCGACGAGATCGATACCTCGTATCCCAAGGGCAGGCTGGCGGTACATGTGACCAATGCCGAGCCCAAAGTCGGTACGTCGTCTGTGGTGTCTGTCGCTATCTATGAAACCCGTGACTCGCTGTTTCGCAAAGTGAAGGACGAAACGGCGGTCATGGATTACCTGGCCAATCAACTGTTTGTCGAGCGCCGTACGCTTCAGCAAAAGATGCAGCCGAAGCTGTTTCCGGCCGTTGACAGTGAGATCACCAAGCCCGGCACGCTGGCCGAGTACCTGGGGATCAAGGCTTATATCGTGCGTAACAGCGCTACTGAGCACTCGCTCTGGGTTCAGGGGCATTGTGCCCATGTCTCACGTGGCGGTGGCACGAACGTTGAGTTCACGCTGAAAGTCGAATTCACCACTGGTGGTGACCCGGACCCAGTTACTGCCAGTTACTCGAGTTCCGGTGGATGGGCAACGAAATGGCAGGAGATCAAGCGAACAGGGTTCAACAGCAGCACGCTCACCGTGAAACTGACAGGCGCCGCAGACTACGGTGAGCGAACCCTCGTCCTGACGGTCCCCGCCACGCTCGGTGATCATGGACCTCTACCGTACATCCATGACACCGATGCGCAGGGCGCCCAGTTTCTGGCCTTCAACCAACCGGCAAACGTTCTGAAGTTGAAATACGTCCGGCTCAATACGTTGATCGGTCACGAACTGGTGTTGCGCTCCAGTGTATCGATCGGCGTGTTGCTGGACTGGGCGACGCAGTTTCCGAAGGAGCCGCCTTTGCCCGAAAGCCAGGTCGAGCCGAACGGTCCGTTCGATGGTGCCAACGGTCTGTTTTTCTGGGAGCTGTTTTTTCACTTGCCACATCTGATTGCCGTCCGGCTGCGTGACGAGAACCGTTTTGAGGCGGCCCAGCGCTGGCTGCATTTCATATTCGAGCCGCAGTCGCCCGCTAAACCAGCGCAGGGTGATACCCCGGCAAGGCCGCAATACTGGCATTGCCGGCCTCTGGACGTGGAAAAGCCCGACATCTGCTATTGCTATGAAGTCTTCGCACCGGGGGATCCGGATGCCATCGCCTATTCATCGCCCTGGCATTACAAGGTCGTGATTTTCCTCGAGTATGTGAACAACCTCATCGCCTGGGGTGACTGGCTCTATCGCCAGATGACGCGGGACAGCCTGACGGCCGCCAAGCTGCAGTATGTCCGGGCCCGATCGCTGATGGGAGCCAGGCCGGATACCCGTAGCGTCAATCGCTGGGTTGCAAAGGAACTTGGTGAACTTGTGGGAGAGATGCAGACCCGACCGGCCCTCGCGGAATTTGAAACGACATTGCAGCTGCGAACAGAGGATTTACCGGTCAGGGCTGCGCGTACTCAGCATTTGGGTGTGTACGGCACGCGTTCTTTCAATATACCGGTCAGCCCGCGTTTGCTGACGTTCTTTGACCTGCCTGATCAGCGTATCGACAACATTCGCCATGGTCGGACAATCGACGGCAAGCTTGCATCCATCCCTCTTTTTACCGCCATGGATCCAAGTGAGTTGTTGAATCGCCTGGCAGCCGGTAAGGCGGGACCGGTGCGACCGATGGGTGGACAGTTGCGAGTTGCGGTCTATCGCTGGGACGTACTGTTCAATGCAGCGTTGCAGATGGTGCAGTACCTGCAGGAGCTGGGGAACGAAGTACAGCGTCTGCTTGAGCAGCAGGATCGTGTCCAGCAGGAGACGTTGCAGCAACGCCATTTGACTGAGCTTGGCGAATTCGCTCGTCGGGCACAGGAAGAATCCATAGCACGTGAGGTCGAGGGCCTTACGGCGTTGCAGCACAGCAGAACCATGGCCGAAGAGCGAGAGCTGCACTACGCCGATCTGTACGACAAGCACATTTCTCCCGATGAGTTCAAAGTCATGGAGCATGTTGAAGCCGCTTCGGGCCTCGCTTCTCTGGCCACTGGCTTTGAGATGGGGGCAGCGGTAATCCATGCGTTCCCCAAAATCTTTGGATTGTCCAATGGCAATCATGAGCCGGCTTATCTGGTCAGTGCCGTGGGATTTGGTTTTCGGATGGCCGCAGACGTGCAGCGCGCCAGTGCCGACAAGACGGCCACCTCCGAAAGCTATCGTCGTCGCCGAGAGGATTGGTGGTTGCTGCGTAAACAGGCCAATACTGAAAAGAATGCGATCAGTGCCCAGATTGCAGGTCAGGAACGGGCCATCAATGCAGCAAGGATCAATCTGGAACACACCCTTGCCGCGAATAGCCAGGCGCTCAGACTGTTCGAGTTCCTGCAGACCCGGGCGACCAATCTGGAGCTTTACCAGTGGTTGATGGGGCAACTGCAGACCTTGCACTTTCAGGCGTATGACGCCGCTGTTGCTCTGTGCCGGAGTGCCCAGACAGCCTTGCGGGCGGAAACCTGTGAGTTCGATGCCTATCAACTGAACACCGATGTCTGGAGCGACCAGCGGCGCGGCTTGACGGCTGGCGCGACATTGCAGGCCGGTTTGTTGCGAATGCGGTCGGAATATCTGCAACGCAATGAGCGACGCCAGGAGATCGTCAAGACCGTTTCGCTACAACGATTGTTCAATGATCCGGCGACCCGGCCAAAGGGTTTTGACAACTGGACTGATGCGCTGGACCACTTGCTGGCAACGGGCGCACTGGATTTCGAGCTGATCCAGCTACTGTTCGATCGCGACTACCACGATCATTACTGCCGCCAGATTTCTCGTGTCGAAGTCAGTCTGCCGGTGCTCACCGGGCCCTTCGAAAATGTGGTGGTGAAACTGATACAGGTCGGCAGCTATATCGCTACAAAACCGTCGATCGAGTCTTTGGAATATCTGCACTCCGGTGGAGGCGTTGCGCCTGTCGATGTGCTGATCAACCTGAGCAGTGGGCAGCAGGTTTCCCTGTCTACCGGGCTGGATGATACCGGTGTGGTTTCACTCAGAGCTGACGAAGGCATGACGCTGCCGTTCGAAAACACCGGTGTCGTTTCGCGCTGGCGGATCGAATTTCCCTGGCATTTGAACCAAAAGCCGATGCTGTTATCGCTGACCGATATCGTGATCAAGGTGTTTTACACCGCCAAGGTCGGGGATCTGGCTTTTTCCAGAAAAGTGCAGGAACTGGTGAACGAAGCTGAGCGCAAGGTCGAGGCCAAGGGGACTCAATCATGATCGAAATCGACATCGACACGGATCACAATTTCGTGATGAACGGCGACATGACTGAGGGCTATGACCACTGGGACGATGTGGCCAATCCGGGGGGCGTCGAAATCCGGAACGACGGTAACGTATCGTACATGGCGCTAACCCACCGCGCGGCGGTTCGGCAAAGGATGATCGTGCCGATCGGACAGCAGGCGGAGGTCCGTTATGGCCTGCGTCTTCTTTACGACACCACCTATTTGTCATCGCCCGGGCTAGTGGTTGTAAACAAGCGGGGGAGTGACGAAAAGTTCGAAATCGAATTGCCGGTGAAGACAGGGTTGCAGGATGTCGATCCTTTGGCGATTGATCTGACCGAGATGCGCAAGGATTTGCCGGACAGCCTGGATTTACAAGCGGGTGATGAGCTGGAGATTAATTTGAGCAGCCCGGCAAGGGGTGTGGGCGAACCCAGCTCTGTGGAAATTCGTCTGACCGGGATAGAGATAAAGCTGAATCTTCCGGAGTTGGGGGGGGTGGCCGTTCTCATTGATGGCAAACGTTTCGACGCGGGCAACGTTGTGCCGATCTGCCTGGGGGCTACCGGGGATCAACATCACAGGGTTTTGTTTAAGGTTGATCCGCAGAGTGTCTGGAAAAATCTCGAGGCCAGCCTGTGGATTGAAGATAACCCGCTGGAGGCCATTACCGCCGAGCCCGAGTTGGGAACATCTCAGCTCATCAGTCTGGACTGGCTGCTGGATTGTCCGCAGCCGTCAGGCAAAGAACCTTATGAGCTGGAGGCGAAGATTTACAGCAAATACTCGGCGCCAGCGTATCCGCTATTGGTTTCCTGGGGGCATCACCTCCTGGAGCTGTTCGTACTCAAACAGGCCGAGACGTACCCGGTCATCGAGTACAACCAATCGGTGGAGCTGCAGGTTCAGGTCAGATCCTTCTATACCCAGGCACCGGTAGCGAGTGAGGTGGTCTGGCGGGCAGAGGATAAGGCCGGGAAGGTTTTGCACCGGGCACCCACCGATGCTCAAGGTCGAGCGACCTATCTGTGCACGCCAACCGAGGATGGGGTGAGCAGGGTTATCGCCTCGGTTGCCAGCCCTTTGTCCGACGATGGCGAAGCGACGCATATCTTCGAAGTTCGGGCGTTTGCTATCGATCCGTTCAAAACCTTACAGGCTCGGTTCGATGGTGGGGCACCGGCCGTCTGGGGGGAGAAGACCCGCTATCCGGAACGCGGTGAGTCATTCCCTGTCAATCTGGATATTACTGCGGAGCATCCTCTGATTGCCGCCAACTTTTTCCTGATCTGGGCAAATGGTGATTCACAAGAGGACGTTGGAGCAACCGCTCAACCGAGCTTCGGGGCTCCTGCGCCTGTAGTTGACGGTACAGTCCTCTGGACAACGACCTTCGAGGACAAGCGCGACGGCCTGTTTGATTGGGTTCTCGGTTGTTCCAGGTTGCAGCATTTATCGCCAGGCAATGCCCTGTCGCTGGCTTACAACAGAGTCGAGATCGGCAAGACCTGGGGGCCGAACAAGTTGCCGAGGGTGGACGAAAGCGAAATCGTCACCTGCATGGTGAATGTGCAGAAGGGCGACAGACAGCCTGTCAGTAACGTAAAAGTCGAGTTTGAAACACCGAAGGGTACAGTCACATCCCTCACGGGCGTGGATGGCTGGGCAAGCGTGGATTACTTGCCCGCCAATGCCGGTGACCAGAATATCGTCGCGCGGGTACAGCGCCACGAAGACGCGCCAGTGGATGAACATTCATTCGCCGTCGAAGCTTTGCCCACCAGCGCATGGAAGGGGCAGGTCAACTTCTCTTTGGACGGGAAACCGATCGATCGACTGATTCAGGGTGTGGTCTGTCGGCGTGGCAGAGCGCACAAGCTGCGGATTGATCCCGTTGCGAACAGCAACTTTATCGGCAAGTCGATTGCTCTGCACTGGAATGCAAATACGCCCCCTTTACCGGAGTTTCAGCTGGACCCGCAAGTCGATGTTCCTCGGGTCATGACTATTTCCGGCCTTGAGTGGGACATCACCTCGGGCACCGATCTCAGCGGGTTCTCGACATTGGCGTTCAGCAGTTCCCATTTGCCGGAAAAGTGCGAGTTTCCCTTGCGGCTGCTGGCCGCCGATCTCGCCAGTGAGGTCCGGGCGATGCTTGATCATGTTTCAGCTGAACCGGGTAACGACAGGTTGTATCCCTGCCTGTGGACGTCTCACCAGTCGATGTATATGCCATATGGGATCAGCGCACTGCATGGGCTGCCTGTGAAAATGGCCATCACACCCTTGGCACCGGGAATGGAGGTCAACCCACCACTGACTGAGGATGTCGTCATGACGGCGGGTGGTGCGCGCAGGCAACTGGACTTCACCAACAGCACAGCCGATGTCGAGATGACTCAGACCGCTACCATCATGATCGATGGAGAGTCGCTGACGGCGCAGACTCAATTGAAGTTGGGCCATCACAAACTCAAGATTCTGGCCACGCGCGGTCCTGCCATTGATCCCGTCATGAGCAAGGGCGAGCGTGCCAGGGTCGAGTTTCGCTTGGGCTCGGCGTTCAATGATCAGCCGGTCAAGGGGGCAGAAATCTCGGTGCAGACCGGGAGTGCCGGGCCGGTTTCCTTACGGACAGATGCCGATGGCTGGGCGCGGCACGATGCACTGCCGAGTCAGGCCGGTATAAGCTTCATCACTGCTGTTGCTTCGAATCCTTACGATGGGTCAACGGCGGAAACCCGGACGCAGCTCACTGCCCTGGCAACGGATCCCTGGCTGGATCTGGATCTGGATCTGGATCTGGATCTGGATCCGGATGTTTCCGTGAGCGCTTCACAGCGGTATGTGTGGGCAGCCAACGCGTTGTTTCCGAGACGCGGTGAGGCCTTCGGTTTCCGGCTTTTTGCGAGGGATGGCAGCCCCTTGCTTGATCAAAAGTTAGCGCTGGGTCTGGTTAATCCCGGCCGGAGTGAGGTCGGGCTCGAATTCAATCGGGTGTTGGGTGAATTCCACACGCTGGATGAGCGGGGGCTGGATTTTGAGCTCAAGGATGGAGATGTGAAGGACGCCAGTGTGTCTTTGCAGTTGGCTGCCTTTCGCTTGCTGGAACGTTCTCCTGTTCAGCCCCTGTCTTTGGGAAGTCGAGCCCTTGTCGCCCGGATTACCTCGACCAGTAGTGTTCTTGAGGTCGTTGATTGGGGAGCAACAGTGAACGCTGAAGTCACCGTAACCCATGTGTTGACCGGAAAGGCCATGAGAGGTTTACCGATCCGGTGGGAGTTGTCGGAGCAGGAGTCTCGGGTGACTTCCACCAACTATCGGGGGGTTGCGCAGATCAGCTTTGTTCCCGAAGTCGCGGGTCCAGGTATCGTCACCGCTTCTGTTGCCGGTGGCGCTGATTCGGCTTCAGTCGACTTTCGTTATTCAATGAACGAACCGTGCCAGATTGAAGATTTGGTCGTTGATGTGTCGAGCGGAAATCCCGGGCAAAAAGTGTCGGCGCATGTTTTCGTGGTTTCGGCTCTTAGCAAGAAGGCGCTGTCAGGGATCGAGGTGGGCTGGCGGCAGGGTGAACAAATATTGCCTTCGACATTCACTGATGCTCAAGGCAAGGCAACGATCGAGTTCTGGAGGGTGCCCGGTGAAACCCGATTGATCGCTTCGGTTCGAAGCGGTCTGGCCGGTAACAATGTGAAGTCGCTGATACTGTCAGCCCCGCCGGATGAGTTGGTCGTTGCAGAGCTGGCCAGTGACAAAACCAGATTTTGGCTGGGTGAGACCATGACAGCACAGGCCCGAGTGCGCTATGAGCGACACGGGGGAGTTGCACCAGGCGTACCGGTGGTTTGGCGTTTCCCGACTTCGCAGTCGCGCACCTCCATGACCAATGAAAATGGACTGGCAATGATGCAAGAGATGCCTGCGCAAATTGGTTTGCATCAGTTGGCTGCCTATGTCCAGGAGACATCTGGCGGATCCGGGACTTTGAATTATGAGGTTCTTGATCCGCTTGATTCTCCTAACCATGCAGATATCGAGTCTGTGACAGCTTCGATCAGTCCGGTGCTCGTTAACACGTACACCACAATGACCGCGCTGATTGTGGCAACGCGGTCCCGCCAGCCTATGGCGAACAGGAAAGTCTTCGTTTCCAGAAATGGACAGCCAAGCCAGGAATCAAGCACCGACAATCAGGGCAAGTACTCGCACTCCTGGTCGCCGACTTCAACCTCTGAGCAGGTTTCTCTTCGGGTCACCCTGGAAAACCCCGGCGGTACTTCGGTTAGCAAGGGGGTGACTGTGCCTGTTGTGGACCGTTGATCCGGAAGTCACAAGGCCTCGCCTTTTTTCCAGGCCAGATATCGGGCCACCAACTCGGCGCCCAGTTCGGTGGGCCGGGCATTGATGATCGGTAGTCCATGAGTCCTCAACTGCTCATGGAGTCTTGCCGTGCCGTTCAAGTAATCCACCGTTGCACAATAGGCCAGCGCTTCCGTCAGCGATTGAACCGGAGTCAGCCGCACGTGTTCGAGCCTTTCTTCGTACAGGCTGGCGATGAGTACGCGGTGTTGCCTGCCCAGTTGTGTCATGGCAGTCAGCAGCTCTTCATCAACCTCATCCCGCACATTAGTCACCAACACCACCAGCGCCCGACGCTTCTGCCTGGCCAACAACTGATCCACCGCCGCCGGATAATCCGCCGAACGTCGCGTGCTATCCAGATCATAAACACCGTTGAGCAACACCTTGAGCTGCCCCGTACCTTTGACCGGTGCAATAAACCGAGGCTGATCGCTGGCGAAGGTGGACAAGCCCACCGCATCCCCCTGCCGCAGCGCCACATAACTCAACAGCAGACACGCATTCAACGCATGATCGAAATGCGACAGCTCGCCGTCCTGACTGCGCATCTGTCGCCCGCAGTCGAGCATAAAAATGATCTGTTGATCCCGTTCGTCTTCGTATTCCCGGGCAATCGGTGTGCGGTGGCGGGCGGTGGCTTTCCAGTCGATCTGGCGCAGGCTGTCGCCTTCGCGAAATTCTCGCAGTTGATGGAATTCCATCCCTTGGCCACGGCGTTGGCGCTGGCGTACGCCGAGCTGGCTGAGCCAGTTGTCGACCGCCAGCAATTGGCCGCCGTAGAGACGGGCGAAGTCGGGGTAGACGCGGGTGTGGTCGGTGATGTTCAGCAGGCGTTTGCCGGACCACAGGCCGAAGGGGCTCGGCAAGTTGAGTTCGCAGGTTTCGAAAGTGAAGTGGCCACGTTTGAGTGGGCGCAGGCGGTAGCCGATCAGGCTGCGCTGGCCGGGTTGCAGCTCGGTGGAGAGCGGCAGGTTTTCATGGCTGAGGCCGTCGGGTACGTGGTCGAAGAGTTGAATGGCCAGTGGTGGGTCGAGGTCGTGTTCGACTTCCAGCCGGATTTCGCTCCAGCGACCGAGGGCCAGGCTGCCGGGCATCTGTCGTTGCACGCGGGGCGAGGGCAGGCGCTTGAGGCGCAGCGCGTCGAGCAGGCTCAGCGCAAACAGCGCCAGCAACAATCCCCAGTTGATCGACAGCAGGCTCGATGGCACCTCGACGTCCAGCGCCTGCAACGCGCCCAGCACAATGCCGATGACCAGCAGGATCGCCAGCCAGATCAACAGCAGGCGCGAGGGTTTCACAGGCGCGGCGCCGGTACTTGGTCGAGCAGTTGCTGAAGGACTTGATCGACTTGCAGCCCTTCGATGTCCAGCTCCGGTGCAAGGCGTACGCGATGGCGCAACACCGCCAGTGCGCAGCCCTTGATGTCGTCGGGAATCACGAATTCACCGCCGCGCAACAGGGCTCGGGCGCGGGCGCAGCGCACCAGTGCAATGGAGGCACGTGGCCCGGCGCCGAGGGTCAGCCCCGGCCAGGTGCGGGTGCTGCGGGCGAGGCGCACGGCGTAATCGAGTACCTGCTCGTCCATCGGCAGATCGCTGGCGATGCGCTGCAGGGCTTGCACGTCCTTGGCCTGCAACACGGTGCGCAGCGGTTGCACGTCGAGCATATCGGCGCGGGTCGAGCGGCTGACCTGACGCACCATGTCCAGCTCCTGATCGGCGTCGGGATAGTCCATGCGCACCTTGAGCATGAAACGGTCGAGTTCGGCCTCCGGCAGCGGGTAAGTGCCTTCCTGTTCGATCGGGTTCTGCGTGGCGAGCACCATGAACGGCTGGGCGATCGGCAGGGCCCGGCCTTCGAGAGTGACCTGACGTTCCTGCATCGCTTCGAGCAGGGCGGCTTGCGTCTTGGCCGGGGCGCGGTTGATCTCGTCGGCCAGCAGCAGGTTGGTGAACAACGGGCCTTTGCGCAGTTTGAACTGCTCGGTCTGCAGGTCGTAGACCGCGTGGCCGGTGACGTCGCTGGGCATCAGATCCGGGGTGAACTGGATACGTGCAAACTCGCCGCCGAAGCACTTCGCGAGGGCGCGTACCAACAGGGTTTTGCCGAGGCCGGGAACGCCTTCGAGCAGCACGTGACCGCCGGCGATCAGCGCGGTCAGCACGTCGTCGATCACCGGGTTCTGGCCGATCAGCGCCTTCTGCAATTCACCGCGCACCGCTTGCGCCAACTGGCTCGCGCGCTGGCGTTGCTGGGCCGCGTGGCCGGGCGAGCCGGGTTCGATGTGTTCGGTCATAGCGTGTTCCTCAAGGCTTGCAGGTGGGCGACCTGACGGCAGAATTCGGCGCTGGACATACGCCGCTTCGGTGCCGGGCTCAGGGCCTGGCTGATGGCACGGGTCGGCTGGCGGGTCAGGCGCGACAGCACCAGCCATTGTTCGGCGACGTTCAGTTGGTCGAAACCGGGATGACGATGGCGGGCGCGGCGCAGGACGTCCTGCTGCAACGCTTGCAGCAAGGTCTGTTGACCGTTGTGACGCAGGATGAAATCGGCACTGGCGCGCAGGTGTTCCATCAACTGCCGGCGACCACTCGGAGCCGGCGCTTGCAACGGTCCGTGACGCACGCCGACATGCCACAGCCACAGGCCGATCAGCGCCAACAGGGCGACGATGGCTTGCGGGAAATAGCGCCAGAGCAGGGTCAACAGACCGTCGTGTTCGGTGTTGTACAACAAGGTCACGGCGGTGTCGGCGCTGAGGTACCAGAGCAGCCAGGCATTGTCGTGCTGTGCAATCGCCGGGGTTTTCCACAGGTCGGCATCGGTGACCACGGTGATCGTGCCGAGGCCGAAAGCCAGTTGCATCATGTGCGTGGCTTTCGCGCTGTTGGCCCAGGCCTGGGCGAGGTTTTTCGGGTCGTCGAGGTGGAACGCGGTGTCGAACCCGGCATAGGCGGGCGCGTCTTCGTCTTCCAGATAGAGCTTGGTCAGGTTGGGGTAAGGATCTTCGGCGGCATCCGGTGGCGTGCCCTTGAGATCCTTGGTGAAGGATTGATGCAGTTGCACGCGGTCGAGCAGCAGGTCGTTGCTCTGTCCGGTCTTCTCATCCCAGATCGATTCGGCGACGAACACCAGCCTTCCGCCGGCCCGGGCCCAGTTCAGAACCTGATCGACCTGGCGCGGGGTCATTTTCGAGCGGTCGTTGAACATCAGCAGCGTGTGCTGGCGCGGGTCGATGTCGGGCAACACGGCGAGGCTTTCGGCATGACTGACGTCGATTCCGCGTTCACGCAGAAACATCTCCGCCGCCAGATAGGGATTGGCTTGTGCGGCGGGGGACGGGCCGTGATCGACCTCGGCCTGGTAAGGCGTGGCTTTGAGGTACAGATAAATGCCCAGCGCACCGAGCAGGGCGACGATCAGCGCGCCACCCAAAAGCCAGAGCGTGCGCCGGCTCAACGGGCAACTCCGTGGCCGAACAGGGTGCGCCAGCCATCACACAATTCCTGTTGCAGATGCGCCGCCGGTACGCGGTGCCCGTAGGCCATGTTCTGCCAGTGGCCGGTGAGATGACGGCTATAAGTGAGCAGGTCCGGTCGCTGCAATTGTTCGATCCGGGCCAGCACTTCGTTTTCGGTGTCGGCGGGTTTGAGGGTCAGGTTGAAGTCGTGCAATAGATGACTGAGCAGTGCCCGGTACAGCAGACCCAGTGCCGCACGCGGTTCGGTTTGCCAGAGTTGCTCCGCGTGGCTGGCGATGTCATCGGGCAGGCTTTCCTTTTGCAGATCCAGACCGAAGGCCTGTTGCGGCAAGGGCCTTTTGATCTGTTCGGGCAGGCGCGGACGGCGGCCGACGAACGCTTGCAGAAAATCCCGATAACGCCAGACCAGCCAGCCAAGCCCGGCGATAACTGCGCCCCACAGCACGACTTCGATCGCCTTGGCCAGACCGTCGAGGTGTCGGCCGTCCAGCCAGTCGAGCAGAGTTTTCAACCATTGCGGTGCCTCGCCTTCCTTGGGTTTTTGGGCAGTAGCGGGATCTTCGCCGAAGCGATAACGGGTGACGGTTTCCTTGTTCTTGAACGGCGGTTGTTCGAGCAAGGCCTTGATGCTGTTGCGGGACGCCTCGCTGGTCAAAGGCTGGTTCAAGAGGCGCGGTGCATCCGGAGCAGTGGCGGGGTCGGCAGCCCAGGCTGAGGGCAACACCGGCAACAGCAGACACGCCACCAGCAGCAAGCCGATCACGCTGCTGTTCAAACGCTGGCGCAAGCGGCGGAACACCAGTTCGATGTCCCAGGCTTCGAGGACGGTGCGGCGGTTCAGATACAGGCTGAACCCGCAGGCGACATACACCGGCTCCCAGATCACCAGGATCAGCGCATAGAACGCATTGGTCAGATGCTCCAGCCAGCGCCATTCGTAGTCGGCCGCGAAGATCAGGCTTTGCCAGTCCCAATCGGTTTCGACCTGTTGCGGCAGCAGCAGGTAGAACAACACCATCAGGCCGATCCACAGCGCCGTTTCCAGATGCACGCCGATGATCGTCAGCCACTGCGCGGCGCCGGCATTGCGTTGCAGCAACACCTGCAAACGCTGCTGGCGGGCCGAGCCGTCGAGGCCTTCGAGTTGCAGCACGGGCAGCAGGAAGCTGCGGCTCAGGCTGAAGCGGCGCCAGGTCAGGCTGGCGAGGAGTTGCGGCTTGAGCAGGCGCGGCCATTGGCGCAAGGCCTGTTTCAAGGTGGGTGTTTCGCCGAACAGTGCCTTGGACAGGATGTACAGCGGCAAGCGTTCGTAGGCCGGTTTCAGCCACCAGAAGATGAACACGGCGAGTGACGGCGAATCCCACAGCAACAGGCTGAGCACCGCGAACAGCGGCAGGGTGACGATGGCCCAACTGGTCATCAGCAGGCGCCGATGTTGCTGGCTCATGAGCACGCCCAGATCCATGGCTTCCCAGGTGGTGCGCGGACGGATCGCCACGGTCGCATCACTCAGGCGCATGACGGGTCCTTCCGGCGAATAGCAGATAGAGCGCCACGCAGAGCCAGAGCCCGGCGCCGACCAGGTATTTGGTCTGCGGCGAAACCCCGGTGCGCGACGACCAGTAGGCTTCGATAAACGCGGCGATCAACAGAAACAGCATCACGCCACAGATCAGCAGGATGCTCTGGCGCGCCGCGATCTGCAGGGCCTCGATTCGTGTCAGGCGTCCCGGCGCGATCAACGCCCAGCCCAGTTTCAGTCCTGCCGCACCGGCCAGGGCGATGGCGCTGAGTTCGAAAGCACCGTGCCCGATCACGAACGACCAGAAGGTCTGGCCGAAGCCGATCTCGCTGAGATGGCCGGCCACCGCGCCGATGATCAGCCCGTTGTAGAACAGGAAAAACGCACTGCCCACCCCCAGCAGCAAACCGCTGGCGAAGGTCTGAAAGGCGATGCCGATGTTGTGCATGATGTAGTAACCGAACATCACCCAGTCTTCGCTCGCCGCGCGCTCGGCCGAACGCCCGAGATGGCCGGCGGCGGGGTCGTACATGCTCTGCATCTCGCGCACCTGATCGGCGGGGATCAGGTTGTAGACCAGCTCCGGAAACAGGAAAACCAGCAAACCGAAACCGGCCAGGCTGCCGAAGAACAACAGGGCGGCGGCCAGCACGAAGCGCCATTCGGCGCGCACCAGCCGTGGAAATCCGGCCAGGATGAAACCCAGCACGTTAGCGCCGAGCTGACTGCGATGCCGATAAAGCTGTTGATGGCCGCGCAGCACTTGCTGTTGCAGCGAGTCGACCAGAAAACTGCTGTAGCCACGTTCCTGCGCCAGCGCCAAGTGCTGGCAGAGTCGGCGATAAGCCTTGGGAAATTCCGCTACCTGCGAAGTGTCCTTGCCGCGTTCCAGACGTTCGAGAGCGAGGGTGAAACGCTCCCATTCGGCCTTGTGGCGGGATTCGAAAAGGCTTTGCTTCATGTCGGACCCAACAGGCCGCGAGCGATGCCGTTGAGTTCAACGACGGCTTTCGGCGCGCTGATATGCAGCGGCTGAGCGAGCAATGCGGCGAGTTCGTTGACCCGCGCCGTCGACAGTTCGCCCTGGCGCTCGGCGAAGGCGAGCAGGGCGCGTTGTTCAGTCAGGGTCAGCGGGATCGGTGAGCAGCGGGGTTCGGCATCGGGCAATTGCGGACGTTTGAGCGGGCGTTCGCTGTAGATCACCTGCGTGCCGGCAGCGATGTCGCCCAGGCGTTTGAAGGTCGGGTGTTGCAGGCAACTGATCGCACCGAGGAAATAGCCGAACGGCATCAGGTCGACAAAACGCAGCAGGTTGCGCAGCAGCGAGGCCGACCAGCCGACCGGCGTGCCGTCGTCGTGCACCACCCGCAGGCCCATCCATTGCTTGCCCGGCGAGCGGCCCTGACGCAGCACCTCGAACAACACCATGTACCACCAGCTCACCACGAACAGCAGCAGTGAGCCGAGGCCGATGCCTAGTTTGCCGAGCAACGCCAGCACCATGAGCAGCAGACCCAGGATCAGCCCGCGCAAACCCAGATCGAGGGTGAACGCCACGGCACGCACCATCAGGCCGGCGGGGCGCAGCGGCAGGTCGATGCCTTCCGGCGTTTCGACCTGGTGCCGCGTGTCCAGTGGCGGGGCCAGCGGTGCTTTCCTTGGCGGTGCTGTGGTCTCGAGCATGGGCTACCTGATGTTGCCGGATCGGGATGCAAGTGCGTTCGATGCTAGCAGTCTCTCGGGGGGGAACGACATAACTATGTCATACACATCGTTCAACCAAAGGTGACTGAATGATGCGGCGCTGGCCGCGACCGCAGTCGAACGCCTAGACTTTGCTGATCTTCAGTTCAGGAACCGCCCGTGACTTCCATTTTCTGGTACGACTACGAAACCACCGGCATCAATCCCCGATGCGACCGCCCGTTGCAGGTGGCCGGGATCCGCACCGACCACGAACTCAACGAAATCGACGCGCCGGTCAATCTCTACTGCCAGCCCAGCGAAGACATCCTGCCGCACCCGGCGGCGTGCGCAATCACCGGCATCACTCCGAGTCGTCTCGCCGAGCAAGGTTTGAGCGAAGCCGACTTCATGACCCGGGTTCACGCTCAGCTCGCGGCTCCCGGCACCTGCGGCGCTGGGTACAACACCCTGCGCTTCGACGACGAGATGACCCGCTACAGTCTGTACCGCAACTTTTTCGATCCCTATGCCCGTGAATGGCAGGGCGGCAACAGTCGCTGGGACCTGATCGATGTGGTGCGCGCTGCCTATGCGTTACGCCCGGATGGCTTGGTCTGGCCGACCGATGACGAAGGCAAGGTGACGCTCAAGCTCGAACGTCTGACCGCCGCCAACAACATCGATCACGGCAATGCTCACGAAGCCTTGTCGGACGTACGCGCCACCATTGCCCTGGCCCGGTTGATCCGCGAGAAGCAGCCGAAGTTGTATGACTGGCTGTTCCAGTTGCGCAGCAAACAGAAGGTCATGGACCAGATTCGATTGTTGCAACCGATGGTGCACATCTCCGGTCGTTTCTCCGCTGCGCGCAGTTATGTCGGCGTGGTGCTGCCACTGGCCTGGCATCCGCGCAACAAGAATGCGCTGATTGTCTGTGATCTGCATCTGGACCCGCAGGGCCTGCTCGACCTGGATGCCGAAACATTGCGCCAGCGCCTGTATACCCGGCGTGACGATCTGGCCGAAGGCGAGTTGCCGGTGCCGCTCAAGCTGATTCACATCAACAAGTGCCCGGTGGTGGCTCCGTTGTCGGTGCTGAGGGCTGAAGATCAGCAGCGTCTGGGTCTGGACATGGCGTTGTATCAGGCGCGTGCATTGCGACTAAGTGACGCACAACAAGTTTGGAAAGATAAAGTCTCGGCGATTTATGCCAGCGAAGATTTCACCTCGAGTGAAGATCCCGAACAACAGTTGTACGACGGATTTATCGGTGATCGCGATCGTCGTTTATGTGAGCAAGTGAGGACGACCGATCCTGCTCAATTGGCGCGAGAGCAATGGCCGTTCGATGATGAACGTTTGCCTGAATTGTTGTTTCGATATCGAGCACGTAACTTTCCCGATACGTTGAATTTCGAAGAGCAAGAACGCTGGAAAATCTTTTGCCGGCAACGCTTGTCCGCGCCGGAGTGGGGCGCCCCTAATACCTTGCAATCTTTTGCCGAGGCCATGGAGCAATGGCTGCTTAGTGCTGCGCCGATGCAGGCCGAGGTGTTGGTTGAATGGCAGAACTATGTCCAGGCATTGCGCAAACGTTTGGATCTTTGAAATCGAACATGTCCGGCGCTTGAATGCCGGGCATAAAAAAACGCCAGCATTCGCTGGCGTTTTTTTGTGTCACAGAAGCGCTCTGCGACAAGGGTTGCGGCTTAGCCCAGCAGGGTAGCCCAGCCTTCAACCACGTCACCGCCCCACTTGGCTTTCCACTCTTTCAGAGTTTTGTGGTTGCCACCTTTGGTTTCGATGACTTCGCCGTTGTGCGGGTTTTTGTATTGTTTAACTTTGCGAGCACGCTTGGTGCCGGTAGTTTTGGCTGCGCCGCCACGTGGTGCTTTGGTTTTGGACTCTGGATCCAGCAGCGCGATGATGTCGCGCAGGGATTTGGAATATTCGCCCATCAGTGTGCGCAGTTTGCCTTCGAATTCCAGCTCGGCTTGCAGTTTGTCGTCTTGCGACAGGTTCTTCAAACGGGCTTGCAGCTCTTTGATAGCTTCTTCGGTGGCGCGATATTCGTTGATCAAGGACATGATTACTACCTTATGTGGGAGTGCGCGATGGCAGGGGACAGTGCGGCAATAATAGTCAGGCTGTTTCATCAAGTAAACATTTAACCGGGGTTTTTATTTGAATTAGTTACGTTGAAAAGCCGTGAATTGAATGTTCAGTTAAATAATGTGATGGAGTCTTCACAGATATTCACACAAGCCTGTTCATGCATGGCTATTACTGCGCCATCATTCTGGCGTTTGCGCGCGTCAAAAAAGCTGCGGCGGGATGCCGTGAGGCTTCGAGGGTCATCAATACTGCAGTTTTCCCGCGCAGTCGCTAGAATGGCCGCCTTTGCGAAGTTCTGGAGTTTCCCCCTCATGCGCACTTTTCGGCTGGTGATTTCTTGCCCGGACCGCGTTGGCATCGTTGCCAAAGTCAGTAACTTTCTGGCGGCCCACAATGGCTGGATCACCGAAGCGAGCCACCACTCGGATAACCAGGTCGGCTGGTTCTTCATGCGTCACGAAATCCGTGCCGATTCCCTGCCTTTCGGTATCGAGGTGTTGCGCGAGAAGTTTGCACCGATCGCCGAAGAGTTCTCGATGGACTGGCGCATCACCGACACCGAGCAGAAAAAACGCGTGGTGCTGATGGCCAGCCGCGAATCCCACTGCCTGGCTGACCTGCTGCACCGCTGGCACAGCGACGAGCTGGATTGCGAGATTTCCTGCGTGATTTCCAACCACGACGACCTGCGCAGCATGGTCGAGTGGCACGGCATTCCTTATTACCACGTGCCGGTCAATCCGCAGGACAAGCAACCGGCCTTCGACGAAGTGTCGCGCCTGGTCAAGCAGCACGATGCCGAAGTGGTGGTGCTGGCGCGCTACATGCAGATCCTGCCGCCGGACATGTGCCGCGAATACGCGCATAAGGTCATCAACATTCACCACAGCTTCCTGCCGTCGTTCGTCGGTGCCAAGCCGTACCACCAGGCTTCGATGCGCGGCGTGAAGCTGATCGGTGCGACCTGCCACTACGTGACCGAAGAGCTGGACGCCGGCCCGATCATCGAGCAGGACGTGGTACGTGTCAGCCACAGCGACAGCATCGACGATATGGTGCGTTTCGGCCGTGACGTCGAGAAGATGGTGCTGGCTCGTGGCTTGCGCTATCACCTGGAAGACCGCGTGCTGGTGCACGGCAACAAGACCGTGGTGTTCTGATTCAGGATCGTTCCCACGCTCTGCGTGGGAATGCCTCTTCAGACGCTCCGCGTCTGCTTTGGGACGCAGGGCGTCCCGGGCTGCGTTCCCACGCAGAGCGTGGGAACGATCCACGGACCTTGAGGACATACCGATGAGCGATCCACTGGACAAAGCCACTTCCAAGGCGCCCGCCACCCTCGGCGAGGGCTGCCTCAGCCGCTATGACCCGGATGACCTGAGCCCGGAGGATGGCACGGAGTTTCCTGGCGCTGCCGAACTGTGGGAACAACTCAAGGACGAAGAGGATGACCTCAGGAAGCCTGTCTGACGCTCAGCAGTTTTTTCAGCAACGGCCGGCCCAGCATCAATAGAAACACCGGGCCACCGACCAGCAGATAGAAGTAATACGTCACCACCCGCCAGATCAGGATCGCCGCCGCCGCGGTCGATTTGCCGACCATCGGCGCCAACAGCGCCGCCGAGGTCAATTCCGCTGCACCGGCACCGCCCGGCAACAGGCTGAATTGCCCCGCACCCAGCGAAAGCATCTGGATCAGAAACGTCCAGGCCCACTGCACATCCGTCCCCAGCCCGCGCAACGCCAGATACAGCACGCTATAGCGCAGCGACCAATGCACGCAGGTCAGGACGAACACCTTGATCAATGTCTGCCACGGTAATTTCAGCGCATCGGTGAAAGCGGCAAGAAAGTGCAGCAACTGCCGTGCCCAGCGCCGTCGGGTACGCGGTTCGACGTTCATCCCGGCCAGCAGGCGCCCGCTCAGGCGAATCAAGCGACGGTGATAACGCGCGACCAGCACGCAACTGAACAGGCCGCCGGTCAACGACAGGGCACTGACGATCAGCAGCCATTCCATACGGTCGCTGAGATGCTGGAACAGCGCGTAGATCAGAATTCCGCTCAGGGCGCAGAGAAAGAACAGCAGATCGCTCAACTGATCCATCGCAAACACGGCGCTGCCCCGGGCCGGACGCACGCCGCTGCGCGCCAGCAGCGCCATGATCGTCAACGGTCCTCCGCTGCCGCCGGGTGTGGCGCACCAGGCAAATTCGGCGGCCATCACCACCCCGAGGCTTTTGAGGGGTGTGACCCGGTCACGCTGATCGCCGAGCAACAGCCGCAGGCGCAATGTGTTGATGCCCCAGCACAGCAGAACCATGGCGAACATGATCAACAGCCAGTGCAGCGGAAACGCCTGCAGGCGCCCCCAGGTCTCGCCGCCCCCGAGCAGGACGGGCACCGCCACGGCTACCAGCAGGCCGATCAGCAACAGAATGCCGCGACTCAAGCGGCACGCTCGGCTTGAGTGCGCTGGCGCGTCAGCCAGTCGATTTTGGTCATGGGCACGCGTCCGTCCGCCAGCAGTCGTTCAAGGGTGCGCCACCAGTAATCCCGGCAAAAGCGGTGGCGCATGTCCACCGGATGCAAGCCTAGACGAATCACTGGCGCCTGGCGCCAGCGCTGCTCTCGCTGTTCGCTGATGACCTTCGACATGCCGCGACGCCAGGCGCTGCGTGCGCTCCAGACCAGTCCCGGGGCCTCGACCGCGGTGAAATCCGGCAAGTGATAAAGATGCTGCGGATCGCTGGTGTAGCGCAGCGGCAATTCGCGCAATGCCTGGCGCGTGCCGTCGCTCATCAGCCAGGCCGGGGCGACGAAACCGTGCAGCGGCCAGTCGTGGCGCCGAAACAGATCGATGCCCGGGCGCAGGCGGGCGAGGGCGGCTTCCCGGGACAACTGGTAGAACTCGCCTTCATGGGTGTAGACCCGGCGCATGAACCAGTCGCGCGCCGTGCGCGGGCCGGGCTCGGTGTCTTCATGAAAATGGCCGTGCAGGGCCAGTTCATCGCCGCGTGCGACGCGCTCGTCGAGCCTTCGACAGAACGCTGGATGTGCTTCAAGTGCATCGCGTCGATGGAAATCCGGAACCACCAGCCACGTCATCGGGACGTTGCCCAACCGGTCAACGGCTTCGACGAACGCTCGATAATCGGCCCACGTGGAGGGCGCCACGTCATGCAGCACCAGCATTACCGCCGGGCGCTCGTGAAATTCAGCCATTGGCCACCCGAGGAACCGAATCGCCGAGTACCGCGTGGTAATGGCTCAGCAGGCTGTCGACCACCGTGTCCCAGGCGTAATGCCGTTCGACATGTTGGCGTGCCTGCTGGCCGAGTACGCCAGTCCCGCGACTGAACAGTTCGCGCACGGCATTGGCCATGGCTTGCGCACTGTTCGGCGCGCAGAGCAGGCCGCAGGATTCGCTGACGATTTCTTCGAACGCTCCGGCCGCCACCGCCACCACCGGAATGCCGCAGGCCATGGCCTCCAGAATCACCAGACCGAAGGTTTCCTGATCGCCGGCGTGGATCAGCGCGTCGGCACTGGCCATCAGCCGTGCGACCTGCGCGGCCGGGCAGAACCGGTCGATCACGCTGACATTGTCCGGGACGGAAGCCGGCATCGACGAGCCGACCAGCAACAGGTGATAACGCGGGCCCAGGCGTTTCATGCAATCGAGCAGCACCGGCAGGTTTTTCTCCTTGGAACCGCGACCGGCGAAGATCAGCAGACGCGTGTCCTCGGCGATCCCCAGTTCGCTGCGCAACCCGGCGTCGCGGGCATCCGGGTGGAAGGTGTGCAGATCAACGCCCAGCGGTTGCACGAAGACGTTGCGCACGCCCAACCCGCTGAGCTTGTCGGCCATCACCTGGCTGGGTGCCAGCACCCGGTCGAAATTGCCGTACAACTTGCGCACATACGCGTCGACATTCGGCGTGACCCAGTGGCCCATGCGGTTGCCCACCAGCAGCGGCAGATCCGAGTGATAGAAGCCGATCACTGGCACATCGAGTTGTCGACGCGCATCGAGCGCAGCCCATGCGGTGAGGTACGGATCACCAACTTCGATCAGATCAGGCTGCAGATCCTGCAGGACGTTTCGCCAAGGAGCCAGGCGCAGGGGAAAGCGATAGCCCTTGCCGAAGGGCAGGGCGGGGGCGGGAACCGTGTAGACGCCATCGCGTTCGCCCAAGTGCGCGCCGGGAATCAGCAGGCTGTGGCGGATGCCGGGCTTGACTCCCAGCCGGCGGTGCTTGGCATCCAGATAGGTGCGCACGCCACCGCTGGCCGGGGCGTAGAACATGGTGATGTCGGCGATATGCACGGTGAACGTCCCTCCGCGTTGATCTCCCTTGGTTGACCTTTATCAAGAATAGATGTTCGGTCGGGGTTTCGCGGTGGGGTGCAAGGCCGGTTTCGGAGGGATTGTCGGTCGTCTTCGTCGGACAGTTGTGAACGACGAAGACGACCGGCAGAGCGGCTTTAAATGCGGAAGCTGCCAACCAGTTGCTTCAATCGCGAAGCCTGCTGCTCCAGATCCGAGCAAGCCCGCAACGTCGCCTGCAGGTTTTCGACACCTTCCTGGTTCAGCGTATTGATCTCGGTGATATCCACGTTGATCGACTCGACCACAGCCGTCTGTTCCTCGGTTGCGGTAGCCACCGACTGGTTCATCCCGTCGATTTCACCAATGCGCTGGGTCACGCTGTTCAGGCGTTCGCCGGCGAGGTTGGCGATGTCCACGCTGTCCTGGCTGTGGCGCTGGCTGTCGCTCATGGTACTCACGGATTCGCGGGCGCCGACTTGCAGCTCCTCGATCATGGTTTGTACCTGTTGCGCCGATTCCTGGGTGCGGTGGGCGAGGTTGCGCACCTCGTCCGCCACCACCGCAAAGCCGCGACCGGCTTCACCGGCACGTGCCGCTTCGATGGCCGCGTTGAGCGCCAGCAGGTTGGTCTGCTGGGAAATGCTGGTGATCACCTCCAGGATCTGGCCGATGTTCACGGTCTTGCTGTTCAGCGATTCGATATTGCTGCTCGATGCGCTGAGCATGCTCGAAAGCTGATTCATGGCCTTGATGCTGCGCTCCACCACTTGCTGGCCGTCTTCAGCCAGGCCGCGGGCGTCGCTGGCCTGGGTCGAGGCCTGGGCGGCATTGCGGGCGATTTCCTGGGCGGCGGCGCCGAGCTGGTTGATCGCCGCAGCCACGCTGTTGGTGCGCGAGGCTTGCTGGTCGGAGTTGTACATCGACGAGTTCGAGGCCGCGACCACCCGCAGGGCGACTTCGTTGACCTGGCCGGTGGCCGATGACACTTCGCGAATCGAGCCGTGAATACGCTCGACGAAACGGTTGAACGCGGTGCCGAGCACGCCGAATTCGTCCTGATTCTGAATGGTCAGACGTTTGGTCAGGTCGCCTTCGCCGTCGGCGATGTCTTCCATGGCACGAGTCATCACGTGCAGCGGCTGGATCAGGATACGGATCAGCATGCCGAGCAGGGCAATGATGATCGCCACCGCAATCACGGTCGCGATCACGGCCGAAGCGCGGAATTCGCTGAGCATCGAGAAAGCTTTGTCTTTGTCCACCGACAGGCCGATGTACCAGTTCACCGACGGCAGGCCCTTGATCGGGGTGAAGTTGACGATGCGGGTCTTGCCGTCGACGGTGACTTCACTGAAGTCACTGCTGATGCGCGGGGTGTCCTGCGGATAGGCTTCCTTCAGTGACTTCATCACCAGGGCCTTGTCCGGGTGCACCAGGATCTTGCCGTCGGCGCTGACCAGGAACGCGTAGCCCATGCCGGAGAAGTCCCGGGCGCTGAGGGTGTTGATCAGGGTTTGCAGGCTCAGGTCGCCGCCCACCACGCCCACGCTCTGACCGGCCTTTTTCGCGGCGGTGGCGATGGAAATGATGGTCTGGCCGGTGGCGGCGTCGATGTACGGTTCGGTCAGGGTCGAGGTGCTGCTGCTTTCCGCACCTTTATACCAAGGACGAACACGTGGATCGAAACCGTCCGGCATCTTCGCATCCGGGCGGATGGTGAAGTGCCCGGTAGCATCGCCGAGGTAAGACGCCATGAAGGTCGACGTCAGGGCTTTCTGTTCCAGCAGGCTGGCGACGGCGGCAGGATCGGGGTTGATGGCGATGTTCTGGGCCGCGTTCTCGATCAGCAGGATGCGCCCGCTGAGCCAGGTCTGGATATTGTCGGCTGTGACCTCGCCCATCTCGTTGAGGTAATTGTCCAGGTCCTCGCGGATCGCATTGCGTTGCAACCAGTCGTTGTACAGCGTGAACGAGGCGAAGGCGGCAATGACGATGAGGGCGGCGGCAAGCAGGATTTTATGGCTGAAACGCAGATTTTTGTTCATGGCTTGGGGTTCCGCTAAGGTCTTATTATTCAGGGCGTGCTTCTATAGATACTCGCCAGGTGGGCTTGATGGGTACAAGCAGGTATTTCCGCTTCTCCTTAGGGAAATCTCCGATGCGGATGTCAGTCGCATCTGTCACCTTTAGCTATCGGCCATGCTCGATCAAAGATTAACCATTGGGTGACCAAATGCCTGAATCTTCGCAACTTGTAATCGGCGCTGACCTCGCCGGGCAACCGATCGCCCAGGCCATGCGCCTGGCCAACCGTCACGGACTGGTGGCCGGCGCAACCGGTACCGGCAAAACCGTCACCCTGCAGCGTCTGGCCGAGGCGTTCAGCGACGCCGGGGTCGCGGTGTTCGCCGCCGACGTCAAGGGCGACCTGTGCGGCCTCGGTGCTGCCGGCAACCCTCAGGGCAAGATTGCCGAGCGCATCGCCGGCATGCCGTGGCTCAAGCACACGCCTCAGGCGTATCCCGTGACCTTGTGGGACATTCACGGTCAGTCCGGTCATCCGTTGCGCACTACGTTGAGTGAAATGGGCCCGCTGCTGATCGGCGCCTTACTGGAACTGACCGACAGCCAGCAGTCGGCGCTGTACGCCGCTTTCAAGGTGGCGGATCGCGAAGGCCTGTTGCTGCTGGATCTCAAGGACCTGAAGGCGCTGCTCAATCACCTCAAGGACAATCCGCAGCTGTTGGGCGAAGACGCCGCGCTGTTCACCACCGGCTCCAGCCAGGCGCTGTTGCGGCGTCTGGCCACGCTGGAGCAGCAGGGCGCCGAGGCGTTGTTCGGCGAACCGGCGCTGCAACTGGAAGACATTCTGCAACCGACCGCCGATGGTCGCGGACGCATTCATTTGCTGGACGCCAGTCGTCTGGTGCATGAGGCGCCGAAGGTCTACGCGACCTTCCTTTTGTGGCTGCTGGCCGAGCTGTTCGAGCAACTGCCGGAGCGCGGCGATGCCGACAAACCGCTGCTGGCGCTGTTTTTCGATGAGGCGCATTTGCTTTTCGGCGACACGCCCAAGGCGTTGCAGGAACGCTTGGAGCAAGTGGTGCGGCTGATCCGTTCCAAAGGTGTGGGTGTGTATTTCGTCACTCAGTCGCCGGGCGATCTGCCGGACGATGTGCTGGCGCAACTGGGACTGCGGATCCAGCACGGCCTGCGCGCGTTCACCGCCAAGGAACAGAAATCCCTGCGGGCGGTGGCGGACGGCTTCCGGCCGAATCCGGCGTTCGACACCTTGTCGGTGCTCACCGAACTCGGGATTGGCGAGGCTCTGGTCGGCACCTTGCAGGAGAAGGGCACGCCGGAAATGGTCCAGCGAGTGCTGGTAGCGCCGCCGCAATCGCGGATCGGGCCGTTGACCGAGACCGAGCGCACGGTGCTGATTGCCGGTTCGCCGTTCAAGGGCCGTTATGACAAGCCGATCGATCGCGAGTCGGCCTATGAAATCCTGATGGGGCGCAAGGGGCTGGCACCCGAGGCTGAAGCGGCGCCGGGCAAACCGGCCGCTGAAGAGCCGAGTCTGGCGGACAAGGCCGGAGAATTCCTCGGCACGGCGGCGGGACAGGCGCTCAAGTCGGCGATGCGCCAAGCAGCGAATTCGCTGGGTAAACAGTTGGTGCGCGGTCTGATGGGTTCATTGCTCGGCGGCAGCAAACGCCGCTGATCAACAAGGCTCAGGTTTTGGGTTTGGCGTGGGCGGCCAGTCGTTCCAGTGCCGCTCGCAGATTCGGATCGCTGATCCCGTCGGCGGTGGCCTGGATGGTCGCCGCCGCATCCGTTGACAGGTCGATCGTCGGCCCGCTCGCTTCGCGCTGGATGGTCGGTGGCCGTACGGCGAACTTGATTCGCGTCAGATTGGCGAACTCGTCGAACATCTGCAGTTGCCGTTGCAGGCGCTTCTGTTGATAGCGCAGGCGCGTGGCCCAATGGCCGTCGGTGACGATCAGCAACAGTTCGCCTTCGCGCCACTTGGCTACGTGGCAGTGTTCACGGGCGGCAGGTTGCAGCTGGCTTTCGAGCAGACGTTGCAGATGGGCCAGGCGCTGGGCATGACCGAGGATGGCTTTCAGCGGTCTGGCTTCGCGTAGCAGAACGGCGGGCGCTCTGGCTGTGAGAGGGCGAAATGCCATGATCTAGGACCTGAAGTGACAGAGGCGCCATGGTAGCAGATGGCAGCCATTTCACTCGCCCATTGCTTTTGTCCCTGCTTTGCCCATTAAATCAACGACTAACTTCTTCGCTGTACGGCTTGAAGTTGAGCAAAACGCCCCTATTTTAAGTGAGCCCCGTCAAAGCGCAGTGCCAGCATCGTGGAATATCCCCACTTTCCTCACCACCGTTTCCGGGTAGAATGCTCGTTCGCATGCGGCCATGAGGGCTGCACGGGCGACTCACGGGGCCGCCCTCCATCCCTTTAGTGTGGAAGATCCTGCCGATATGTTTGCGCCTTTGTTAAAGAAACTTTTTGGAAGCAAGAACGAGCGTGAAATCAAACGCATGCTCAAGACGGTGCAGCTCGTCAATGCCTTCGAAGAGAAGATGGTCGCCCTCTCGGACGATCAACTGCGCGCCAAGACCGCAGAGTTCAAGGACCGCATTGCCAAGGGGGAGACCCTCGACAAGCTGTTGCCCGAAGCCTTCGCGGTCGCCCGTGAAGCCGGCAAGCGTGTCATGGGCATGCGCCACTTTGACGTCCAGCTGATCGGTGGCATGACCCTGCACGAAGGCAAGATCGCCGAAATGCGCACCGGTGAGGGCAAGACGCTGGTGGGTACTCTGGGCGTTTACCTCAACGCGCTGTCCGGCAAGGGCGTGCACGTTGTGACCGTGAACGATTACCTGGCCCGCCGCGACGCCAACTGGATGCGTCCGCTGTATGAATTCCTCGGTCTGAGCGTCGGCATCGTGACGCCGTTCCAGCCGCCGGAAGAGAAGCGCGCCGCCTACGCCGCCGACATCACCTACGGCACCAACAACGAATTCGGGTTCGACTACCTGCGCGACAACATGGCGTTCAGCATGGAAGAGAAATTCCAGCGCGAACTCAACTTTGCCGTGATCGACGAAGTCGACTCCATCCTCATTGACGAAGCGCGTACCCCGCTGATCATTTCCGGTCAGGCCGAGGACAGCTCCAAGCTGTACATCGAGATCAACAAGCTGATCCCGAAACTCAAGCTGCACGTCGAAGAAGTCGAAGGCGAAGTCACCCAGGAAGGCCATTTCACCGTCGACGAGAAGACCCGTCAGGTCGAACTCAACGAAGCCGGTCACCAGTTCATCGAAGAGCAACTCGCCAGTGTTGGCCTGCTGGCTGAAGGCGAGAGCCTGTACTCGGCGCATAATCTGGGTCTGCTGACTCACGTTTACGCCGGCCTGCGTGCGCACAAGCTGTTCAACCGCAATGTCGAATACATCGTGCAAGACGGCCAGGTCGTGCTGGTCGACGAGCACACCGGTCGCACCATGCCGGGTCGTCGTCTGTCCGAAGGCTTGCACCAGGCCATCGAAGCCAAGGAAAACCTGAATATCCAGGCCGAAAGCCAGACTCTGGCATCGACCACGTTCCAGAACTACTTCCGTCTATACACCAAGCTGTCCGGCATGACCGGTACCGCTGATACCGAAGCATTCGAATTCCACCAGATCTATGGTCTGGACGTTATGGTCATTCCGCCGAACAAACCGTTGGCCCGTAAGGACTACAACGACCTGGTGTTCCTGACCGCCGAAGAGAAATATGCGGCGATCGTCAACGACATCAAGGAAAGCATGGCTGCCGGTCGTCCGGTACTGGTGGGTACTGCGACCATCGAAACCTCCGAGCACATGTCCGCATTGCTCGTGAAGGAAGGCATCGAACACAAGGTTCTGAACGCCAAGTTCCACGAAAAAGAAGCTGAAATCATCGCGCAGGCCGGTCGTCCGGGCGCCCTGACCATCGCTACCAACATGGCCGGTCGTGGTACCGACATCCTTTTGGGCGGCAACTGGGAAGTTGAAGTCGCGTCGCTGGAAAACCCGACCCCTGAGCAGATCGCCCAGATCAAGGCCGACTGGCAGAAGCGTCACCAGCAAGTGCTGGAGTCCGGCGGTCTGCAGGTGATCGCGTCCGAGCGTCACGAATCCCGTCGTATCGATAACCAGCTGCGTGGCCGTGCCGGCCGTCAGGGCGATGCCGGTTCCAGCCGCTTCTACCTGTCGCTGGAAGACAGCCTGATGCGCATCTTCGCCTCTGACCGGGTGAAGAACTTCATGAAAGCCCTGGGGATGCAGCCTGGCGAGGCCATCGAGCACCGTATGGTGACCAACGCCATCGAGAAGGCGCAGCGCAAGGTTGAAGGCCGCAACTTCGACATCCGCAAGCAACTGCTCGAGTTCGACGACGTCAACAACGAACAGCGTAAAGTGATCTATCACATGCGTAACACGTTGCTGGCCGCGGACAACATCGGCGAAACCATCGCTGATTTCCGTCAGGACGTCCTGAACGCCACCGTCAGCGCGCACATTCCGCCGCAATCGCTGCCAGAGCAGTGGGACGTGGCCGGTCTGGAAGCGTCGATCGCCAGCGATTTCGGCGTGAAGCTGCCGATCCAGCAATGGCTCGACGAAGACGATCACCTGTACGAAGAAACCCTGCGCGAGAAGCTGATGAACGAGCTGATCGCCGCGTACAACGAAAAAGAAGACCAGGCGGGCGCCGAAGCCCTGCGTTCGTTCGAGAAGCAGATCGTGCTGCGCGTTCTGGACGACCTGTGGAAAGACCACCTGTCGACCATGGATCACCTGCGTCACGGCATCCACCTGCGTGGTTATGCGCAGAAGAACCCGAAGCAGGAATACAAGCGCGAGTCCTTCACGCTGTTCTCCGAGCTGCTGGATTCGATCAAGCGCGACTCGATCCGTGTGCTGTCGCACGTTCAGGTTCGCCGCGAAGATCCGGCCGAAGAAGAACAACGCCTGCGTCAGGAAGCCGAAGCACTGGCCGCCCGCATGCAGTTCGAACACGCCGAGGCTCCTGGCCTGGAAGCGCAACCGGAACTGGTCGGTGAAGAGGTCGATGTGGCCCTCGCCACCGCCCCGGTGCGCAACGAGCAGAAGCTGGGCCGCAACGAACTGTGCTACTGCGGTTCGGGCAAGAAATTCAAGCATTGCCACGGGCAGATCCAGTAAAACCCGTTTCAATTGCTGAAATACCCGCGCCGCGACCGGCACCAGCCGTCGCGGCGTTTTGCCATTTACACCACCGTCACTACGCTTGGCGGTGCTGACATCATTGAGTAAGGAGCGCATTCATGGCTGTTGGTCTTGGTCCTTTGCCAACGTTGCACCCGGTTGCCGGTTTTGAACTCGGTATCGCTTCGGCCGGCATCAAGCGCCCGGGGCGCAAGGATGTCGTCGTGATGCGTTGCGCCGAAGGCTCCACCGTGGCGGGCGTGTTCACGTTGAACGCTTTCTGTGCAGCGCCGGTGATCCTGGCCAAGAAACGCGTGCAGAACCCGGTGCGCTACCTGTTGACCAACACCGGTAATGCCAACGCCGGCACCGGCGAGCCAGGCCTGGCTGCTGCCGAGCGCACCACCGCCAAACTGGCTGAACTGACCAGCGTCGATGCCAGCCAGATCCTGCCTTACTCCACCGGCGTGATCGGCGAGCCGCTGCCGGTCGAGAAGATCGAAGGCGCCTTGCAGGCCGCGCTGGACGATCTGTCGGAAAACAACTGGGAAGCGGCCGCCACCGGCATCATGACCACCGACACGCTGCCAAAAGGCGCCAGCCGCCAGTTCCAGCATGACGGCGTGACCATCACCGTCACCGGCATCAGCAAAGGCGCGGGCATGATCCGTCCGAACATGGCGACCATGCTCGGTTACATCGCCACCGACGCCAAAGTCTCCCGCGACGTGTTGCAAAACCTGATGCTGGACGGTGCCAACAAGTCGTTCAACCGCATCACCATCGACGGCGACACCTCGACCAACGACTGCTGCATGCTGATCGCCACCGGCAAGGCTGCGCTGCCGGAAATCACCCGTGCCGAAGGCGAGCTGTTCGCCAAGCTGAAACAGGCCGTGTTCGAGGTGTGCATGGACGTGGCCCAGGCCATCGTGCGTGACGGCGAAGGCGCGACCAAGTTCGTGACCGTTGAAGTCAACGGCGGCGGCAATCACCAGGAATGCCTGGACGTCGGCTACACCGTGGCCCACTCGCCGCTGATCAAGACTGCACTGTTCGCCTCCGACCCGAACTGGGGCCGCATCCTCGCCGCCGTCGGCCGTGCCGGCGTGCCGGATCTGGACGTGAGCAAGATCGACGTGTTTCTCGGTGACGTGTGCATCGCCAGCCGTGGCGCCCGCGCCGCGACCTACACCGAAGCCCAGGGCTCGGCGGTGATGCAGCAGGAAGAAATCACCATCCGTATCGAATTGGGTCGCGGCGATTGCAGCGAAACCATCTGGACCACCGACCTGTCCCACGAGTACGTGAAGATCAACGCCGAATACCGCACCTGATCCCTGCCGAAGAGGGAGGTCTGCGGACCTCCTTTTCTTCTGTCCCATGAAAGGACCCGAACATGAGCCTTCACCTGATCATCGGCGACAAACTGCTTTCCTCCTGGTCCCTGCGCGCGGCACTGGCGCTTGAACTGACCGGCGCGCCCTACACCGAAGAATTGGTCAAACTCGGCAAGCCCGACACCCGCGAGCGGCTGCTGGCGCACTCGCCGACCGCCAAGGTGCCGCTGCTGAAAACCGCCCGTGGCACCGTCGCCGATTCTCTGGCGATTGCCGAATACCTGGCCGAGCAGTTTCCTTCCGAACAACTCTGGCCGACCGATATCTTCGCCCGAGCCCAGGCGCGATCCGCCTGCGCGCAGATGCACAGCGGCTTCTTCGCCATGCGCAACCACATGCCGTTCAACCTGAGCCACGACGCGCCGCTCAACCCGGTGCCGCCGGAAGTGAAGGTCGATGTCGAGCGCATGCTCGCGCTGTGGGCCGAATGCCGCGCCGTCGCGACCGAGCCTGGGCCTTACCTGTTTGGTCGGGTGTCGCTGGCCGATGCGTTCTTCGCACCGATTGCCGTGCGCCTGCGCACCTATCAGGTGAAGTTGTCGGCCGATGATGAAGCCTATGTTGAAACCGTCTACCAGTGGCCGGCCTTCAAGGCCTGGCAAAAGGCAGGACTGGAGGAATTGCAGTCGTGAAACGTGTACACGTCGCCGCCGCCGTCATTCGTGACGGCAGCGGCAAGATTCTGATCGCCCGGCGTGCCGATACCCAGCATCAGGGCGGCCTCTGGGAATTTCCCGGTGGCAAGGTCGAAGCCGATGAGTCGGTGCAAACAGCATTGGCCCGCGAGCTGCACGAAGAGTTGGGCATTGTCGTCGGCGCCGCGCGGCCGCTGATCAAGGTGCGCCACGATTACCCGGACAAACAGGTGTTGCTGGATGTCTGGGAAGTCTCGAGCTTTACCGGCGAACCCCATGGTGCCGAAGGCCAGCCATTGGCCTGGGTTTCGGCCAAGGAGCTGACGGATTACGAATTCCCGGCGGCCAACCAGCCGATCGTCGCGGCCGCGCGTCTGCCCGCCGAATACCTGATCACCCCGGAAGACCTGGAAACCCCGGCCTTGCTGCGCGGCATCCAGAAGGCAATCGCCGGTGGCATCAAGCTGATCCAGCTGCGTGCGCCCAATGGTTATGACCCGAAATACCGCGACCTTGCGGTAGACGCGGTCGGACTGTGCGCCGGCAAGGCGCAGTTGATGATCAAGGGCCCGTTCGAGTGGCTGGGCGATTTCCCGGCCGCGGGCTGGCACATCACTTCGGCGCAGTTGCGCAAGTACGCGGCCGCGGGGCGTCCGCTGCCGGCGGAGCGCTGGTTGGCGGCGTCCTGCCACAACGCTGAAGAACTGGCGCTGGCCGAGCAGATGGGCGTGGATTTCGTCACCCTGTCGCCGGTGCAGCCGACCCTGACTCACCCGGATGCACAGCCGTTGGGCTGGGAGCAGGCTTCGACGCTGATCGAAGGCTTCAGCAAACCGGTGTTTCTGTTGGGCGGAGTCGGCCCGGCGGAGCGCGAGAAAGCGTGGAATGCCGGGGCTCAGGGTGTGGCGGGGATTCGGGCGTTCTGGCCACAGGCCTGATTTTGTATTGAGGCTGACGTCCCCTTCGCGAGCAAGCCCGCTCCCACAGTTGAGTGCATTCCAACAGGAAGAACTCGATCAACTGTGGGAGCGGGCTTGCTCCGGGCGGCGTTCCGACGAAGGCGTCCTGACAGTCGCTACTGATCTGAAGGTTTCGCCGCCGGTTGCCACAGAATCTCGGCAACACCCTGGCGCCGGGCGATCAGCCTGGCCGCCACAAACAACAGATCCGACAAGCGATTGATGTACGCCAGGCCAACCCCGGCCAACGGCTCGATCGCATTCAAATGCTGGCAACGCCGCTCGGCACTGCGCGCCAGGCTGCGACAGACATGGGCCTGGGCAATCAGTATCGAACCGCCCGGCAGAATGAAGTTCTCCAGCGGCCCCAATTCCTCGTTCCACAGATCGATCGCGGCTTCCAGCCGTTCGATTTCTGCTGCGTTCAATGCCTGATATTCCGGCATCGCCAGTTCACCGCCAAGGTCGAACAGCCGATGTTGGCAGGGCGCCAACACGTCGATCAGCTCATTCAGCCCGGGGCAGGTTTCGCGCTCGGCGATCAATCCGGCCAGCAGCACGCCGACCTGACTGTTCAGCGTATCGACCTCGCCAATGGCCTCGATGCGCGGGTGATCCTTGGGCACCCGGCGGCCGTCGCCGAGTCCGGTTTCGCCCTTGTCGCCGGTGCGGGTGTAGATCTTCGACAAGCGAAAGCCCATGGTTTACCTCGGTAGTTGATTGGTTTCGGCGGCGATGGGCGCCGGTTGCGCCAGTGGCAGGCGCAGGGTGAAGCAGGTGCCTTGCCCCGGCGCCGACTGCACTTCCATCTGCCCTTTGTGGTTGTTGGTGATGATGAAGTACGACACCGACAGGCCGAGGCCCGTACCCTGGCCGATTTCCTTGGTGGTGAAGAATGGCTCGAAGGTGCGCTTGCGCACGTTCTCGCTCATGCCGATGCCGTTGTCCTCGACCTGAATCTCGGCCCAGGGCGGATTGAGCCGGGTGCGCAAGGTGATTCGCCCCGGCTCGCTGTCATCTTCGCGCTGGTGGATCGCCTGCGCGGCGTTCTTCAACAGGTTGAGCAGCACCTGTTCGAGTTCGTTGGCGGTGCCGGGCACCGGGCCCAGCGCCGGGTCGAACTGGCGAATGATCGCCTGACCCTTGAAGTCGAAGCCGATGGCCAGGTCAAAGTCGTTACCGGCGATTTCCACCGCTTGATCGATCAGCGCCGGCAGGTCGCACGGTGCCATCTGGCGGTTGCTGCGGCGACTGAAACTGAGCATGTGGGTGACGATCTTCGCCGCCCGGGCGCCGGCCTGCTGGATGCCGTCAAGCAGTTGCGGGACTTCCCGACCTTGCAGATAACGGTTCACGGTATCGAGTTCGATGCCCAGTTGTTCGGCCTGTTCGAGGTTCTTCGGCAGGTCTGGTGACAGGCGTCGGCGGATGTTCTGCACGTTGTGCAGGATCGCCCCCAGCGGGTTGTTGATCTCGTGAGCCATGCCGGCGGCAAGGCCACCCACGGACAGCATTTTCTCCGACTGCACCATCATTTCTTCCAGCGACAGGCGCTGGGTAATGTCGTCGATCCGGATCACCACGCCGCGCCCGGCGCCGCCCATCAATGGGTAGAAGGTGAGGGCGTAGTGCTTGGGCTCGTCGTCCTTGAACCACGTCACCCGCTCGATTTTCGCCACCGTGTGTTGTTCGACGGTCTGCTTGAGTTGCGGCAGAAACGGCTTGAGCGGCTCGAAGGCGAGGAAGATCGGCTGGTTCAGCGCTTCGTCAAGCCGTGTACCGGAAAGGGCGCTGGCCTCCTGGTTCCACTGCGTCACGTAGAGCTGTTCGTCGAGGGCGATCAGCGCCGAGGGCATGGAGTCGATGATGCTGTTGAGGTAGTTCTGGAACCCGGTGAGTTTTTTCTCGATCTTGCTGCGCACCTGGACTTCCAGCTCCAGCTTGCGGTTGGTGTGGCGGGTTTCTTCAGCCAGACCTTGGGCCTGATCGTAAGCTGCTTGCGAGTCATCGCGGGCACGCTTGAGTTGCTGCTCCCGGGCCTCGATGCGCGAAAGCATGGTGTTAAATGCTTCGGCGAGGCTGCCGATTTCGTCATGGTTGCCCCGGGAGGCGCGCAGGGCGTAGTTCTCCTCGCGGGTCACCTGGCGGGACAGTTCTTCCAGCTGATGGATCGGCCGGGTGATCAGACGCTTGATCTGCCGGGCGATGACCAGCCACAGCAGCACACTGAAAATCAGGATCCCCAGACTGGCCGTGAGCGTGCCGGTGTAGAACGCGACTGGCAGTTCGCTGCTGGCCACCAACAGCAGGTGGCCCGGTGCAGTGCCGGGGCGGGGCAGGGTGATGAGTTGGTTGCTGCGAAACTCGGTCAGTTGCCAGGCTTCGATGTGCCGGTAGCGTTCCGGCAGTTTGAGTTTGTCGCCGTGTTGCAGTTGCGCCAGACGTTCGCCTTTGCCGTCATATAAAGCGGCGGCACGCAGCGGGGAATAGCTGTCGAGCTCCTTGAGCAGGCGCTCGGCGCTTTGCGGCGACTGCAAGGCTTCGGCCACCAGACTCGGGTTGGACACCAGCCGGCCGATGGTCTGCAACGCCTGGGGCGCCATGCTTTCCTGGGAAATGTAATAGGCGGCGCTGATAAAGGTCAGGTTGGCGACCAGCAATACGGTGGTCAACAGCACCAGCAGGGCGGCCAGCAGTTTCTGGCCGACCGGCAGGTTTTCAAGACGCTGGCGCAATGGCATCAGGTTTATCGCAGCAAAGGAACAAGTGGCCAGCGTAGCCGCTGCTCAGTCGACGGGCAATCCGAGACTGTGCAGATGGGCAGTCAGGCGCTGCTGCAACTGCTTGAGATGCGGCAGGTTCAACTGATGACGCTCTGCAACCTTGCAGGCATGCCCAAGCAAATAGCTGATCTCGGTGCGGCGTTTGCTGGCCACGTCCTGATACATGGACGAGAAATTCGCCGCCGTGGCCTGGATCACCCGCTCCACTTCCTGTTGCAGGTTGTCCGCCGCCGCCGGTTGCCCGCAGCGTTCGAGCAGCTCGGTCAGTTCGCCGCACAGCGTGGCGACTTCGCAGTGATGTTGCTGCAAGCCGCCGTTGCGGGAGTCGTGCAGCACCGTCAGCGGATTGATCGCACAGTTGAGCGCCAGTTTGCGCCACAGGCGGGTGAGGATGTCGGCGCTCCATTCATGGGGGATTTTTGCCGCCTCAAGATCGTCCAGCCAGATCGGCGCGACAGGATGACCGGCGTCGCCGAGCCAGGTGTAGCCGTGGCCGGCGAATACCACGCGCCAGTCGCCGTCGCGAAACGCGCCTTCGGTGCTGGAGGCGCTGATGCAGCGGGCCTGCGGGACTCGCGCGGCGACTGCTTCCTGGCTGCCGAGGCCGTTCTGCAAAAGAATCAGTTCGGCGTCCGGTGCCAGGCGATGGGCAAGCCCGGCCACGGCCGCTTCGGCGTCGTAGGCTTTGCAGGCCACCAGCAGGCGACGGATGGGGCCGGGACTGTCCGGGGTTTCGCCGGGGATCGCGTAATGGCTGGCCACGCCCTGTTCGACGAGGGTCAGGCCGCCCGCCGTTGCATAGTCGTGCAGGCGGTCGAGGTCGCGCAGGATCAGCCGGACCGGCAATCCGGCCCGGGCCAGACGTGTGGCCCAGAGCGTGCCCAGACTTCCGGCGCCGAGGACATGCCAGGGGGTGGACATCAGTTTTTCACTCGGTAAGGTACAGGCATGCAAGGCTCGCCGTGTCGGTGGGAAAAGACCCGTTATAATGAGCCCGATTTTAACCGCAAGCCAAGCGCGCCGCGTCCCGTACGAGCGCGCCTTTTTATTGGAGAGATTACATGCCGTCGTTCGACGTGGTATCCGAACTGGACAAACACGAACTCACCAACGCGGTCGAGAACGCCGTGAAGGAACTCGATCGTCGTTATGACCTGAAAGGCAAGGGCAGCTTTGAATTCAAGGAAAAGGACCTGACCGTCCACCTGACCGCTGAAGCCGATTTCCAGCTGGAAGCGATGATCGAGATCCTCAAGCTGGCCCTGGTCAAGCGCAAGATCGACGTGCAGTGCCTTGAAGTCAAAGATTCCTTCGCCTCGGGCAAGCTGATGAAGCAGGACGCCGTCCTCAAGGAAGGCATCGACAAGGAACTGGCGAAGAAGATCGTCGGCCACATCAAGGAAGCCAAGCTCAAGGTACAGGCCGCCATTCAGGGCGAGCAGGTGCGTGTGACCGGCAAGAAGCGTGACGACCTGCAGGAAGCCATCGCGGCCCTGCGTGCCAAGGAATTCGGCATGCCACTGCAGTTCAACAACTTCCGCGACTAAGCTTTTCGGTCGGGAACCTCTCGGCGTTTAAAGCGTCCGAGGCCCAAGCAACGGCAGAAACGATTGAGCCCTTTACGGCCCGGTCTTTCTGCCGCTGGTTTTTTACAGCCCGGGAAGCCGGCAATCAGGAGATAAAAGATGGATTTGAATGCTGAGGTGGACAACCTGGTCAAGGCGTCCCAGGCGTGGATTCCGATGATCATGGAATACGGCAGCCGTGTGTTGCTGGCGGTGATTACCCTGGCCATCGGCTGGTGGCTGATCAACAAGGTCACGCAAAAGCTCGGCGGCCTGCTGGCCCTGCGCAATGCCGACCTGGCCCTGCAAGGTTTCATCAGCAGCCTGGCCAACATCATTCTCAAGGTACTGCTGATTGTCAGCGTGGCATCGATGATCGGCGTCGAGACCACCTCGTTCGTCGCGGCGATCGGTGCGGCCGGCCTAGCCATCGGTCTGGCGTTGCAGGGCAGCCTGGCGAACTTCGCCGGCGGCGTGCTGATTCTGCTGTTCCGTCCGTTCCGCATCGGTGACTGGATCGAAGCCCAGGGTGTGGCGGGTACTGTCGACAGCATCCAGATCTTCCACACCGTGCTGCGCACCGGTGACAACAAGACCATCATCGTGCCGAACGGCAACCTGTCGAACGGCATCATCACCAACACCAACCGTCAGCCGACCCGCAAGGTTGTGTTCGACGTAGGTGTGGATTACGAAGCCGATCTGCAAAAGGCCCGTCAGGTGCTGCTGGATCTGGCCAAGGATGATCGTGTTCTGCAGGATCCGGCACCTCAGGCTGTTATTTCGACACTGGGTGACAGTTCGATCACTGTTTCTCTGCGCGTCTGGGTTAAAACCGCGGATTACTGGGATGTGATGTTCATGTTTAACGAACAGTCCCGTGATCGTTTAAAGACTGCAGGCATTGATATTCCTTTTCCGCAACGAGTGATTCGTGTGGTTCAGGAATCGGCGGTGTAATGATAGGTTGCTAATTAATTGCCTGACTTATCGGTCAGGCATCTATTACAAGTGACAGGCAATAAAAAAGGCCCATCCGAAGATGGGCCTTTTTGTTTTGTTACCGCAACTAACTCGGTGCGATTACAAAAGCGACAGCGGGTAGTCGACGATCAGACGGAACTCTTTCACGTCGCCTTCACCTTCGTCGGCGTTAGCGAAGTGCCAGGCTTGACGAAGACGGAAGGACAGGTCTTTGGCCGGGCCGGACTGAACAACGTACTTGGCTTCGAAGTTGGTTTCGTTGTGCTTGCCGTCTTCACCGTACATACCGGCGTAAGTGCTGTTTGCTGGAGTTTTGGTACCGTCGATGTCCCAACCTTTCACGTAACGGGTCATGAAGCTCAGACCTGGAACGCCGTACTCGGCCATTTTCAAGTCATAACGGATCTGGGCAGATTTCTCGTTAGGAGCGTTGAAGTCGGAGTACTGGATGGAGTTGGCGAGGAAAATCGAGTCGCCGCCGCGGTTGTTCTTGCCCACACCGATGTAGTCGAACGGGGTATCGCCGTTAACCTTTTGGAAGGCCAGGGTGATGGTGTGTGCTTTCAGGAACGAGAGAGCAGTAGCCAGCGAGAACGTTGTGTTGCTGATGTCGCCCGCGTTCGCTTTACCGGTATCGGTGGTGCGGTAGATGTTGAAGTCGGTGTTCAGCGACGTGTCACCACCGAACGGGGTGGTGAGGTTCACGTTGGCGTAGTACTGGTTCCAAATGTCTTCCAGCTTGGAGCCATACAACGATGCGGAAAGATTTTCGGTGATGCCGTACTTGCCACCGAAATAGTCGATCGACTTGGCTGCAACACCACTGCCACCATTCGCGTAGGTTGCATACAGATCGCCGCGGCTATCGTTTTTGTCCTGGCTGGAAGCCGAGTAGAAGTGACCGGCTTCGAGATCAAGGTCTTTGACTTCGCTGCTCTGCAGTTGGAAGCCGGTAGCCACTTGAGGAAGGATACGGGAACCGCCAATAGCGAACACTGGAGAGGTGCTCGGGCTCATTTCGCCGAATTTCAGCTCGGTTTTGGAGACGCGGAATTTAACAGCAGCGCCGGCTTTACCCTGGCTGTCGTTTACGTCGCGGCTACCATTGGCGTTGCGGGTGTCGCTACGGCTCATGTTGCCCGAACCGCTGGTGCCATCACCGCCGTCCAGTTTAATGGCCAGGTAACCGAATGCATCAACGCCGACACCAACAGTGCCTTGGGTGTAACCGGAACTGAAGTTGCCCCAGATACCTTGGGTCCAGTCTTTCACGTCCGGGGCACGGTCTTTGTTGTCACGGTTGAAGTAATAGTTGCGAATCAGCAAATCAGCTTTCGCGTCTTCAACAAAGCCTTTCGCTTCAGCCTGGTCACTTACAAACGGTGCGGCTGTAGCCACTTGAGTACTGGCTGCTGCTGCAACTGCCAGTGCGATCATGCTCCACTTCATCACGCGCATCGTGATTTGCTCCTTTGGTTTTAGAAGAGTACTGCCGTCCCACCTGTTTTATTATCTGGGCGGCTCTTTCTTTTTGTGTCGGCGCAAACTTATATCACGCCGACCATGTTGGCGATACTTGCGAATCCAACCTTTCAGCTTCTTTACGAGCGTGTCGCAAACGGCTTGGTAGATGTCGCAAATTTACAGTCCAAATGCAATGGGACTGACAACTTCAGCGCTGTTTTACAGGGCTTGAGCATCGGTAAAAAAGAGTCCCTTGGCAAAACGCTTGAATCTCCATCGGGCAACCCTGCCACTGTTTTTATGGGGCTCAAGGCATCCACTTCTTGTGGTGCGCTTATAGTCCATATGGGTATGAATGCAACAAGCGTGCACAAACCGCTGAATTGTTCCGGTTTTTTTCAAGGTGCGCGTCTGACGCTGTAAAAACCTCATAAAACCGGGGGCTTCGAGGGCCTTTCAAACAGGCTTGACGCCGTCCTTCGCATGGTGTTGCTCCCTGAAAGTCGCAGCGCGACAACCAAAAACGTTACCGGTTCACCCCGTCGGTGAGTATTCGGCGGATGCCCGACGCACTGAGCGTAGACGCACTGTGCGGTTTTGGTGCAAAAAAATTCAAAGGCTGTACTGAATTCATACAGTTGGGTCGCTGGATGAACGTAAACGCTGAGGTGTGCGCCGGTCATTTTGCTCGATTTATTCGCATTTCCGGTTCTGTCCTGGTGCACGCGAGGCATAAATGTCACATTCCGGGGCGTGGAGGAATTCTTGTGGCAACGCTGTTCGCCGTGAAGGTCACTCCAATCGCAGGTATGCTGCCGTCCAGTCGCTTGGCGCGCTGCTTTCACAGCGGGGCGCTAAGCTGAAAACAGGTCATTTCGCCGGGAGTGCGCGCAGTGTTTGCTTTAGATCCACGACTTCAACAGGACACGCTGACTATCGGCGATTTCCCGCTTTGCCGACTGCTGTTGTCCAACGACGCCAACTACCCGTGGTTCATCCTGGTGCCTCGCCGCGACGATATCAGCGAGTTGTTTCAGTTGGATGTCGCCGACCAGCAGCGCCTGTGGCAGGAAACCACGGCCCTGGCCGAGGTGCTCAAGGATTCCTTCGACGCCGACAAGATGAATGTCGCGACCCTGGGTAATGTGGTCAGCCAACTGCATATGCATGTGATCGTGCGTAAGCGGGACGATGCGGCCTGGCCGGCGCCGGTCTGGGGCAAGCATCCCGCCAGGCCTTACAGTGCCGAGCAAGTGGCCGCGATCCGCGAGCGCCTGCGTCTGGTGCTGGACGAAGATTTCACCTTTCTGGAGGGCTGAGTGATGAGCCTCGAACAACGTGTTACCGAGCTGGAAAGTCGCTTGGCGTTTCAGGACGACACCATTCAGGCATTGAACGATGTGCTGGTGGAGCAGCAGCGAGTGGTCGAGCGTCTGCAATTGCAGATGGCAGCGGTACTCAAGCGCCAGGAAGAGATGGTGGGCCAGTTCGGTTCTTTCGAAGAAGACGCACCGCCGCCACACTATTGAGAAGTGCGCGGGCGTGCTCCCGTTAAAAACGCATTCATTAAAAAACCGCGAACAGCCTGGCTGTTCGCGGTTTTTTTATTGCGGGAGACTTGGATCAGCGACGCGGCAGGGCGGCGATCACGTCCTCGGCCTGCAGGCCCTTGTCACGGTTCATCACCGAGAACTCCACGCGCTGGCCTTCGACCAGAACGCGGTGGCCTTCGCCACGGATGGCGCGAAAGTGCACGAAAATATCATCGCCGGAATCCCGGGAGATAAAGCCGAAGCCCTTGGAGGTATTGAACCACTTGACGGTGCCGGTATCGCGGTTGCTCATGTCGTAGCTTTGCGCGGCGGCGGCCGGGGAGGATTTGTAGAAGCTGACGGCCAGGTGCAGAACCACGGCGACCAGTGCGATCACCAGGCTGAACAGCACGGCTGGCTGGCCGGCGATGACAGGCATCGGCGCGATCAGGGTCAGTGTTTGCAGGACAACGGTCAGGACCAGCAGGGCGCTGACCAGATTTTGCAGATGCTGGCGCGGACCTTTGTTCCAGTAAGGGATAACTGGTGCAAGGATCAGGTTCAGCAGGCCGAAAAAGGCCAGGTAAAGTGCATCGGGTTGTTGCAGGTAAGGTACCGCTTCGGACTTCAGGCTGGGTATGAAGGACAGCAGCAAGGCTGCTGCGCCCATTAGCAGGTGGACGATTTTCAACATTTTTATTGACTCACGTTATGACGGCTCACAAGGAAGAGCTGAAGGCGCACGGTTCGCTTCGGAACAATAAGAGGCGTTGGACACGTGCACGGCATCAGCCTATGCGCAGGCCCGGAAAACGGGGCGTAGCGACACACTGCCTATTTAACAGCAAAGCCTGCGGCTACTCAAATCACGCCGGCCAGCGGCAACGCGTGGGACGATTTGTCGCCTCTATCGGGTCGATACGGGGGCTGCGGGGTGGGGGTGGCCTTGCTACAGTGAACCGACACCTGCTGGATGAATTTCAATCGCCGTTAGGGGGTAAGCATGGCAATCGATATCGGTATCAGTGAAGAAGACCGCAAATCCATCGTCGAAGGGCTCTCGCGCCTGCTGTCCGACACATACGTGCTGTATCTGAAGACTCACAACTTCCACTGGAACGTCACCGGGCCGATGTTCCGGACCCTGCATCTGATGTTCGAGGAGCAATACAACGAACTGGCACTGGCGGTCGACTCGATCGCCGAACGCATCCGGGCGCTGGGTTTCCCAGCGCCGGGCGCCTATGCGACTTATGCACGTCTTTCCTCCATTAAAGAAGAGGTGGGCGTGCCGAGTGCCGAGGACATGATCAAGCAGCTGGTCGAAGGTCAGGAAGCAGTCACCCGCACGGCGCGGGGGATTTTCCCTTTGCTGGATAAAGTCAGCGATGAGCCAACCGCCGACCTGCTGACCCAGCGCATGCAGGTTCACGAGAAAACCGCGTGGATGTTGCGCGCACTGCTCGAGGCTTGATGAAGGGAAGCGCATGGACATCCATGGTTCGTGCGCTGTTCTCTTGTTCCCCCGGAAATTTCACTCACGACGGTAGGAAACAAGGAAGACACCCCACCGCTCCATGATCCTCCGTATCGCGTTGGCTTATCCTACGTGGATGGTCAAAAAGTCATCTGGATCTGCCTTTGCACCTGCGCTTTTAATGAGATCTCAGGATTTCGCCTTGATCACAGGCGCAGAAATGACAAAGGAGTGTCAGCAATATGGAAGGTGGAGACAGGCGAGGCGACATTGCTGTCGTTTTACAGCAGGACAAGTTCGAGGAGCCGTTTCTCGGCGGGTTCGACATGGAGCTGATCCGGCCGTTGTCCCGATCGGTACGCTTGAACGGGTTCGCGACCTGCATGCGGCTGGAGCAGGTTTACTGGAACATCCTGGGCCGGATGGCCGAGGACAATTGCTGTTCGGTCGGCACGCTGTTGTCCCGTGTCGATCGTGAAGTTCACCTGCGCCATGGCGGGGTGAAAAACTTCAGCGGTCTGATACGGGTGGTGTGTGTGGTGCATGGTCTACGGGATTCTCCGGGGATGCACGGCGCGGGATGTCACTGACGAGACGGCCTGTGCAGTCTTCCGGCTGCACAGGCCGCATTTAATGGATATAATCCCGCTCTTTCGCCGCACAGCCCTGCGCGTGCTGGCAATCTGATTGCCGAGACAACCCCATGCCGATGTACGATTACCAATGTGCTTCCTGTGGTCATCAGTTGGAAGCCATTCAAAAGATCAGCGACGCACCACTGGTCGATTGTCCTGCCTGCCAGGCGCCGGAACTCAAGAAGCAGCTGTCGATGCCGGGCTTTCGCCTCAGCGGCAGCGGCTGGTACGAAACCGATTTCAAGACCGGCGCGAAGAAGAATCTGGCCGGTGGCGACAAATCTGACTAGGGTTCAAACCCAGGTCGAACGACACGCGCGAGTTTCCACTAGTTGCACAGTGCTTGAGTGCAGCGGGATCTCCACCGAATTTCGAATTACGAGAAGCGAACCACTACCATGATGCGCAGCCATTATTGCGGCCAACTGAACGAAAGCCTGGAAGGCCAGGAAATTACCCTTTGCGGATGGGTTCACCGTCGTCGCGACCACGGCGGGGTGATTTTCCTCGATATCCGTGATCGTGACGGTCTGGCCCAGGTAGTGTTCGATCCGGATCGCGCCGAGAGCTTCGCCGCCGCCGATCGCGTGCGCAGCGAATACGTCGTGAAGATCACCGGCAAGGTGCGTCTGCGTCCGGCCGGTGCCACCAACGCCAACATGGCGTCGGGCATGATCGAAGTGCTGGGCTACGAACTCGAAGTGCTGAACGAGTCGGAAACCCCGCCGTTCCCGCTGAACGAGTTCTCCGACGTTGGCGAAGAAACCCGTCTGCGCTATCGCTTCCTGGACCTGCGTCGTCCGGAAATGGCCGAGAAGCTGCGTCTGCGTTCGCGCATGACCACCAGCATCCGTCGCTACCTGGACGAGAACGGCTTCCTCGACGTCGAAACGCCGATCCTGACCCGTGCCACGCCGGAAGGCGCGCGCGACTACCTCGTGCCGAGCCGTACCCACGCCGGTTCGTTCTTCGCGCTGCCGCAATCGCCACAGCTGTTCAAGCAACTGCTGATGGTTGCCGGCTTCGACCGCTACTACCAGATCGCCAAGTGCTTCCGCGACGAAGACCTGCGTGCCGACCGTCAGCCTGAGTTCACTCAGATCGACATCGAGACCAGCTTCCTCGACGAAAAAGACATCATGGGCCTGACCGAAGGCATGATCCGCAACCTGTTCAAGGAAGTGCTGGATCTGGAATTCGGTGAATTCCCGCACATGACGTTCGAAGAAGCCATGCGCCGTTACGGTTCCGACAAGCCGGACCTGCGTAACCCGCTGGAGCTGGTCGACGTGGCCGATCAGCTGAAAGAAGTTGATTTCAAGGTCTTCAGCGGCCCTGCCAACGATCCGAAATGCCGTATCGCCGCACTGCGCGTACCAGGCGGGGCGAGCATGCCGCGCAAGCAGATCGACGACTACACCAAGTTCGTCGGCATCTACGGTGCCAAGGGCCTGGCGTACATCAAGGTCAACGAGCGTGCTGCCGGTGTTGACGGTCTGCAATCGCCGATCGTGAAGAACATCCCGGAAGCCAACCTGAACGTGATCCTCGATCGCGTTGGCGCAGTCGACGGTGACATCGTGTTCTTCGGCGCCGACAAGGCCAAGATCGTCAGCGAAGCCCTGGGCGCGCTGCGTATCAAGCTCGGTCACGACCTGAAGCTGCTGACCTGCGAATGGGCGCCGATGTGGGTCGTCGACTTCCCGATGTTCGAATCGAACGACGACGGCAGCTTCTCGGCGCTGCACCACCCGTTCACCGCGCCGAAGTGCTCGCCGGAAGAGCTGGAAGCCAACCCGGCCGGCGCTCTGTCCCGTGCCTACGACATGGTGCTGAACGGCACCGAGCTGGGCGGCGGTTCGATCCGTATCCACCGTAAAGAGATGCAACAGGCGGTGTTCCGTCTGCTGGGCATCAACGAAGCGGAACAGGAAGAGAAGTTCGGCTTCCTGCTCGACGCCCTGAAATACGGCGCGCCGCCGCACGGTGGTCTGGCCTTCGGTCTGGACCGTCTGGTGATGCTGATGACCGGCGCCCAGTCGATCCGTGAAGTGATCGCCTTCCCGAAAACCCAGAGTGCTGCCGACGTGATGACGCAGGCGCCGGGTGTCGTGGATGCGAAGGCATTGCGCGAATTGCACATTCGTTTGCGCGAAACGCCAAAGGCCGAGTAAGACGGGCCTGAAGGCGCATCTTCGGATGCGCCTTTTTTCTTTCTGCAGTGATTGAAAACAAGATTTTTTTGCTGGCCGATGCACTTGCATGGCGGGCATTGTTCAAGAGAATTCGGAGCGAGTTATGGCAGGTCATTCCAAGTGGGCGAACATCAAGCACCGCAAAGAACGCCAGGATGCCAAGAGAGGCAAGATCTTCACCAAGTGGATCCGCGAGCTGACCGTGGCGGCCCGTCAGGGCGGCGGTGATCCGGGCTCCAACCCGCGTCTGCGTCTGGCACTGGACAAGGCACTGGGCGCCAACATGAGCCGCGACATCATCGACCGTGCCGTGGCCCGTGGCGCCGGCGCGACCGAAGCCGACAACGTTGAAGAGCTGACCTACGAAGGTTACGGCCCGGGCGGCGTGGCGGTGATGGTCGAGTGCATGACCGACAACCGCAACCGCACCGCAGCGGCCGTGCGTCATGCGTTCAGCAAGTGTGGTGGCAACCTCGGTACCGACGGTTCGGTAGCCTATCTGTTCGAACGCAAGGGTCAGATCAGCTTTGCCCCGGGCGTCGACGAAGACGCACTGACGGAAGCGGCGCTGGAAGCCGATGCCGACGACGTGGTCAGCCACGAAGACGGCTCGATCGACGTGTTCACCTCGTTCACCGGTTTCTACGCGGTGCGCAATGCCCTGGAGGCCGCAGGCTTCAAGGGTGATGACGCGGAAATCGTCATGCAGCCGACCACCAGTGCCGAACTGGATCTGGAGGGCGCGGAGAAGGTGCTCAAGCTGATCGACATGCTGGAAGACCTGGACGACGTGCAGAACGTCTACTCCAACGCGGACATTCCGGAAGACGTGGCCGCTCAGCTCGGTTGAGAGCGACTACGATTCAATGTGGGAGATTCCGGGTTTGAGGCTTTCCCTCAACCCGGAATCTCCCACATTTGTTTTTGTGTTTTTTCGAACCAGCAGGCTTATGACTTTAATTCTTGGTATCGACCCCGGTTCGCGCATTACCGGTTACGGCATTGTTCGCGATACCGGACGCGGCGGCTGCATCTATGTCGCCTCGGGTTGTATCCGCACCGGTGCCGGCGAGCTGCATGAGCGGTTGCAGATCGTCTATCGCGGCGTGCGGGAAATCATCCAGACCTATGGCCCGGTCACTATGGGCATCGAAAAGGTGTTCATGGCGAAAAACGCCGATTCGGCGCTGAAGCTCGGGCAGGCCCGTGGGGCCGCTATCGTTGCCGGCGCCGAAGAAAGCCTGGAAATCGCCGAGTACACGGCCACCCAGGTCAAGCAGGCTGTGGTGGGAACTGGCGCTGCCAATAAAGAGCAGGTGCAGATGATGGTCATGCACATGCTCAAGCTGACCAGCAAACCGCAAATCGACGCTTCAGATGCCCTGGCGATTGCCATTTGTCACGCCCACACCCGCTCCAGTCTGTTGCCGCACGGCTTGGGAACGGCACGCAGTCGTGGCGGGCGCCTGCGTCTCTGATAGCATCAGCAGTCAATTTCACGGAATGTGGATTTCGCGCCTGGGTCGTCGGCCGTCAATCCATGTTCTGTCGGTCGCCAGCCCACGGCTGGCCAACGCTCAAGGATCTGAAACGTGATTGGACGCTTGCGCGGCACTCTGGCTGAGAAACAGCCGCCGCACCTGATTCTGGATGTAAACGGCCTCGGGTATGAGCTGGAAGTGCCCATGACCACCCTTTATCGTCTGCCGTCGGTCGGTGAACCGCTGACCTTGCACACCCATTTGGTCGTACGCGAAGACGCGCAGTTACTCTATGGTTTTGCCGGCAAGCGTGAGCGAGACTTTTTTCGCGAGTTGATCCGTCTCAATGGTGTGGGGCCGAAACTGGCCCTGGCCTTGATGTCGAGTCTGGAAGTCGACGAGCTGATCCGCTGCGTGCAGTCCCAGGACACCTCGGCGTTGACCAAGGTGCCGGGCGTGGGCAAGAAAACTGCCGAGCGTCTTCTGGTCGAACTCAAGGATCGCTTCAAGGCCTGGGAAACCTCGCCGGCCATGTTCGCATTGGTGCCGAACCAGCCGGACGGCCCGGCGCCGGTCAACACCGCCGAGAACGATGCGGTCAGCGCGCTGATTTCCCTGGGCTACAAGCCACAGGAAGCGAGCAAGGCGATTTCCGCGATCAAAGAGAAAGGCCTGAGCAGCGAAGACATGATTCGACGCGCCCTGAAGGGAATGATTTAAGTGATTGAAGCTGATCGTCTGATCGCCGCCACGCACAGTCCGCGTGAGCGCGAAGAAGTCCAGGATCGGGCGATACGTCCCGTCAGCCTGGCCGAATACATCGGCCAGCCGACCGTTCGCGAGCAGATGGAACTGTTTATCCAGGCCGCCCGTGGCCGTAGCGAATCCCTCGACCACACCCTGATCTTCGGTCCGCCGGGGTTGGGTAAAACCACGCTGGCCAACATCATCGCCCAGGAAATGGGCGTGTCGATCAAGAGCACTTCCGGCCCGGTGCTGGAACGTCCGGGGGATCTGGCGGCGCTCTTGACCAATCTTGAGCCGCACGACGTGCTGTTCATCGATGAAATCCATCGCCTCTCGCCGATCGTCGAAGAAGTGCTGTACCCAGCGATGGAAGACTTCCAGCTCGACATCATGATCGGTGAAGGGCCGGCGGCGCGTTCGATCAAGCTCGATCTGCCGCCGTTCACTCTGGTCGGTGCGACCACGCGGGCGGGCATGCTGACCAACCCGTTGCGCGACCGTTTCGGTATCGTCCAGCGTCTCGAGTTCTACAGCACCGCAGACCTGGCAACGATTGTCAGCCGTTCGGCGAGCATCCTCGGCCTGCCGCTGGATCCGGAAGGGTCGTTCGAGATTGCCCGCCGCGCCCGTGGTACGCCGCGGATCGCCAACCGACTGTTGCGCCGGGTGCGGGATTTCGCCGAAGTCCGCGCCAAGGGCCACATCACCAAGGCTGTCGCGGATCTGGCGCTGAACCTGCTGGATGTCGACGAACATGGCTTCGATCATCAGGACCGGCGTCTGCTGTTGACCATGATCGAGAAATTCGACGGTGGTCCGGTGGGCATCGACAGTCTGGCGGCAGCGATCAGCGAAGAACGGCACACCATTGAAGACGTGCTGGAGCCATATCTGATTCAGCAGGGTTACATCATGCGGACGCCGCGGGGCAGGGTGGTTACTCGTCACGCGTACCTGCATTTTGGTTTAAACATTCCGACACGAATGGGCGAGATGCCCGTGGTAGACGAGTTTCTCGATGCCGTGGACGATTAATACACATTTATTGTCGATTTATTCAGCGTTTGTACTGTCTCAGGACGGTACTTTTGCGGTAAAGCCTTCGAACAATGAAAAACAGTTGCCTGGCCGGATTGGCAACCCGAGGAGTAAGCACTAGAGTATGCGCGCGCAAAACGGGCTTGAGCCGTTCGCACATCGTTGTCGCGTTTATTACGAGGACACCGATGCGGGCGGCATCGTGTATTACGTTAATTACCTCAAGTTTATGGAACGGGCTCGAACCGAGCGGCTCCGGGAGCTGGGCTTTGCCCAGTCGGCGCTGGCAGGGGAGGACCTGTTGTTCGTCGTGCATTCCAGCGAAGCGCGTTATCACGCGCCGGCGCGACTGGACGACGAGCTTCTGGTAAGCGCTGATGTAATCGAATTGAACCGTGCCAGCCTGCGCTTTCGACAGCAGGTCAGGCGGGCAACGGATAATGTGCTGCTCTGCGAAGGGCAGTTTCTGGTGGCCTGTGTGCGCACTAACAGTTTGAAACCCCGGGCCCTTCCCGAAGACCTGCGTGCGGCCTTTGCCGACGCGGTCGGCACGGGTACACACTCAAAGCAGGAGATAAAGCGTGGAAGCTAACGTCGTCGACCATTCCTCCATGTGGAGCCTGGTCAGCAATGCCAGCATCGTGGTGCAGTTGGTAATGTTGACCCTGGTAGCCGCATCGGTGACCTCATGGATCATGATCTTTCAGCGCAGCAACCTGCTGCGCGCCGGTCGACGTGCCCTGGAGAGCTTCGAAGAGCGCTTCTGGTCGGGTATCGACCTGTCCAAACTCTACCGTCAGGCCGGCAGCAACCCGGATCCGGATTCGGGTGTCGAGCAGATCTTCCGTGCCGGCTTCAAGGAGTTCTCCCGTCTGCGTCAGCAGCCAGGTGTCGACCCTGAAGCGGTAATGGAAGGTGTGGCCCGTGCCATGCGCGTCGCCATCTCCCGTGAAGAAGAAAAGCTCGAGCAGAGCCTGCCGTTCCTCGCCACCGTCGGTTCCGTCAGCCCGTACATCGGTCTGTTCGGTACCGTCTGGGGCATCATGAACTCCTTCCGTGGTCTGGCCAGCGCCCAACAGGCAACCCTGGCCACCGTGGCACCGGGCATCGCCGAAGCCCTGATCGCCACCGCGATCGGTCTGTTCGCCGCGATCCCGGCCGTTATCGCTTACAACCGTTTCTCTGCCCGCAGCGAAACCTTGCTGAGCCGCTACTACACCTTCGCCGATGAATTCCAGGCGATCCTGCACCGCAAAGTGCACACCAGCGAAGAATAAGCAGGTATTTCCCGATGGCTTTAATCACTCGAGCCCGACACAAGCGCAAGCCGGTCGCCGAGATGAACGTAGTGCCTTACATCGACGTGATGCTGGTGCTGCTGGTCATCTTCATGGTGACTGCGCCGATGCTCAATCAGGGCGTGAAAGTGGATCTGCCCAAGGTTTCCAGCGAAGCCTTGCCGCAGGACAACAACACCCAGGTGCTGACCATTTCGATCAAGTCGGACAAGACCTACTACTGGAACCTTGGCAGCGAAGTCGACACCGAGAAGCAGCAGGACCGGGCCATGACCCTGCCACAGATGACCGACGCGGTGACCAAGATCATTCGCGCCGGCACTGAAGGCGGCAAGCGTACCCAGGTCTTCATCCGTGGCGACAAGTCCGTCGATTATGGCTCCGTCATGGGCGCCATGGGCGGGTTGCAGAAAGCCGGGGTCGGTAACGTTGGCTTGATCACCGAGGCGCCCTGATGCAGCAACAGCGAGAGCCGTCCGCCTCGGAAAGCTACTTCTGGCCTAGTGTCTGGGCGATTGGCTTGCACGTGCTGGTGTTCGGCATGCTGTTCGTCAGTTTCGCCCTGACCCCGGAGCTGCCGCCGGCCAAGCCGATTGTCCAGGCGACCCTGTACCAGCTGAAATCGAAAAGTCAGGCAACCACCCAGACCAATCAGAAGATTGCGGGTGAGGCGAAGAAATCCGCCGCACGCCAGACCGAAGTCGAGCAGATGGAGCAGAAAAAGGTCGAGCAGGAAGCGGTGAAGGCTGCGGAACAAAAGAAAGAAGAAGCGGCTCAAAAGGCCGAGGAAGCCAAGAAGGCCGATGAGGCGAAGAAAGCGGACGAGGCGAAGAAGGCTGATGAAGCCAAGAAAGCCGACGACGCGAAGAAAGCCGCCGAAGCCAAGAAGGCAGAAGAGAAACAATTGGCTGATATAGCCAAGAAGAAAGCCGAAGAAGAAGCCAAGAAGGCTGCTGAAGAAGAGGCCAAGAAAGCGGCCGCTGAAGAAGCCAAGAAGAAGATCGTCGAAGACGCGAAGAAGAAAGCCGCCGAAGACGCCAAGAAGAAAGCTGAAGCTGAAGAGGCGAAGAAGAAAGTCGCCGAAGACGCGAAGAAGAAAGCTGCTGCCGATGCTGCGAAGAAGAAAGCGCAGGACGCGGCACGTAAATCCGCCGAAGACAAAAAGGCTCAGGCCCTGGCAGATTTGCTTTCGGACACGCCGCAGCGCCAGCAGGCCTTGGCCGATGAGCAGGGCGATGAAGTCGCGGGCAGTTTCGATGACCTGATTCGTGCGCGGGCAGCGGAAGGCTGGGCACGTCCACCTTCGGCACGCAAAGGCATGACGGTTGTGCTGCAGATCGGCATGTTGCCGGACGGTACGGTGACTTCGGTCAGCGTGGCCAAGTCCAGTGGCGACGGTCCGTTCGATGCGTCGGCAGTGGCAGCGGTCAAGAATATTGGACGTTTGACGGAAATGCAGGGAATGAAGCCGAGCGATTTCGCTCCGTATCGTTCATTCAAGATGACATTCACACCTGAGGATCTAGCCTTGTGAGAAACCTTCTTCGAGGAATGCTGGTCGTGATCTGCTGCATGGCAGGGATCGCGATGGCGGATGAAAAGAACATTCTGGTCACCAGCGGCAGCGATCGGGCAACTCCGATCGCCGTCGTACCGTTCGGTTTCCAGGGCGGTGCCGTCCTGCCGGATGACATGGCTGAAATCATTGGTAACGATTTGCGCAACTCGGGCTATTACTCGCCGATTCCAAAGCAAAACATGATCAGCCAGCCAAGCCAGCCGAGCGAAATCATCTTCCGTGACTGGAAGGCGGTGGGCGCGCAATACATGATGGTCGGCAGCATCGCGCCGGCCGGTGGCCGTCTGCAGGTGCAGTGGGCTCTGTTCAACGTCGCCACCGAGCAGAAAGTGGCTGACGGCAGTGTGTCCGGTACCACCGAACAACTGCGTGACATGGCTCACTTCATCTCCGATCAGTCGTTCGAAAAGCTGACCGGTATTAAAGGTGCATTCTCGACTCGCCTGCTGTACGTCACAGCCGAGCGTTTCTCCGAGAAGAACACCCGTTACACCCTGCAGCGCTCGGACTATGACGGCGCCCGCGCCGTGACCCTGCTGCAATCGCGCGAGCCGATCCTGTCGCCGCGTTTTGCACCGGACGGCAAGCGTATCGCCTACGTGTCGTTCGAACAGAAGCGTCCGCGCATCTTCATGCAGAACATCGACACCGGTCGCCGCGAGCAGATCACCAACTTCGAAGGCCTGAATGGCGCGCCAGCCTGGTCGCCGGACGGCAATCGCCTGGCGTTCGTGCTGTCGAAAGATGGTAACCCGGACATCTACGTGATGAACCTGGGTTCGCGTCAGATCACCCGTGTGACCGCAGGTCCTGGCATCAACACCGAACCGTACTGGGGCAAGGATGGTTCGACCATCTACTTCACCTCCGACCGTGGTGGCAAGCCGCAGATCTACAAGACCAGTGCCGGTGGCGGTGGTGCCGAGCGTGTGACGTTCGTGGGCAACTACAACGCCAACCCCAAGCTTTCGGCGGATGAAAAGACCCTGGTGATGATCCATCGTCAGGACGGTTTCACCAATTTCAAAGTGGCGGCCCAGGATTTGCAGCGCGGAAGTGTAAAAATCCTCACTGATAGCACTCTGGACGAGTCGCCTACTGTTGCGCCCAACGGCACCATGGTAATCTACGCCACCCGCCAGCAGGGCCGGGGAGTCTTGATGCTCGTGTCCATTAATGGACGCGTGAGGCTCCCGCTTCCTACCGCTCAAGGCGAAGTCAGAGAACCGTCCTGGTCCCCTTACCTGAACTGACGCGGCGCTTTACGTTTTACTTAACACACTGGGGTTCATTAGGAGTTTCACGATGGAAATGCTGAAGTTTGGTAAATTTGCTGCGCTGGCTCTGGCCATGGCTGTAGCTGTAGGTTGCTCGTCCAAAGGCGGCGACAACGCCGGTGAAGGCGCTGTTGATCCAAACGCTGGTTACGGCGCAAACACTGGTGCAGTTGACGGTTCCCTGAGCGAAGAAGCTGCTCTGCGCGCAATCACCACCTTCTACTTCGAATACGACAGCTCGGACCTGAAGCCAGAAGCCATGCGCGCTCTGGACGTTCACGCCAAAGACCTGAAAGCAAACGGCGCTCGCGTTGTTCTGGAAGGCAACACCGACGAACGTGGTACTCGTGAGTACAACATGGCACTGGGCGAGCGTCGTGCGAAAGCCGTTCAGCGCTACCTGGTACTGCAAGGTGTTTCCCCAGCTCAGCTGGAACTGGTTTCCTACGGCGAAGAGCGTCCAGTTGCTACCGGCAACGACGAGCAGTCCTGGGCTCAAAACCGTCGCGTCGAACTGCGTAAGTAATTCGATATGCGAACGTGCCGTCGTGCTGTAACTGTTCTGGCTCTCAGCCTCGCGCCGCTTGCGGCATGGGCTGCGGTTCCTGTGGTCGATGACAACTCCGGTTATAACAATAGCGGGAGCAGTTATCCGCCTGCAGGTTACGGTACGAACGGCGCCTATGCCGGGGGAGCGGCTTCGGCCCCTGCCTCGGCAAACGGCATGCTGTTCAACCAACTGCAACAAATGCAGGATCAGATATCGCGCCAGCAAGGCGTGATCGAAGAACTGCAGAACCAAGTTTCGCGCATGAAGCAGGAATCCCTGGAGCGATACCAGGATCTTGATCGGCGCATAGGATCCGGCGTTGCACCTGCCGCGACTCCCGAGAATTCTTCTGCCGGTGGCGATGCAAGTGCTGCTGCCGGTGCCGCCGCTGGAGCCGGGGCCGCTGCGGCCGCCCAGGCACCTGCCGCAGGTAGCGAACCGGCTGATCCGGCCAAGGAAAAGCTGTATTACGATGCAGCTTTCGACCTGATCAAGGCCAAGGATTTCGACAAGGCCAGCCAGGCGTTTGCCGCTTTCCTGCGTAAATACCCGAACAGCCAATACGCGGGCAACGCCCAGTACTGGTTGGGTGAAGTGAACCTGGCCAAAGGCGATCTGCAAGGTGCAGGTCAGGCTTTCGCCAAGGTGTCGCAGCTGTATCCCAAGCACGCCAAAGTGCCGGATTCGCTGTACAAGCTGGCTGACGTAGAACGGCGCCTCGGTCATACCGACAAGGTCAAAGGCATTCTGCAGCAGGTGGTGGCCCAGTATCCGGGTACCTCCGCCGCTCAATTGGCCCAGCGCGATCTGCAACGCATGTAACAGCTTTGACCCGTTTGGAAGAAACCCGCGCTTGTCGCGGGTTTTTTCGTTAGAATTCACGCCCTTTTATGAAACACGCTTCTGGTGATCTACGCGTTGGCGGGGTTGCCTGAAGTGCCTGACGGAGGCGGACAGCCTGTTTAGCTGTTACGCCCGTGGCGACTATGCAAGACACATTGAGAATCACCGAAGTTTTCTACTCGTTGCAGGGGGAAACGCGGACTGCCGGGCTGCCCACAGTTTTTGTGCGCCTGACCGGTTGCCCATTGCGTTGCCAATACTGTGACAGCGCCTACGCGTTCAGCGGCGGCACGATCCGTACCCTCGACGACATCCTCGAGCAAGTGGCCGGCTTTCGCCCGCGCTACGTCTGCGTCACTGGCGGTGAGCCGCTGGCACAACCCAATGCCATCCCTTTGCTCAAGCAGTTGTGCGATGCCGGCTACGAAGTCTCGCTGGAAACCAGCGGTGCCCTCGATATTTCGGCGGTCGATCCGCGAGTCAGTCGGGTGGTCGACCTGAAGACGCCTGACTCCAAAGAAGCCCATCGCAACCGTTACGAGAACATCGAACTGCTGACGCCCAACGATCAGGTGAAGTTTGTCATCTGCTCGAGGGAGGACTACGACTGGGCGGTATCGAAGCTGATCCAGTACGGTCTTGAGCGACGTGCGGGTGAAGTGCTGTTTTCTCCAAGTCACCACGACCTGAACGCTCGGGATCTGGCGGACTGGGTGGTGGCGGATAACCTGCCAGTGCGCCTGCAACTGCAGCTGCATAAATATCTATGGAATGATGAGCCGGGGCGCTGAGATGACTGAACAACTGAACACTAGCCAGAAACGTGCGGTAATCCTGCTGTCGGGTGGTCTGGATTCCGCCACTGTCGTGGCCATGGCCCGCGCTGAAGGCTACGCCTGTTACACCATGAGTTTCGATTACGGTCAGCGTTCTCACGCTGAACTGAATGCCGCTGCTCGCGTTGCCCGCGATCTGGGTGTGGTCGAGCACAAGGTGATCGGCCTGAACCTGAACGGTATGGGCGGTTCGGCCCTGACCGACACCAGCATCGATATCCCGGAAGAGCTGGGCGAAGGCATCCCGGTGACTTACGTGCCGGCGCGCAACACGGTTTTCCTGTCGCTGGCTCTGGGCTGGGCTGAAGTGCTCGGCGCCCGTGACATCTTTATCGGCGTCAACGCGGTGGACTACTCCGGTTACCCGGATTGCCGTCCGGAGTTCATCGAGTCGTTCGAGCGCATGGCCAATCTGGCAACCAAGGCTGGCGTCGAAGGCAATGGTTTCCGCATCCAGGCACCGCTGCAGAACCTGAGCAAGGCGCAGATCGTCCAGGCGGGCGTGAAGCTTGGCGTTGATTACGGGCTGACTGTTTCCTGCTATCAGGCCGACGATGACGGCCGCGCTTGCGGTAAATGCGACAGCTGCCGACTGCGTGCAGAAGGCTTCGCGGCGGCCGGAATCAGCGACCCGACACCTTATTTTTGATTTTTTTCAAATTAGGTGTTGAATAGTCCTTAAAAATCAGTATTATACGCGCCACCACACAGCGGGTCGTTAGCTCAGTTGGTAGAGCAGTTGGCTTTTAACCAATTGGTCGTAGGTTCGAATCCCACACGACCCACCATATTTGGCGGTTTAGAAAATCCGGAAGGCCCACGAAAGTGAGGATTTCCGGGTTTTTTTTGCCTGCGATTCGGGCATCCCTCCCTTCGTTTCTTCCCGCCGTGACGCAGGTCAGAATCATCTTTTGTATCAACGGGATATTCTGTAGCCTTGCGCAGCTTCAATGCTGTCCGTGCCTGATAATACTCACTCTCCCGGCGGTACCCTCAAGCGGTCCGGAGCCGGGTGTATACTCGACTTTCGCGCGAATGCGCCTGCAGGTCTTGCGAACATGACGCAGATTTCCGAACGCCTTCTGGTACAAGCCCACCTCGACGCCAAGCAGCCCAAGCCGCTGACGGCCGAGGAAGAGGCTTATTACCGTTCCGCCATCGCCGCCGAGCTCAAGGCTCAGGACGCGGTGCTGGTTGCCCACTTTTATTGCGATCCGATCATCCAGGCCCTCGCCGAAGAAACCGGCGGTTGCGTGTCCGATTCCCTGGAAATGGCTCGCTTCGGCAACGCCCATCCGGCCAAGACCGTGGTGGTCGCCGGCGTGAAATTCATGGGCGAGACCGCGAAGATTCTCAACCCTGAAAAGCGCGTGCTGATGCCGACCCTGGAAGCGACCTGCTCGCTGGATCTGGGTTGTCCGGTGGACGAGTTCTCGGCGTTCTGCGATCAGCATCCGGAGCGCACCGTGGTGGTTTATGCCAACACCTCGGCCGCGGTCAAAGCCCGCGCCGACTGGGTAGTGACCTCCAGTTGCGCACTGGAAATCGTCGAGAGCCTGATGGACAACGGCGAAACCATTATCTGGGGCCCGGACAAGCATCTGGGCACCTACATTCAGCGTCAGACCGGCGCCGACATGCTGCTTTGGGACGGTGCCTGCATCGTCCACGAAGAGTTCAAGTCCAAGCAACTGGAAGACATGAAAGCGCTGTACCCGGACGCCGCCATTCTGGTGCACCCGGAGTCGCCGACCTCGGTGATCGAACTGGCGGACGCCGTCGGCTCCACCAGTCAGTTGATTGCTGCCGCGCAATCGCTGCCGAACAAGACCCTGATCGTCGCCACCGATCGCGGCATCTTCTACAAGATGCAGCAGCTGTGCCCGGACAAGGTCTTCATCGAAGCGCCAACCGCCGGTAACGGCGCGGCGTGTCGCAGTTGCGCACATTGCCCGTGGATGGCCATGAACACCCTTGAACGCACGCTCAAGTGCCTGAAGGAGGGCTCGAACGAGATCTTCGTCGACCCGGCTCTCATTCCTCAGGCGATCCGCCCGCTCAAGCGCATGCTCGATTTCACTCAGGCCGCGCGCATGAAACTGGCCGGCAACGCCTGACCTTGCGACGCAAACAAAAACGCCCCGATTGGATCGGGGCGTTTTTGCATCTGGACGATTACTTGGTTTTCTTCGGAATTCGCACGAGCTTCGTGTCGGAGTAGATGTCATGCCAGGCGCGTTTCTGTTTGTCGAACAGCGACCAGAAGAACCCCAGGCCCAGGCACAGCCACGACGCAATCGACACCATGAATCGCAGCAACGCCTGCCACAGGCTGATCGCGGTGCCATCGGCGTTCTGCACGCGAATGCCCCAGACCTGCATGCCCAGGGTCTGTCCGGCGTGAGTCCAGAACTTGGCGAAGAAGCCGAACAACACCAACAGCAGCACCGTGGAGTACAGTGGATCGCCGTCCAGTTGCCCGGCGTCGGTCAGAACCCGCAGACGCTCTTCACCGATGATCGCGGCCTGAATCATCTTGTAGACGCCACCGGTCACGATCAGCAGGGCGGTGCACAGCAGAAAGTCATAGAACATCGCTGCCAGACGACGGCCCAGGCCGACGGCGGGGAAATCGCCCTGGGGAGTGAGCAGGTGTTTCGACATGGCAGCCTCTGGACGGAAAGTGAAGCGCCATTTTACGGATTTGCGCCCACAAAAAAGCCCCTGATATCAATATCAGGGGCTTTTTCGTTACAGAAAATCAGGCTTCTGCGATGACTTCGTCAGCTTGCATGCCTTTCTGGCCTTGCACTGCAACGAAGGTCACTTTCTGGCCTTCTTTCAGGCTCTTGAAGCCGTTGCCCTGAATGGCGCGGAAATGCACGAACAGATCCGGACCGCTTTCTGGAGTGATAAAACCAAAACCTTTCTCGTCGTTAAACCACTTGACGGTACCGCTCTGACGTGTGGACATTTCTTATTTCCTTTGACGCATAAATTGATGACAGTCTCCTTCTCGTGAAAGAGTACTGGGGCTGGTTGCAGGAGAGTAAGAAGACGTCGAACGGGATGTAGCTAACTTGTAGGCTACTGCCCAGGTCACGATTCCAAGCTGACCCATGCAAACACAGTGGACAAACTCTACGCCAACTACGGGAGAAAAAACAAGCCCCGCGAAGGCCCCGGTTTTCCTGCGCTTGCTGGCACTTAGTCGGTCCACTAGTCCGGCTTATTCGATTGGCTTGTTCAATTGTTTTCGAACGTTATAAGCCAAGTTCATATTCGAATCGAATGTAAACGGAGTGCACTGTTTTATGGCGATCGCGTTACACATTAGTGCACGCATAACGCAATCGCGTTACTTATAGAAACAGTCAATCAACCGCGATAGTAGCGTTGTGGAACAAATGGCATTTTGCTTACAAGCAATGGCACCTTTTTCCCACGAACAATCGCCCAAACTGGCGTGTCGAGTGCGACGTAGGCGCTGTCCAGGTAACCCATGGCCAGCGGGCCGCCCAGAGTCGGGCCGAAACCGCCGCTGCACACGCTGCCGACGATCTCGCCCGCTTCGTTGACGATTTCTGCACCTTCACGGACCGGCGTACGCTCTTGCGGCAACAGGCCGACGCGTTTGTGCTGAACGCCGTTCTGCTGTTGAGCGAAGACCTGTTCTGCACCCGGGAAACTACCGGCACGTGCACCATCGGCACGCCGAGGCTTGGAGATTGCCCACAGCAGGCTGGCTTCGATCGGGGTGGTCTCGGTGTTCATGTCGTGGCCGTACAGGCACAGGCCGGCTTCCAGGCGCAGCGAGTCACGGGCGCCGAGGCCGATGGCGGCGACTTCAGGTTCGGCGAGCAGGGCGCGGGCGAGTTTTTCTGCGTCGGCTGCCGGAACCGAGATTTCGAAACCGTCTTCACCGGTGTAGCCCGAACGGCTGACAAAGCAGTCAACGCCCAGCAGCTTCACGCGGGTGAATTGCATGAAAGTCATTTTCGCCACTTCCGGCGCCAGGCGCGCCAGCACGGTCACGGCGGCCGGGCCTTGCAGGGCGAGCAGGGCGCGTTCTTCGAACAGTTGCTCGATCTTGCACTGGTCGCCGATGTGTTTTTGCAGATGGGCCAGGTCCTGGTCCTTGCACGCGGCGTTGACCACCAGGAACAACTCGTCGTTGCCGAGGTTGGCGACCATCAGGTCATCGAGAATGCCGCCGGTTTCGTTGGTGAACATCGCGTAGCGCTGCATGCCCACCGGCAGGTCGATGATGTCCACCGGCACCAGGGTTTCCAGGGCTTTGGCGGCATTGGCGCCGGTCAGGCGGATCTGGCCCATGTGCGAGACATCGAACAGCCCGGCCTGCTCACGGGTGTGCTGGTGTTCTTTCATCACGCCCAGCGGGTATTGCACCGGCATGTCGTAGCCGGCGAACGGGACCATGCGGGCGCCGAGTTCGATGTGCAGAGCGTGCAGCGGGGTTTTCGACAGTTGTTCGGTGGACATGCGTGACTCCTTGATTCACACCAACCCTCTCCCGGAGGGAGAGGGGGCCAGTTTTGTGTTCTCTCCCAAAGGGAGAGCGAGTTTATGGCGCGATCAGCACTCGATAATGTTGACCGCCAGACCGCCACGGGCGGTCTCCTTGTATTTGCTTTTCATGTCGGCACCGGTCTGGCGCATGGTGCGGATGACCTTGTCGAGGGAGACGAAGTGCTGCCCGTCTCCGCGCATGGCCATGCGCACGGCGTTGATCGCCTTGACCGAACCCATGGCGTTGCGCTCGATGCACGGCACCTGCACCAGCCCGCCAATCGGGTCACAGGTCAGGCCGAGGTTGTGTTCCATGCCGATTTCAGCGGCGTTTTCGACTTGTTGCACGCTGCCGCCAAGGACTTCGCACAACGCGCCGGCCGCCATCGAACAGGCCACGCCGACCTCGCCCTGACAACCGACTTCGGCACCGGAGATCGAGGCGTTTTCCTTGTACAGAATGCCGATGGCCGCGGCGGTGAGCAGGAAGCGCACCACGCCGTCATCGTTCGCACCGGGAATGAAGCGCATGTAGTAATGCAGCACCGCAGGGATGATCCCCGCTGCGCCATTGGTTGGTGCCGTGACCACGCGCCCGCCGTTGGCGTTTTCTTCGTTGACGGCGAGGGCGTAGAGGTTGACCCAGTCCAGCACCGACAGCGGATCACGCAGCGACGATTCCGGGTTCTTGCACAGTTGCCGGTGCAACGCCGCCGCCCGCCGCTTGACCTTGAGCCCACCCGGCAGGATGCCTTCGTTGCGACAGCCGGCGGCCACGCAGTCCTGCATCACTTGCCAGATTTTCAGCAGGCCGGCGCGGGTTTCCGCTTCCGGGCGCCAGGCGCTTTCGTTGGTCAGCATCACCTGACTGATCGACAGCCCGTAGGTGGCGCAGTGACCGAGCAAGTCCTTGGCACTTTTGAACGGGAAGGTCAGCGGGGTGGCGTCTTCGACGATCCGGTCGGCGCCGGCCGCGTCTTCGTCGACCACAAACCCACCGCCGACCGAGTAGTACTCGCGGCTGCGGATCTGCAATCCCGCCGCATCGAAGGCGCGGAAGATCATGCCGTTGGGGTGATAGGCCAACGGCTTGCGGATCATTGCCAGGTGTTCTTTCTCGTTGAACGCAATGCTGTGTTCACCGAGCAGGTTTAAACGCCCGTTGCCACGGATCTCCGAGAGACGGGCGGCGACGGTTTCAGTATCCACGGTGTCCGGATGTTCACCTTCCAGGCCCAGCAGCACGGCCTTGTCGCTGCCGTGACCCTTGCCAGTGGCGCCGAGGGATCCGTACAACTCGACCCTGACGCTGGTGGTGGCCGACAACAGGTTTTCCCGACGCAGGCCTTCGACGAAGCGCGCAGCTGCGCGCATCGGGCCGACGGTGTGGGAGCTGGAGGGGCCGATGCCAATCTTGAACAGGTCGAACACGCTTAACGACATGGTTGTTCTCCGGTTTCTTGTTATAGGCACATCAGGCACGCATGAAAGGGGCGGGCGAACCCGCCCCCTTACAGGTCAAGCGTAGCTTTCGATCGACGGGCAGGCGCAGACCAGGTTGCGGTCGCCGAACACGTTGTCGACGCGACCGACCGGCGGCCAGTATTTGCCTTCGATCAACGACGCCACCGGGTACACCGCCTGTTCGCGGCTGTACGGGTGAGTCCACTCGCCAACCAGTTCCGCTGCGGTGTGCGGAGCGTTCTTCAGCGGGTTGTCGTCCTTGTCCAGCGTGCCGTTTTCCACTGCGCGGATTTCTTCGCGGATGCGGATCATGGCGTCGCAGAAGCGGTCCAGTTCTTCCTTGGATTCGCTTTCGGTCGGCTCAATCATCAACGTGCCGGCCACCGGGAACGACATGGTCGGGGCGTGGAAGCCGAAGTCGATCAGACGCTTGGCGACGTCATCGACGCTGATGCCGCTGCTGTCTTTCAGTGGGCGCAGATCGAGGATGCACTCGTGCGCCACCAGACCGTTGCTGCCGGTGTACAGCACTGGGTAGTGCTCTTCCAGGCGACGGGAAATGTAGTTGGCATTGAGGATCGCCAGCTGCGAAGCGCGCTTGAGACCGGCACCACCCATCATGCGAATGTACATCCAGGTGATCGGCAGAATGCTCGCGCTGCCGAACGGTGCTGCACAGACCGCGCCTTCCTTGCGCTCCATGTGGCCGTGGCCCGGCAGGAACGGAGTCAGGTGCGATTTCACGCCGATCGGGCCGACGCCCGGGCCGCCACCGCCGTGCGGAATGCAGAAAGTCTTGTGCAGGTTCAGGTGCGAGACGTCGCCGCCGAACTTGCCCGGTGCGCAGAGGCCGACCATCGCGTTCATGTTGGCGCCGTCGATGTACACCTGGCCGCCGTTGTCATGAATGATGCCGCAGATTTCGCGGATGCCTTCTTCGAACACGCCGTGGGTCGACGGGTAGGTGATCATCAGCGCCGCGAGGTGTTCACGGTGCTCGATGGCCTTGGCGCGCAGGTCTTCGATGTCCACGTTGCCACGGGCGTCGCACGCGGTCACGACCACGCGCATGCCGGCCATGTTGGCGGTCGCCGGGTTGGTGCCGTGGGCGGACGACGGGATCAGGCAGATGTCGCGACGGTCTTCGCCACGGCTCTGGTGATAGGCGCGAATCGCCAGCAGACCTGCGTACTCACCCTGGGAACCAGCGTTCGGTTGCAGCGAGATCGAGTCGTAACCGGTGGCGGCGCAGAGCATCGCTTCCAGTTCGTCGGTCAGTTGCTGGTAACCGGCGCTTTGCTCGGCCGGGGCGAACGGGTGCAGGGCGCCGAATTCGGCCCAAGTCACCGGGATCATTTCGCTGGCAGCGTTGAGTTTCATGGTGCACGAACCCAGCGGGATCATGGTGCGGTCCAGTGCCAGATCCTTGTCCGCCAGTTTGCGCAGGTAGCGCATCAGCTCGGTTTCCGAGTGATAACGGTTGAACACCGGGTGGCTCAGGATCGGCGACTGACGAACCAGCGCGGCAGGAATGGTGCTTTGCGCGGCAGCGGCGAGAGCAGCGAAATCAGGCAAAGCCTTGCCGTCGGCGAACAGGTTCCACAGGGTTTCGATATCCGCCAGGGTGGTGGTTTCGTCGACCGACAGACCCAGACGCTGGGCATCGATCACCCGCAGGTTGATCTGTTGAGCGCGAGCCTTGTCATGCAGCGCGGCAGTTTGCGCGCCGGTGGCCAGGGTCAGGGTGTCGAAGAAGCTGGCTTGCTCGACGGTCACGCCCAGTGCGCTCAGGCCCTTGGCCAGGATCGCAGTCAGGTGATGCACGCGGTTGGCGATCTGGGTCAGGCCTTTCGGGCCGTGATACACGGCGTACATGCTGGCGATGTTGGCCAGCAGCACTTGCGCGGTGCAGATGTTCGACGTGGCTTTCTCGCGGCGGATGTGTTGCTCGCGGGTCTGCATCGCCAGACGCAGGGCCGGCTTGCCGAAGCGGTCAACCGAAACACCGACCAGACGGCCGGGCATGTCGCGCTTGAACGCATCTTTGGTGGAGAAGTAAGCCGCGTGCGGGCCACCAAAGCCCAGCGGAACGCCGAAACGCTGGGCGCTGCCGATCGCCACGTCGGCGCCGAACTCGCCCGGCGGGGTCAGCAGGGTCAGGGCCAGCAGGTCAGCGGCCACGGCGACCAGTGCGTTGGCAGCGTGGAAGCGTTCGGTCAGTTCGCGGTAGTCGAACACATCACCGTTGCTGGCCGGGTATTGCAGCAGCGCACCGAAGAACGGCGTCACGTCGGTCAGTTCGCGTTCATCGCCCACGACCACGTCGATGCCCAGCGGCTCGGCACGGGTGCGCAGTACGTCGAGGGTTTGCGGGTGGCTGTGGATCGAGGCGAAGAATTGGTGGCTGCCCTTGTTCTTGCTCAGGCGTTTGCAGAAGGTCATGGCTTCGGCAGCGGCGGTGGCTTCGTCGAGCAGGGATGCGTTGGCGATCGGCAGGCCGGTGAGGTCGCTGATCAGGGTCTGGAAGTTCAGCAGCGCTTCGAGACGGCCTTGGGAAATTTCTGGCTGGTACGGGGTGTAAGCGGTGTACCAGGCCGGGTTTTCCAGCAGGTTGCGCAGGATCGGCGACGGCGTGTGGCAGTTGTAGTAGCCCTGGCCGATGTAGGTCTTGAACAGTTGGTTCTTGCCGGCGATGCCTTTGATCATCGCCAGGGCATCGGCTTCGCTCAGGCCGTCGTCGAGGCCTAGCACGCTGGTGCCCTTGATGCTTTCCGGGATGACGCTGGCGCTCAGGGCTTCGAGCGAATCGAAGCCGAGGCTGTTGAGCATGGCTTGCTCGTCACCGGCGCGCGGGCCGATGTGACGGGCGATGAATTCGTTGGCGGTGCCGAGATTTACTTGGGTCATGTCAGGTTCCTCAGGCTTCGGCTTGGGCTTTGATCAGGCGGTCGTAGGCGTCTTGATCCAGCAGCTTGGCGACGGCCGAAGCGTCGGCTGGCTTGAAGCGGAAGAACCAGCCTTCGCCCAGCGGATCTTCGTTGACCAGCTCAGGGCTGTCTTCCAGGGCCGGGTTGGTGGCCAGGACTTCACCGTCCAGTGGCATGTAAACGCCGCTGGCGGCTTTTACCGATTCCACGGTGGCGGCTTCGGCGCCTTTGTCGTACGCCTGCAATTCAGGCAGTTGCACGAACACCACGTCGCCCAGGGCGTTCTGCGCGAAAGCGGTGATGCCAACGGTGACAGAACCATCGGCTTCGGCGCGCAGCCATTCGTGATCTTCAGTAAAACGCAACTCGCTCATGGAATCTCCTAGGGGCCAGACTCGTCTGGTGGACGCGGTGGAATACTCGGGCGGCAATGCCCTGATTTTATGAGCGGTTACTTAGCAAGAACGCGGCCAACATAAAAATATCGTTATAAATCAATGGCTTGATCGATTTGTGAGCAAGCGCGATCACGTTGGCTGTAGCGAAATCGCTACAGCGTGAGGCGAAGAAAAAAGCTGAACCGGATCAAAGCCTTGCACAGCGGTGATCGAAGGAGGGTGTAGCGATATCGTTCCGCTGTAGCGCTTTCAGTACAGATGGAGGTCGTTTTTGGCGCGGTCTCAGGCTTTGTCCGGAATCCCGTACTTGCGCAGCCGATGGGCAATTGCGGTGTGCGAGGTTTGCAGGCGGCTGGCCAGTTGGCGGGTCGAGGGATAGCTGACGTAGAGTTTTTCCAGCAGCGATTTCTCGAAGGCTTCGACGGCTTCTTCGAGGCTGTCGACGTCGGTGTCGGTCTGGCGTGCCACCGAGGTGCCGGCGATGTCGAGGTCGCCGATGTCCACCAGGCTGCTTTCGCAGATCGCAGCGGCGCGGAAGATCACGTTCTGCAATTGCCGCACGTTGCCCGGCCAGCGGTTGCCGAGCAGCGCCGGGTAGGTGCCCGGTGCGAGGCGGCAGACCGGGCGCTGGATCTGCGCGCAGGCCTGCTGCATGAAATAGCGCGCCAGCAACAGAATGTCCTGACCGCGTTCGCGCAACGGCGGCACTTCAACGTTGAGCACGTTGAGGCGGTAGAACAGGTCTTCGCGGAACAGGCCTTCGCTGACCATTTTTTCCAGGTCGCGGTGGGTCGCGCTGAGGATCCGCACGTTGACCTTTACCTCACGATCGCCGCCGACCCGACGGAAGCTGCCGTCATTGAGAAAACGCAGCAGTTTGGCCTGCAAGTACGGCGACATCTCGCCGATCTCGTCGAGGAACACCGTGCCCTGGTTGGCCAGTTCCATCAGCCCCGGTTTGCCGCCGCGTTGTGCGCCGGTAAAGGCGCCGGGGGCGTAGCCGAACAGTTCGCTCTCGGCGAGGTTCTCCGGCAGGGCCGCGCAGTTCAGTGCGAGGAATGGCGCGCTGTGCCGGGCGCTGATGGCGTGGCAGGCGCGGGCCACCAGTTCTTTGCCGGTGCCGGTTTCGCCCTGGATCAGCAGCGGCGCATCGAGGGCCGCGACGCGCTGGGCGCGGGCCTTGAGGGTGCGGATTGGCGGCGATTCACCGAGCAGCGCATCGAAACCTTCGGCGTGATCGTGATGCAGCGCCGAGAGTTGTTCGCCGATGCGGTTCGGCTGATACAGGGTCAGCAGGGCGCCGGCGTCGGTGATCGGTGTGGCATCCAGCAACAGGGTCTGGCCATTGACGGTGATTTCCCGCAGCGGCAGGCGGAAGCCTTGTTCGAGCAGGGTTTCGAGCAGGCCCGGATCGTTGAACAGTTCCGAGACGCTTTCGCCCGCCGGCTCGCGGCCGTACAAGGCGATCAGCGCCGGGTTGGCCAGCAGCACCTTGCCGGCGCTGTCCAGCGCCAGTACCGGGTCGGTCATTGCCGCGAGCAACGCGTCGAGCTGCAAGTGCCGACGCTGGCCGGGGAGGATGTCGACCACGGTTACTGCTTCTACACCACGCACGCGAAACAGCGCATCTTTCAGTTCTTCGAGCACTTGCGGGCTCAAGGTCGGGGCGTCGATGTAGACGTTGGGCGGGATCATCTCCACCGCATCCAGATTGAGATTGCGCCCGCCGAGGATAGCCAGGACTTCCTGGGTGATGCCGACGCGGTCGATGAAGCTGACGTGGATACGCATGGGGCGGTTCTGGGTTCTGGAGTGCGGAGGGGGGCAAGTATGCCTTAAATCAAAAGCACCCTCACCCCAGCCCTCCCGAAGCGTCGGACCGCCCGGAGGGAGAGGGAGCTGACCGAGGTGTCTGAGGTTTGACATCGACCTGAAAGAACCAGTCGATTATGGATTCGGTAAAGCAGGTTCAGGTCGGCGTAACTCTGAAATATCCCCGGATCAGTCCCCTCTCCCTCCGGGAGAGGGTTAGGGTGAGGGGCTTTTGGGGGTTACTCGAAATGCTCGGGATTGACCGGATCCCCGGATTTCATATTCAACTTCATGCGGATGTCTTCAAACATCAGGTCGTAATGCTTGTGCACCGAGCCGATCTGGCTGTGGCTCTTGGGGATCCCGTACTTTTCGGCGATCTGCGTCACGTTACGAGCGAAGTTATAAGCTTCCTCCTTGGGCAGAAAGAACGGTTCGTTGACCTCTTTGCCCTGCATGCTGCCATGCAGGGTGAACTGTATCCCTTTGCCTTTCTGGGGATCGGTGAACACTTCATAGTCGAGGTGCACGTTGTAATTGACGTCGTCGTCAGTCAACGCATGCCGCTCAATATGCAAATGACCGGGTTCGAACTGGGCCATGGGTTTCTCCTTTCAAGGCATGGGAGAAGGGCAGACATGAAGTCTGCCCCCGGAGTTTCTTTTTATCGGTAGGTGATGCCCGGCGCTGCCGTGCTGACCCGCGTACCGGCGGTGCCCTGGACGATGGCTTCGATGTCCGAGAGCGAACCGATCACCGCGACCTTGCCAGTATGGCGTGCAAATTCACAGGCTGCCTGCACCTTCGGCCCCATGGAGCCGGCGGCGAAGCCCAGGCGTTCGAGTTCGTCCGGGTGGGCCTGGGCGATGGCTTTCTCGGTGGGTTTCTTGAAGTCGATGTACGCCGCGTTGACGTCGGTGGCGATCACCAGCAAGTCCGCCTCCAGCTGTTCGGCCAGCAGCGCCGAGCACAGGTCCTTGTCGATCACCGCTTCGATGCCTTGCAGCTTGCCGTGAGCGCCATACATGGTCGGGATGCCGCCACCACCGGCGCAGATCACGATGCTGCCCTTGTCCAGCAGCCACTTGATCGGGCGGATTTCAAAGATGCGTTTCGGCCGCGGGCTGGCCACCACACGGCGGAACTTGTCGCCGTCCGGGGCGATGGCCCAGCCTTTTTCAGCGGCGAGTTTTTCTGCTTCGGCCTTCTCGTAGACCGGGCCGATCGGTTTGGTCGGATTCTTGAAAGCCGGGTCGTTGGCATCGACTTCGACCTGGGTGAGCAGGGTGGCGAACGGGACTTCGAAGTCCAGCAGGTTGCCCAGTTCCTGTTCGATGATATAGCCGATCATGCCTTCGGTTTCGGCACCGAGCACGTCCAGCGGGTAAGGGGTGACGGAAGTGTAGGCCGCCGCCTGCAACGACAGCAGGCCGACTTGCGGACCATTGCCGTGGGCGATGACCAGTTGGTTGCCGGGATGGATCTTGGCGATTTGCTCGGTGGCGATGCGGATGTTGGCGCGCTGGTTGTCAGCGGTCATCGGCTCACCACGGCGGAGCAGGGCGTTACCGCCCAGAGCTACGACGATACGCATGGTGCATGTCCTTTTCGTGTTGATCGTTCCCACGCTCCCGCGTGGGAATGCATCCCGTGACGCTCTGCGTCACAGCGGACGCAGAGCGTCCGGGGGCGGCGTTACCACGCGGAGCGTGGGAACGATCAGTGCCAAAGCCGGGTTACAGGTCTGCCAAAGTCGACACCAGAATCGCCTTGATGGTGTGCATGCGGTTTTCCGCTTGCTCGAAGGCGATGCAGGCCGGCGACTCGAACACGTCGTCGGTCACTTCGATGCCGTTTTTCAGGTGCGGATACTGTTCGGCGATCTGTTTGCCGACCTTGGTATCGCTGTTGTGGAACGCCGGCAGGCAGTGCATGAACTTGGTGCGCGGGTTGCCGGTGGCTTTCATCAGCTCGGCGTTGACCTGATACGGCAGCAGTTGCTGGATACGCTCGGCCCAGGCTTCCACCGGTTCACCCATCGATACCCAGACGTCGGTGTGGATGAAGTCCACGCCTTTGACCGCCGCTTTCGGATCTTCGGTCAGGGTGATGCGGGCGCCGCTTTCCTCTGCGTATTTTTTGCAGCGATCGACCAGATCATCGTGCGGCCACAGGGCTTTCGGCGCGCAGATGCGCACGTCCATGCCGAGTTTGGCGCCGATCAGCAGCAGCGAGTTGCCCATATTGTTGCGCGCGTCGCCCAGGTAGGCGTAGCTGATCTCGTGGATCGGCTTGTCGGCGTGCTCACGCATGGTCAGCACGTCGGCAATCATCTGGGTCGGGTGATATTCATCGGTCAGGCCGTTGAACACCGGCACGCCGGCGAACTTGGCCAGCTCTTCGACGATTTCCTGCTTGAAGCCACGGTACTCGATGGCGTCGTACATGCGACCCAGCACGCGGGCTGTGTCCTTCATGCTTTCCTTGTGGCCGATTTGCGAGGAGTTCGGGTCGATGTAGGTGACGTTGGCGCCCTGGTCATAAGCGGCGACTTCGAACGCGCAGCGGGTGCGGGTCGAGGTTTTTTCGAAGATCAGGGCGATGTTGTTGCCCTTCAGGTGTTGCTGCTCGGTGCCGGTGTACTTGGCGCGCTTGAGGTCGCGGGACAGGTCGAGCAGGTAGCGCAGCTCACGTGGGGTGTGGTGTTCCAGGCTGAGCAGATTACGGTTGTGAATGTTGAACGCCATGATGATTCTCCTTGGATTCGGTAATCGGCCCGGCCGCTACGGGATAGGTGCGGCCGGGGAGATGGTCGTTTAGTAATCGATAGGGTCGCGGATGATCGGGCAAGTCATGCAGTGGCCGCCGCCGCGGCCACGACCGAGTTCGCCGGCGCTGATGGTGATGACCTCCACGCCCGCCTTGCGAAGCAGGGTGTTGGTGTAGGTGTTGCGGTCGTAGCCGATGACCACGCCCGGCTCCACGGCCACCACGTTGTTGCCGTCATCCCATTGCTCGCGTTCGGCGGCGAAGCTGTTGCCGCCGGTTTCGACGACGCGCAGTTTCGGCAGGTTGAGGGCTTTGGCCACGACGTCGAGGAAGGTGCCTTCTTCGCGACGGATGTCGATGCCGCCCTGTTTGCTTTCGTCAGGGCGCAGGGTGAAGGCTACGATCTGGTTGACCACTTCCGGGAAGATCGTGACGAGGTCGCGGTCGCAGAAGCTGAACACGGTATCCAGGTGCATCGCCGCTCGAGACTTCGGCAGGCCAGCGACGATGACTTTTTCCACGGCCTTGTTCTTGAACAGGTTCAGTGCCAGTTGGCCGATGGCCTGACGGGATGAACGCTCGCCCATACCGATCAGCACCACGCCGTTGCCGATTGGCATGACGTCGCCGCCTTCGAGGGTCGAGCTGCCGTGATCTTTGTCCGGATCGCCGTACCAGATCTCGAACTCGGCGTTGGTGAACTGCGGATGGAATTTGTAGATGGCGGTGGTCAGCAGCGTTTCCTGACGACGCGCCGGCCAGTACATCGGGTTCAGCGTCACGCCACCGTAAATCCAGCAGGTGGTGTCGCGGGTGAACTGGGTGTTCGGCAGCGGCGGCAGAATGAAACTGGAGTGGCCGAGGAAGTCGCGGAACATCTGGATGGTCTTGCCACCGAAGCTGTCCGGCAGGTCGTCGGCGGACACGCCGCCAATCAGGAATTCGGCGATGTGTCGCGGCTCCAGGCTTTTCAGCCAGGATTTGACTTCGTTGATCAGGCCCAGGCCCACCGAATCGGCGGTGACCTTGCGCTCGAGGATCCAGTCCAGCGCTTCGGGGATGGCGACGATGTCGGTCAGCAGGTTGTGCATTTCCAGCACGTCGATCCCGCGCTCACGCATCTTGGTCACGAAGTCGAAGTGGTCGCGCTTGGCTTGAGCGACCCACAGCACGTCATCGAACAGCAGTTCATCGCAGTTGTTCGGGGTCAGCCGCTGATGGGCCAGACCTGGGGAGCAAACCATGACTTTGCGCAGTTTGCCGGCTTCGGAATGGACGCCGTACTTAGCTTTTTCCGTGGTCATTTCAGTGATCCTCCAGAGTGAAAACGTTGAGCAATTACAGAGTCAGGAAGCCGTCATACAGTCCGTAGGCTGCCACCAGGGCGCCCACGACCACTGCGGCGAAAATCAGCTTCTCGACGTTGGTGAAAACCGGTTGTTTGAGTTCGAGCTTGGCCTTGGCGAACAGGATCGCGCCGGGCGCATAGAGCAGGGCCGACAGCAGCAGGTACTTCACGCCGCCGGCGTAGAGCAGCCACACCGCGTAGATCAGGGCGATGGCGCCGATGATCAGGTCCTTGCGCCGTTCGGCCGCGAAGCCTTCGTAGCTTTCGCCGCGCACCGCCAGCAGCAGGGCGTAGGCCGCCGACCACAGGTACGGCACCAGAATCATCGAAGTGGCGAGGTAGATCAGCGACAGGTAAGTGCTGGCCGAGAACAGGGTGATGATCAGGAACAGCTGCACCATCGCGTTGGTCAGCCACAGGGCGTTGACCGGCACGTGGTTGGCGTTCTCCTTGCGCAGGAACTCCGGCATGGTGTGGTCCTTGGCGGCGGCGAACATGATCTCCGCACACAGCAGCACCCACGACAGCAACGCCCCCAGCAGCGAGATGATCAGACCGACGCTGATCAGCACCGCGCCCCAGTGACCGACCACGTGCTCCAGCACGGCGGCCATCGACGGGTTCTGCAGTTTGGCCAGTTCCGGCTGAGTCATGATGCCCAGCGACAGCACGTTCACCAGCACCAGGAACAGCAGCACGGTGATGAAACCGATCACGGTGGCTTTACCCACGTCCGAACGTTTTTCCGCCCGGGCCGAGAAGATGCTCGCGCCTTCGATGCCGATGAACACCCACACGGTGACCAGCATCATGTTGCGCACCTGGTTCATCACGCTGCCCAGATCCGGGTTTTTCACGCCCCAGATGTCAGCGGTAAAGATGTCCAGTTTGAAGGCGAAGATCGCGATCAGCACGAACAGCAGCAGCGGCACGACCTTGGCGACAGTGGTCACGAGGTTGATGAACGCCGCTTCCTTGATCCCGCGCAGCACCAGAAAGTGCACGCCCCACAGCAGGACAGAGGCGCCGATCACGGCAGCAACGGTGTTGCCTTCCCCAAAAACCGGAAAGAAGTAGCCGAGGGTGCTGAACAGCAGAACGAAGTAACCGACGTTGCCCAGCCAGGCGCTGATCCAGTAACCCCAGGCCGAAGAGAAACCCATGTAATCGCCGAAACCGGCCTTGGCGTAGGCGTAGACACCGCCGTCCAGGTCAGGCTTGCGATTGGCGAGGGTTTGAAAGACGAAAGCGAGGGTGAGCATGCCGACTGCGGTGATGGCCCAGCCAATCAGGACCGCGCCGACGTCGGCACTGGCGGCCATGTTTTGTGGCAAAGAGAATATCCCGCCACCGATCATTGAACCGACTACCAATGCAACCAGTGCACCTAGTCGTAGTTTTCCGGGAGCTTCAGACATTGCATGACTCCATTGCAGGAGAGAAGAGTTCACAGCGTAGTTCTGTTGGCTTTTCAAACAGCTGACTTAGATCAGTGCATGGTCACATTCCATTGTTAATGAATGACTTATGAAACGTCTGAAGGCATAAAGCTATTGTCTGGAAGGCCCGTCCTAGAGGCGTTTTGTCAAAAGTGGTTAAGAATGGATCCTATTACTTTCGAATTATCACGCTAGTTCCTTTTCAGGTTTTGGCAAATTTTTCACCGCTGTTTTCAGTACAGAATTGATTTATTAGGATTCGCGCACAAAACTGTCTGAGCGTGCTACGGCGTTAGCGCCAATGGCTATATATAAAGGGCGCAAGTTGGCGTTATTCAATAAACGTCATTACGCTTTATCCATTTAGTTAAAAGCCGGTTGCATAACGGTTTCGCGGCATTCGCCGCTCTGGAACTTGGAGACGCTGGAATGTCGCAACCGACGCAAAAGCTGCGCCTTGGCGCACTGATCGCCCTGGTGGTGGGTTCGATGATTGGCGGGGGGATATTTTCCCTGCCGCAGAACATGGCGGCCCGGGCCGATGCCGGGGCCATCCTGATCGGCTGGGGCATCACGGCGATCGGCATGCTCACCCTGGCCTTCGTGTTCCAGACCCTGGCCAACCGCAAACCGGAACTGGACTCCGGCGTGTATGCCTACGCCAAGGCCGGGTTTGGCGACTACATGGGCTTTTCTTCGGCGTGGGGTTACTGGATCAGCGCCTGGCTGGGTAACGTCGGGTATTTCGTGTTGCTGTTCAGCACCCTCGGCTACTTCTTTCCGGTGTTCGGTCAGGGCAACACGCCGATTGCCATCGGCTGCGCTTCGGTGTTGCTGTGGGCCGTGCACTTTCTGGTGATGCGCGGGATCAAGGAAGCAGCGCTGATCAATCAGTTGACCACCGTGGCCAAGATCATTCCGCTGATCATGTTCGTGGTCATCGCCGCCGTGGCCTTCAAGGCGGACGTGTTTACCCGCGACATCTGGGGCCGCAGCAACCCGAATTTCGGCGGCGTGATGGATCAGGTGCGCAACATGATGCTGGTCACCGTGTTCGTGTTCATCGGTATCGAAGGCGCCAGCGTTTACTCGGCGCGGGCGGAGAAACGCTCGGATGTGGGCCGCGCCACGGTGATCGGTTTTATCGGTGTGCTGGCGCTGTTGGTGCTGGTCAACGTGTTGTCGCTGGGGATCATGAGTCAGCCGGAACTGGCGACCTTGCAGAACCCTTCGCTGGCCGCCGTACTGGAACACATTGTCGGGCCATGGGGTGCGCTGCTGATCAGCGTGGGCCTGGCCATTTCGTTGCTCGGTGCGTTGCTGTCGTGGGCGCTGTTGTGCGCGGAGATCCTGTTCGCCACCGCCAAGGACAACACGATGCCGGCGTTCCTGAAAAAGGAAAACGCCAACCATGTGCCGGTCAATGCTTTGTGGCTGACCAACGTGATGATCCAGATTTTCCTGCTGATCACGCTGTTTTCCGCCGGCACTTACACCAGCCTGATTTACCTCGCCTCGTCGATGATTCTGGTGCCGTATCTGTGGTCGGCAGCCTATGCCGTGTTGCTCAGCGGACGGGGAGAAACCTATGAACATGCCTCCGCCGAACGCACCAAGGATCTGCTGATCGGCGGCATCGCGCTGTGTTACGCGGTGTGGCTGTTGTATGCCGGCGGGGTGAAATACCTGCTGCTGTCGGCGCTGCTGTATGCGCCGGGGGTGATCCTGTTCGCCAAGGCCAAACATGAGCAGGGCGAGCCGCTGTTCACCACGCTCGAGAAGGGGATTTTCACCTGCGTGATCGCCGGGGCCGGGCTCGCGGCGTATGGGTTGTACAGCGGCGTGTTGTCCCTGTGAGATTGCGGCTCGACTATCAGGGATCCTGCGACTGGCCGGCGATGCTCGGGTTTCTCGCGGCCCGCGCAGTGGTCGGGATGGAGACGGTGGCCGATGGCGTGTATTCGCGCAGCATCGGGTTGAACGGGCTTCACGGTACGGTTTCGGTCCGGCCCGGCGACGGTGATGCGCTGGAGGTGGAGCTGGATTTCCCGGATCCGTCGGCGGTTCCCGAGATTGTTGCGCGTTTGCGACGGATGTTTGATCTGGATGCGGATCTACCCACGATGCAGCGGCATCTGGGGGTAGATCCGCTGCTGGCGCGGCTGATCGCCGAACGGCCGGGGTTGCGAGTGCCGGGGGCGTGGGATGGTCTGGAACTGGCGTTTCGCGCGGTGCTGGGGCAGCAGATCACCGTGGTGGCGGCGATTCGGCTGGCGGGGAAACTGGTGGCGCAGTATGGCGAGCCTTTACGTTCTTCAGTGCCGGGCCTGACCCACGTCTTTCCTCAGGCAAAGGTTTTGGCAAACGCTGATCTGGCGGCGCTGGGCATGCCGAAAAGTCGCGGGCGGACCTTGTCCGGGGTGGCGCAGGCGTCATTGGACGATCCGCTGCTGTTTGCCTCCGGGACGGCGCGGTTGCTGGCGCTGCACGGGATTGGCGACTGGACGGCGCAGTACATTGCCCTGCGCCAGTTGCGGGACATGGACGGGTTTCCGACTGGCGATGTGGGGTTGCTGCGGGCGCTGGAAGTGCTGGAGGGGGAACGGGTGACGGCGCGGGAGTTGTCTGTTCGGGCTGAAGCCTGGCGGCCGTTTCGGGGGTATGCGGCGCAGGTGTTGTGGACATCCTTGAGTCGCTTTGACTGAATTTTTCGTATCCGTCTTGAAACCGCTGCCCTCACCCCAGCCCTCTCCCGGAGGGAGAGGGAGCCGATTGGGGATATTTGAGAAGTACACCGACTTGAACGTTCTGCATCGAATCCAAAATCGACTCGATCTCTCAGGTCGATGCATGGCGCCAGGCAACTCGGTCGGCTCCCTCTCCCCCCGGGAGAGGGCTGGGGTGAGGGCAGCAGTCTCAAACCATGCACAAACCTTAAATCCACTGCGGACGATGCGACCCCAACTCAGTTGCCGGCAAAACCCACTGCAGAGGCGTCCCGCTAATCTTCAGCGGGGCTTGAAGCCGATGCGCCGGCCCCCACGGTGTCTGCTCCACCAGCGAGCTTTGATCCTGTGGATTTTCCGGACGCAACGTTTCGTCCGTCCCAGCCCCACGCTCAACCAACAACTTCGCCGTCCGCGCCAGCGACAACCGTGCCGATCCACCTCGACCAGTGCGTAACCGTTCAGCCAGCAACCGAATCACACTCGCCGCCATCAGATACCCCGTCGCATGATCCAGCGCCTGCACCGGCAGCGGTGTCGGTTTGTCCGCTTGCTTCCAGCGCTGTCCGGCCTCGGCAATCCCGCTGCTCATCTGCACCAGACTGTCGAAGCCCCGACGGTTCTGCCACGGGCCGCTCCAGCCGTAGGCGTTGAGGCAGACATCGATCAGCCCCGGCGCCAGTTGCCGGCGGCGTTCGACGCCGAAGCCGAGATGTTCAAGGGCGTCGGCGCGATAGCCGTGCAGCAGAATGTCGGCGTCCTTGAGCAGGCTTTCGAACACTGCGCGATCTGCCGGAGCATGCAGATCCAGTCGCGCACAGCGTTTGCCCAGGGTCACTTCCGGCACCACGCCGGGTTCGTTCCAGGTCGGCGGGTCGATGCGCAGCACGTTGGCGCCGAGCCCTGCAAGAAAGCGGCTGGCGGTCGGGCCGGCCAGTACGCGAGTCAGGTCGAGCACCTTGAGCCCGGCCAATGGCCGCGCCACCGAGCCTTGCCAGGGTTGATGACTTACGTCTTTCTCATCACTGAAATGCACCAAGGGTTCGGCATTCACCGCCAGCCCTTGCGGATGTTTCTGCCACTGTTCCCAACTGCGCATTTCAGCCGCACAACCCTTGGACTCGACCACCGCTCGCTCCAGATCGGCACTGGCCCACTGCGCGACTTTCGCCGCCATTGCCGCGCGGTCGGCACAGGCACCGAGCACGCGTTCAGCGGCGGCGCGGTGATGCGGGGCGTTGGTGTGCAGGCGGATCCAGCCGTCTCGGGTTGCGTAGTCGCCGGCCACCGGATCCCACAGCGGCGGCACTTCCCAGCCGATCGGTCGCAGCGACGTGGCGAACCAGAACGAGGCGAGGCGGCGGTCGACTTCTACAGTGGGCAAGTCGCCGGTTTGCTGCTGAAGGAGTTCGGCGACAGCTTGCCCGGCAGCGGCAATGCTCGCGCAGGCAAGGTCGGTGACGGCAAACGCCGAGGGCAGGGCGCCCTCGGCGGTGAATGGAATCGGCGTGCGGGGCAAGCCGAGTGCGGCTTGAATGGACGTGAGCAGATCAGTCATCGAAGGCCCTCCGGAAGAGGGCCTGATCATAGATCAAATCAGACGCGGAACTGATCCATCAATTTCATCTGCTGGCTGGCCAGGGCGTTGAGCTGGCTGCTGATCGCCGCCGATTCGGTGGCCTGTTCGGTCAGGGTTTCGGTGACGGTACGGATCGCCGAGACGTTGCGGTTGACCTCTTCGGCCACGGCGCTTTGCTGTTCGGCGGCGCTGGCGATCTGCAGGTTCATGTCGCTGATCACGGTAACCGCGTCGCTGATCTTGCCGAGGGCGTCCACGGCCTGGCGGATCTGCCCGGCGTTGTTGTGAGCCTGGGTCTGGCTCGAGTGCATGGTCGCGACCACGCCACGGGTGCCGGTCTGGATGCGCTCGATCACCACGCGGATTTCTTCGACCGAATCCTGGGTGCGCTTGGCGAGGTTACGGACTTCATCTGCCACCACCGCAAAACCACGACCGCTTTCACCGGCACGGGCCGCTTCGATCGCGGCGTTCAGCGCCAGCAGGTTGGTCTGCTCGGCAATGCTGCGGATCACTTCCAGCACCGAACCGATCTGCTCGCTGTTGACTGCCAGCTCTTCGACTTCGGTCACGGCTTTGCTGACTTCATCGGCCAGTTGGTTGATGTCGCGGGTGCTGCGCTCGATGATCGACATCCCGTCCTTGGCCGACTGATCGGCGCCTTTCGCCGCGTTGGCCGCATTCGACGCGCTGTTCGCCACGTCGTGAGCGGTGGCGCTCATTTCGTTGGAGGCGGTCGCTACCTGATCGATCTCGCGGAACTGCACCTGCATGCCTTCGCTGGTCTGGCGGGCGATTTCCGACGACTGATCGGCGGTGCCACGGGCCTCGGTGATGCTCTGTTTGATCTGGGCGATGGTCGGTTGCAGCTTGTCGAGGAAGCGGTTGAACCAGTTCACCAGTTCGCCCAGTTCATCTTTCTTGGTGTAGTTCAGGCGCTGGGTCAGATCACCTTCACCGCTGGCGATGTTCTTCAGCATTTCGGCGACGCTGTTGATCGGACGGGTCACGCCGGAGGCGGTGAGCCAGATCAGCAGCAGACCGATCAGGCCGGCGATCACGGCCACCGCCAATGCGGTAATCGTGCCGGTTTGCTGCGCGTCGTCGAGCACTGCCTGGAGCTTGACCGAGTCGGCCAGCAGCACTTGTTTCGGCAGGTCGATGACCACGCCCCAGGCCTTGGAGTCGGCAATCGGGTTGACCGGATACACGGCGCGGATCAGGTCGCCCCGCTCGAGAATCTTCGGTGTGCCGGCACTCAGCAGTTGCAGCACGTCCTTGCCCTCGGCGCCGAGGGTGTCGCCGATGCTCTTGCCGACCTTGCCGGCATCAGCGCTGTAAGCACCGAGCACGCCGCTGCCGGAGACGATCAGCATGTGCCCGGCGCTGTTGAACAGGTCACGCTGAGAGTCCACGGCCGCCGCTTGCAGGGCGTCGAGGGCGATGTCGACACCGACCACGCCGATGGCCTTGCCGTCCACCAGCAGGGGCACGGAAATGGTGGTCATGAGCATTTCCTTGCCGCCCACGGTGTCGGCGTAAGGATCAAGCAGGCAGGTACGTTTGTTGTCGCGAGGGCAGGTGTACCAGCTGTTGTAAGGCGTGCCGCTGACGCTGAGGGTGGTCTTGTTCATGTCGTCTTCGACCATGATCGTGTTCAGCGACGGACCCGCAGCACGGCTCCAGTAACTGGCGAAACGTCCCGCCTCGTTGGACTGGCGCGCGGCATCGTTGGCGAATTCGCTGTCCTTGCCGTCCAGTCCGTTGGGTTCGAACGCCAGCCAGATGCCAAGCACCTTGCTGTTGCGCTCGAAGGCGGTTTTCAGGCTCTGGTTCAACTCTTCACGCAGGGCGCCGGCGTCCAGCGAACGCTTGGCGGCCATCACTCGCATGTCCTTGATCTGGTCGGCCAGGGCGGTGATCACCAACAGGCTCTCGCCGAAGGTTTTCTGCACCCGCACCGCTTGCTCGGCAGCCTTGGCCTGCAACAGGTCCTGCACGCTGGCGGTGAGCATCTTGCTGCTGGAAGCACTGACCAGTTCGTCGTTCTGGTTGGTCTGGTAAATGTTGATGCCAACGATCAGCGCGACCACACCGAGCAGGCAGAGGCCGGAGAGCAAGACGATTTTCAGGCGAATGGACAGAGAGTCGAACATGGGACGTTCTCGCGAATGGATGAGCTGTTGGCTAAGAGGCAGGAAGGTGCCCGGTTCGCCAAATCCATTCAGCGCCATTCAATGCTCATCGGCGCGAGGCGGGTACGCATGAGTTGCAAGCCGACGAACGGTCACGGCTAAACGTTTGCGCGAGTAAATGCCCTGAAAACAAGAGAAAAATCAGAAAATCTTCGGCAGCGCTTCCGGTCGCGACCAGATCCACAGGTTGCCCATCGTCATCCCGGCAATCGCCAGATAGATCGGCCAGCCGTGATCGAGCATCACCAGCATCAGCGTGGCGCACAGCAACATGCTGACGGTGGCGCTGACCTTGGCTTTGCGGGCGATGATCTTGCCGTTGCGCCAGTTACTCAGGATCGGCCCGAACAGCCGATGGTTTTCCAGCCAGGCACTCAGGCGCGGCGAACTGCGGGTCGCGGCCCAGGCGGCGAGCAGGATGAACTCGGTGGTCGGCAGGCCGGGCACGACGATGGCGATCAGACCGATGCCGAGGCTGACATAGGCGAGCAGACCGAACAGCAGGCGGGCGAGTCGGGAGGAGGCGGGTTGGGGCATGGGCTCAGCGAGAGGCTAATGTGACAGGGTGGGAATCTTACAGACTTACGCAATTCCTTGTGGGAGCTGGCTTGCCAGCGATAGCGTCCGGTCAGTCGACAGGGATGTTGTCTGACACGCCGTCATCGCTGGCAAGCCAGCTCCCACAGGTTTTACGGTGTGGCTGGGATCAGGCCGGTTCGGCTTCTGTGGCGTAAGCCTGTTCCAGCAGCACGGTAAAGCGGTTGAACGCGTCAATCGCGCCTTGCTCCACTTCGGCTTCCTCTTCAGCGCTGAATTGCAGCGAATCGAGGGTACGCACAAAGCTCTTCCAGCCTTCGGCGCGACCACCCTCAGGCTCGCCCAGATGACGGGCGCCAAAGGTTTCGCTCAGGTCCAGTGCAACGGCGCGTTTGATCAGGAACGCAGCACCGAGCTTGGAACCCTCGGACACGAAAATCCAGCCCAGGGCGCGGGCCTTGCTCGGGTTTTTCACCGCGCCGGCGACTGGCGCAGGCACTTCGGTGTCAAGGTCGGCGAGGTCGGCCCTGGCCGCTTCGGCGCGGCAGCGGGCCGGCAGGTCAGGGACGATGGCGGTCAGTTCGGCATCGTTGTACAGCGACACCAGTTCCGACTGGAACAGGTACTGCGCGACCACGAAACGGGCGAAGTTGGCGCGGGTCTCGAACGGCGCGTGGGCCTTGACCAGCGCATCGAGCTTGCTGTGCGGCTCGTGGGTGATCTGGTTCAGGCGTTGCGAACGCAGGGCTTTTTCCGGGGTGCTCATGAGATGTCCTTGAAAAGAAGAGGCGCTTGATAACGAGACGTACGGGCAAGCGCCGGACAGTAAAAAAACCTCACGGCGCGGCAATGCATGCGCGCCGTGAGGTCATCCGGATCAAATATCCCAGACCAGGTTGATCGCGAAGTTGCGACCCGGCTGGGTCAGGCGATCGAGGTTGGCCGGTTGTGTCACCGAGGCTTCGCCGACGCTGTCGTAACCGCGCACGTCATCCCACAGCCAGTATTTCTTGTCGGTCAGGTTGTAGATGCCGCCGCTGACGGTGACGTCGTCGGTGACCTTGTAATAACCGGCCAGATCGAGAATGCCGAAGCCCGGCGACTTGAATTGACTGCTGACACCGTCCGGCGATTTGAAGTTGCTGTCGTCGACGCGATCCTTCTTCTTGACCACGGTCCAGCTCAGCAGGCCGCCGTAGTTGTCCTGGTCATAACCGAGGCCGAACACGCCGGTCAGCGGGTTGACGCTGTTCAACGGCTCGCCGTTGTCGTTGTTGCGTCCATAGGCGTAGGAGATCGAACCCTGGGTGTACAAGCCTTGCGGCGCGCCGAAGGAATCCAGGTTCAGACGACCTTTGACTTCGGCACCCTTGATGGTGGCGTGCTTGATGTTGCTGGACTGGAACGTCAGCTCGCTGTAGCCCGGGGTGACGGCGTCTTCGTTGATGAAGTCGCGGTACTTGTTATAGAACACCGCCACGTCGAATGAGCCTTGCTCGAAGTTGCCGCGCAGGCCGGTTTCATAGCTTTTGCTTTTTTCCGGTTCCAGGTCCGGATTCGGCGCCACGTTGTAGCCGGTGGTGCTGTTCTCGAAGCGGCCGTAAAGCGCTTTCGCGGTTGGTGTGCGGAAGCCTTCGGCGTACTGACCGTACCAGGTGTAGTTGTCGGTCAGGGCGTAGGTCAGGCCGAATTTCGGCGAGACTTTATGCCAGGTCTTGTTCTCGTCGCTGACCGTGCCGTTGCCGTCGGCGGCCACGGTGTTGAGGAATTCCTGGGTGATGTGCGGCTTGAGCTGCGTGTAGTCGTAGCGCAGGCCCGGCAGGAAGGTCCAGTTGTTCCAGCTGATCTGATCCTGGGCGAACAGGCTGTAGGTGTTGATGGTCGGGTCCGGGAAGTCGCTGGATTTTTTCAGCACGTCAGCCGCGCTGGTGGCGCCGATGGCGGTGCAGCCGCGACCGACCGCCAGGCATGTGCCGTCGCCGCTGCGCGAGCCGGTAACTTTCTGCTGCTTGATGGTGGTGCCGTAAGTCAGCACATGATCGGTGGCGCCGATGCTGAAGGCCTTGTCCAGTTGCGCGTCGAAGACCCACTGTTTCTCTTCGTAGATCGTGTCGCGGGTGCGCAGCACTTTGCGGGTGATCGGGTAATAGAACTCGTCTGTGCTCTGGTCGGTCTTGGCGGTCTGGTGGTTGAGGCTCCACTTCACGTTGTCCGCCAGCAGGCTGTCGAGCCCGAAGCTGTGCTCCAGGCCAAAACGCTCGCGGGTGATGGTGTCGTTGCCGGTGCGCCACTGGTACATGCCGCCGGGCAGCACGCTGTTCGGGATCGTCGGGGCGCCGTTGAAGTATGGGCCACCGTAGGCGCTTTTCTGATCGGTGTCGCGATCATCCTTGTACTTTTCGTAGGTCAGGCCCAGGCGCGAACCTTCGTTGTAGTTCCAGCCGATCTTGGCCAGCACGTTGGTGGCTTTCACGTCTTCCGGGTTGGCGGCGGTGCGCTCAAGACCGGTGCCGTTGTTGCTGCCGTAGGAGTCGGTTTCATGACCGTCGCGCTGGCTGTAGTGCAGCAAACCGTCGAACTGGTCGGCGCGACCGGCGACGGTGGCGGATTTCAGCCAGCTCTCGTCGGCGGAGCTGTAGCCGGTTTTCAGGCGGGCACCGACGTCCTTGCCGGGCTTGATGATGTCGTCCGGGTCGAGGGTGTAGTAGCTCACGGCGCCGCCGATGGCGTTGCTGCCGTACAGCACCGAGGCCGGGCCACGGAGGATCTCGACGCGTTTGACGATTTCCGGGTCCACGTAATTGCGCTGGGTCTTGGCGTAAGGGCCGTTGAAGAAACCGTCAGGCACTTCGACGCCGTCGACCTGAGTCAGAATGCGGTCGCCGTCGATGCCGCGAATGTTGTAGCCGCTGATCCCGCCACGCTGGCCGGCGCCGCCGACGGACACACCCGGCTCGTAGCGCACCAGATCCTTGATGGTGTTGACGTTATTGCGGTCCAGATCCTGACGAGTCTGCACGGTGACGGTGGCCGGCACGCTGTTGATCGACTGTTCCTGACGGGTGGCGCTGATGGTCACCTGATCCAGGTTAAGCGCGCCGCTGCTGGCGCGTTTTTCCAGCACGACGTTGTTGTTGCTCAGTTTGCGGAAGCTCAGGTTGGTCCCCACCAACAGGCGCTCCAGGGCTTTTTCCGGTGGCAGCGAACCGCGCACGCCCGGCGACGACACGTCTTGACCCAATTCCGCCGGCAAACCGACCTGCCAGCCGGTGACGGCGGTGAACGCATTGAGCGCCGACACCAGCGGCTGTTGGGCAATGGCGAACGAGTAATCGCCCATGTTGCGCGTCGGCTGTTCGGTGGCGGCCATCAGCGGCGCGGTGCCGGCCATCAGGATGGCAGCGGTCAGCAGCGACAGCACGCGGGAAGGGGAAGAAGTCTGGCGGGTAAGGCGAGAGGACATCGATAGCGCTCCGTGTCGCACGAATCTTTATAGGTGCTGATTGATCTCGCGAGATGCGAATCAATTGCATTGGCTATAACGAGACGAACGAGCTTCGACTATCGAGTAAAAATAATTCTCATTTAGTTCAAGATCACCAGCGCCGGGAATTCCCGAAGCTTGGCCGAGGTGATATGAGCGAGCGAACGCACCACGTCCAGCGGCTGGTCGAGACGGTAATTGCCGGTGACGGCGACGTCGGCCAACTGATCGTTGGTGTTGATGATGAAGCCCGGGTAGTAGCGGCGCAGTTCGGCCAGCACCTGGTTAAGCGGGCAGTTTTCGAAGATCAGCCGACCCTGCACCCAGGCCAGATCGGTGGCGGCGTCGACCTTGGCCGGACGGTCGAAACCGTTCGGGCCGATGCGGATGCTTTCCCCGGCGGACAGCCGCACACGGGCATCGTCACGGGTCGCCCGCAGATCGACATCGCCGCGCTGCACCCGCACCTGCGCCACGCCGTCCAGATAACGCACGGCGAACGCGGTGTCGCGCACGCTTGCCTTCACCGGCCCGGCGTCGATTTCCAGCGGCTGGCTGCGGCTGGCCGGGATCTCGAAAAACGCTTCGCCCTGATACAGCCGCGCGACTCGCTGCTGATCGTTGATCGTGCTGGAGAACGCGGAATTGGTGTTGAGCAGGACTTTCGAGCCGTCCTCAAGCTGCAGGCGCTGACGCTCGCCGACTACGGTCAGGTGATCGGCCTGCAGACGCATCGGAAGGTTGCTGAAACTGAACAGCCCGAGCAGCAGCACCGCGGCGGTGGCCAGCGGTTTCCAGTGCGGACGCAGGCGAGTGAGGACGGTGACTTTCTTCGGTTTGGCCGCGAGGTTTTGCGCGCACTGAGCGATCTGCGGGCCGTCCCAGATTGCCTGAGCCTTGGCGAACGCCTCGGCATTCAACGGATCGGCCGCCAGCCAGGCATGGAATTGCCGGGTCTGCTCCTCGTCCGGACTGCCGAGCACGATGAGCCAGTCCAGAGCCTGGTCCATTGCGCTGGCGGCGTCCTGCGCCGATGAAGGCGAAGGGGAGCGGTGGATGTCCGTCACGGTGTTTCCTCGGCAGTGTCTGTGCACGGCTGTTTTTTTAGTGAAGCGTAAAAGTCGGGCAAGGGTAACAAAGCCCGATGATCAGTGCAGTCGATCCTGTCGAATACCGACAAGGCTTGCAGATCAGTCGCCGTTCAGGCGCTCGGCGACACCGATGCAGATGGTCATGATCAGTTTGAGTTCTTTCTGCACCGTGCTGAGGGATACGCTCAGTTCTTCGGCGATTTCCTGATAGCTGTGCCCGTGCAGGCGGCTGAGGATGAAGATTTGCTGTTGGCGGGGGCTGAGTTCACCGAGGCTCACGTTCAGGCGCTCCAGCAATTGTTCGGCGTGGGCGGCGTCTTCGGCGCTGCTGGCGGGGGCGGCGACGCTGTGCACCACGTCCTGCGGCACGTCGTCGACCATGGTCCGCGAATGAATCTTGCGCGCACGCAAATGATCCAGTGCCAGGTTGCGCGCGGTCTGGAAGACAAAGGGTTCAAGGTGATCGATGGCCCGTTCGCTCAGCGCCCGGGTGACGCGCAGGTAAGTTTCCTGCAACAGGTCTTCGGCGGTGCTGTGGTTGTTGACCATCCGTTCCAGCGTCCGCAGCAGCGAGGTGCGCTGGGCGAGGAAGACGTGGTTGAAGTGTGATTGACTCACGGGAAGACCTGATCCATTTCGAGCGAATGATAATGCTTATCATCCGCCCGAGTGGTCAAGTGTTGATTTGTCAAAGGTTGATAAAGCTTTTGCCCGCTCTCGAAGCGATGGCAGCGGTTTTATTCCGCGTTGCACAGCGCCAGGCAGTTATCGAGCATACGGTTGGAGAAGCCCCACTCGTTGTCATACCAGGCCAAGACTTTCAGAAGTTTGCCGCTGGCTTTGGTGTGGTTGGCGTCGAAGATCGACGACAGCGGGTTGTGGTTGAAGTCGCTCGAGACCAGCGGCAGGGTGTTGTAGCCGAGGATCTTCGAATGCTGGCTCGCCGCTTTCATCAGTGCATTGACCTCATCGGCCGAGGCTTCGCGCTTCAGCTGCACGGTCAGGTCCACCAGCGACACATTGATCACCGGCACACGCACGGCCATGCCGGTCAGCTTGCCCGCCAGTTCCGGCAGCACCAGGCCCACGGCTTCGGCGGCGCCGGTCTTGCTCGGGATCATGTTCTGGGTGGCGGAGCGGGCGCGGTACGGGTCGGTGTGGTAGACGTCGGTCAGGTTCTGGTCGTTGGTGTAGGCGTGAATCGTGGTCATCAGACCACTTTCGATGCCCAGTTCGCGGTGCAGCACCTGAGCCACGGGGGCCAGGCAGTTGGTGGTGCACGACGCGTTGGAAATGATCTGGTGCGACTGGCGCAGAATGTCGTGGTTCACACCGTAAACGACGGTGGCATCGGCGCCTTTGGCCGGGGCCGAGATAATCACTTTGCGTGCGCCGGCGGTAATATGCGCGGCGGCTTTGGCCCGGTCGGTGAAAAGACCGGTGCATTCGAATACCACATCAATCTTTTCCGCAGCCCAGGGCAGGTCGGCCGGGTTGCGGATGGCGCTGACCGAAATGCGGTCGCCATTGACGGTCAGGCTCTCGTTGTCATGAGCCACTTCGGCGTCGAATGTGCCATGAACGGTGTCGTACTTGAGCAGATGCGCATTAATCGCGCTGTCGCCCAGATCGTTGATGGCGACGATCTGCAAATCCTGACGATAGCCTTGGGTATACAGTGCGCGCAGGACATTACGGCCGATGCGGCCAAAACCATTGATTGCGATTCGAAGAGTCATTGAACAGCGCCGCCGTCGTTTTGTTGTTGGAATTACAAGATTATTCGCATAAAAATAGAAAACAAGCCTTTTTAGTGGCAATATTTTGTTTTATCTACAACGAGTGACCTGAATCAACTGGTCCGAATGATCAAGAAAACCGTTCGTCATCCCACGCGAACGGGCTTTTGATCAGCATAGACAATCAGGTCGCCACATCCGTTAGCCTGGAGTTCTACACATGCATCCCCGCGTTCTTGAGGTCACCGAACGGCTTATCGCCCGCAGCCGCGCCACGCGTCAGGCTTACCTTGCGCTGATTCGCGGCGCTGCAACTGACGGGCCGATGCGCGGCAAACTGCAATGCGCCAACTTCGCCCATGGCGTGGCCGGGTGTGGCAGCGAAGACAAGCACAGCCTGCGGATGATGAACTCGGCGAACATCGCAATTGTTTCGTCATATAACGACATGCTCTCGGCGCACCAGCCGTACGAAGTCTTCCCGGAACAAATCAAGAACGCCCTGCGCGAAATCGGCTCGGTCGGCCAGTTCGCCGGCGGCACGCCTGCCATGTGCGACGGCGTGACCCAGGGCGAGCCGGGCATGGAGCTGAGCCTGCCGAGCCGCGAAGTGATCGCGATGTCGACGGCGGTGGCGCTGTCCCACAACATGTTCGACGGCGCGCTGATGCTCGGCATCTGCGACAAGATCGTGCCAGGCCTGATGATGGGCTCCCTGCGTTTCGGTCACCTGCCGACGATTTTCGTCCCGGGCGGGCCGATGGTCTCGGGAATTTCCAACAAGGAAAAAGCCGACGTGCGGCAGAAGTACGCCGAAGGCAAGGCGACCCGTGAAGAGCTGCTGGAATCGGAAATGAAGTCCTACCACAGCCCCGGCACCTGCACCTTCTACGGCACTGCCAACACCAACCAGTTGCTGATGGAAGTCATGGGTCTGCACCTGCCGGGCGCGTCGTTCGTCAACCCGAACACGCCGCTGCGTGACGCCCTGACCCGCGAAGCCGCGCATCAGGTCACCCGCCTGACCAAACAGAACGGCAACTTCATGCCGATCGGCGAAATTGTCGACGAGAAGGCGCTGGTCAACTCGATCGTCGCGCTGCACGCCACCGGCGGTTCGACCAACCACACCCTGCACATGCCGGCCATCGCCATGGCGGCGGGCATTCAACTGACCTGGCAGGACATGGCCGACCTCTCCGAAGTCGTGCCGACCCTGAGCCACGTCTATCCGAACGGCAAGGCCGACATCAACCACTTCCAGGCGGCGGGCGGCATGTCGTTCCTGATTCGCGAACTGCTCGAAGCCGGCCTGCTGCACGAAGACGTCAACACCGTGCTCGGCCACGGCCTGAGTCAGTACACCAAGGAACCGTTCCTCGATAACGGCAAGCTGGTGTGGCGCGAAGGCCCGACCGACAGCCTCGACGAAAACATCCTGCGCCCGGTGGCCCGTGCGTTCTCGGCAGAGGGCGGCTTGCGCGTGATGGAAGGCAACCTCGGTCGTGGCGTGATGAAAGTGTCCGCCGTCGCGCTGGAAAACCAGATCGTCGAAGCACCGGCCATGGTGTTCCAGGATCAGCAGGATCTGGCCGACGCCTTCAAGGCCGGTCTGCTGGAGAAGGATTTTGTCGCGGTGATGCGCTTCCAGGGCCCGCGCTCCAACGGCATGCCTGAGCTGCACAAGATGACACCGTTCCTCGGTGTGCTGCAGGATCGCGGCTTCAAGGTTGCACTGGTGACGGACGGGCGCATGTCCGGCGCGTCGGGGAAAATCCCGGCGGCGATTCACGTCAGCCCTGAAGCTTATGTCGGCGGTGCTTTGGCGCGCGTGCAAGAGGGCGATATCATCCGCGTCGATGGCGTCAAAGGCACCTTGGAACTCAAGGTGGACGCCGCCGAATTCGCAGCGCGCGAACCCGCCAAAGGCCTGTTGGGCAACAACATCGGCAGCGGTCGCGAGCTGTTTGGCTTCATGCGTTTGGCCTTCAGCTCGGCGGAGCAGGGCGCCAGCGCCTTCACTTCTGCCCTGGAGACGCTTAATTGAAACTGGCTTTGGTCGGTGACATCGGAGGCACCAACGCGCGGTTCGCGTTGTGGAAAGATCAGCAGCTCGAATCGGTTCAGGTGCTGGCCACGGCCGACCATGCCAGCCCGGAGGAGGCGATCAGCCTCTACCTGAGCGGGCTCGGTCTGGCGCCGGGTGCCATCGGTTCGGTGTGCCTGTCGGTGGCGGGGCCGGTGAGCGGCGATGAATTCAAGTTCACCAACAACCACTGGCGCCTGAGCCGCAAGGCGTTCTGCCAGACCTTGCAGGTCGAGCAGTTGTTGCTGGTCAACGACTTTTCGGCCATGGCATTGGGCATGACCCGTTTACAGCCCGGCGAATTTCGCGTGGTCTGCGAGGGCGAGCCTGAGCCATTGCGCCCGGCAGTGGTGATCGGCCCGGGCACTGGCCTGGGCGTCGGCACCTTGCTTGATTTGGGCGAAGGGCGGTTTGCCGCGTTGCCGGGGGAGGGCGGCCACGTCGATCTGCCGCTGAGCAGTCCGCGTGAAACCCAGCTCTGGCAGCACATCTACAACGAGATCGGCCACGTCAGCGCGGAAACCGCGTTGAGCGGCGGCGGCTTGCCGCGGGTCTACCGGGCGATCTGCGCGGTGGATGGTCATGAACCGAAACTCGATACGCCGGAAGCCATCACTGCGGCAGGTCTTGCAGGCGACCCGATCGCCCTGGAAGTGCTGGAGCAGTTCTGCTGCTGGCTCGGTCGCGTGGCCGGCAACAACGTGCTGACCACTGGCGGCCGTGGCGGGGTGTACATCGTGGGCGGCGTGATTCCGCGTTTCGCCGATTTCTTCCTCGAAAGCGGTTTCGCCCGCAGCTTCGCCGACAAGGGCTGCATGAGCGATTACTTCAAGGGGATTCCGGTGTGGCTGGTGACCGCGCCGTATTCCGGGCTCGTCGGTGCAGGAGTGGCGCTCGAACAATCCGGTAAATGATCATTCCCACGCCGAGCGTGGGAACCCTCGACACATCAGGCATAATCCGCCCAATTCCAACAACAAGGATGCCTTCGAAGTGAGCTCAGTCAACAAGTCGATTTTGTTGGTCGATGACGACCAGGAGATACGCGAGTTGCTGGAAACCTACCTGACCCGCGCGGGTTTTCAGGTACGGGCCACGGCGGATGGCGCCGGTTTTCGTCAGGCGCTGAACGAAGCACCGAGCGATCTGGTGATCCTCGATGTGATGCTGCCCGATGAAGACGGCTTCAGCCTGTGCCGCTGGGTGCGCCAGCATCCGCGTCAGGCCCAGGTGCCGATCATCATGCTTACCGCCAGTTCCGACGAAGCCGACCGGGTCATCGGTCTGGAGCTAGGCGCCGACGACTACCTCGGCAAACCTTTCAGCCCCCGCGAACTGCAAGCCCGGATCAAGGCCCTGCTGCGTCGCGCCCAATTCGGTCAGGAACGCGGCGGCAGTGAAGTGCTGGCGTTCGATGAGTGGCGACTGGACATGGTCAGCCATCGGCTGTTTCACACCGACGGCGAGGAAGTGATTCTGTCCGGCGCCGACTTCGCTCTGCTGAAACTGTTCCTCGATCATCCCCAGGAAATCCTCGACCGCGACACCATCGGCAACGCCACCCGTGGCCGCGACCTGATGCCCCTCGATCGCATCGTCGACATGGCCGTCAGTCGTTTGCGCCAACGCCTGCGCGACACCGAAAAACCGCCGCGCCTGATCCGCACCGTGCGTGGCAGCGGCTACCAGCTGGCAGCCAATGTGGTTGCCGGCAATGGTCACTGAGTTCCTGCGCACCACCGCGCGCAAAGTGCCGATGCCGCGCTCGCTGCTCGGCCGGATGCTGTTGCTGACGTTGCTCGCGGTGTTGTTCGCCCAGACCCTGTCCAGCGTGATCTGGGTTTCCCAATTGCGCGCGACCCAGCTCGAAGGCCTGGTCACCAGCGCCCGCAGCCTCGCCCATTCGATGACCGCCAGCGTCAGTTATTTCCGTTCGTTGCCGGTGGCCTATCGGCCGCTGGTGCTCGACCAATTGCGCAGCATGGGCGGCACGCGTTTTGTGGTGACGCTCAATGACAAACCGTTGGGCATGGAAGTGCTGCCGGTGACGCCGCGCAAGGCCGCGGTACTGAAAGCGGTGGATGAAGTGCTGCGGCAGTCGCTGGGCCAGGACACCGACATTCTGGTGACCTTCGTCAGCCCCGATGACTTACGGATCTTCAACGCCGGGTTGAAACTCGATGAGTTGCCGCGCTCCTGGGCGCATTACGCGTTGACCCTGGAACCGGTGAATCCGCCGGTGCTGGTGACCCAGATTCAGTTGGCGCCGGGTGAATGGCTGTACATCGCCTCGCTGTTGCCCGAGCCCTACACCAGTCTGGAAGAGCAGGGCCTGCCGACTCAGCAGGTGTGGTTCATCGTCTTCACCAGCGGTTTTCTGTTGTTGTTCATCGGCCTGCTGGTGCACTGGCAGAGTCGGCCACTCAAGCGTCTGGCGCGGGCCGCGCGGGATTTGTCGCTGGGCGCCGACGTCGAGCCGGTGGCCGAGGGCGGCGGCAGCGAAGTGGTCGAAGTGGGCCGCGCCTTCAACACCATGCGCGAACGCATCAGCCGTTACCTCACCGAGCGCAGTCAGCTGTTCAGCGCGATTTCCCATGACCTGCGTACACCGATCACCCGCCTGCGGCTGCGGGTCGAACTGCTGGAAGACGAAACGCTGCAAACCAAGTTCGGCCGCGATCTGGACGAGCTGGAGCTGCTGGTCAAAGGCGCGCTGCAATGCGTGAAGGACACCGACATCCACGAAAACATCGAGCCGGTGGATCTGAACCATGTGCTCGACTGTCTGGTGGAACCGTATCTGGCGCCCAACGGCAACGGTCGCGTGACCCAGCAGGGACGGGCGTTGGCGGCTTATCCGGGCAAGCCATTGGCGCTCAAGCGCTGCATCGGCAACCTGATCGACAACGCGTTGAAGTACGGCCAGAACGCGCACTTGCACATCGATGACGACGAAAGCGCATTCGTGCTGCATGTCGATGATGAAGGTCCGGGGGTGCCGGAGCAGCGGTTGGAGCAGGTGTTCGAGCCGCACTTCCGGTTGGCGGGGCAGCAGCAGGGTTACGGTCTCGGTTTGGGGATTGCCCGCAACATTGCCCATAGCCATGGCGGTGAGGTGACGTTGCAGAATCTGCGTGAGGGTGGATTGCGCGTGACCCTGCAATTGCCGCGTTCGGCGGATTAAGTCAAAAGCTTGCCCTCACCCTAACCCTCTCCCGGAGGGAGAGGGGACCGATCGGGGGATGCTTTAAAGATGCATCGACTTGATCCTGCTTTACCGAATCCATAATCGACTCGGTTTTTCAGGTCGATGTATGACGCCAGACACCTCGGTCAGCTCCCTCTCCCTCCGGGAGAGGGCTGGGGTGAGGGTTGCTCTTTTGTCACCGATCGGTGACAAAACCCGCCCCCTTCGTTACAAGCCCCTCCCGGCTCGTTGTTTAGACTGCCCGCAGTCATAACAACAAAAAAGGCCACCCATGGATCACTTCAATCCGGGCTTCAGCAGTTGGCTGAACGCCCCTGCCCACCAGCAATGGCTCGCCGACGAAGGCCTGCGCCTGCTGGCGTTTGCCAAGGCTTCGCGACTGCCCGAAGGCTTCGGCAATCTCGATGAGCGCGGCCAGCTCCAGGCCGGCGCGCAAGCCGAAACCATGAACACCGCACGCATGACCCACAGCTTCGCCATGGCCCACATTCAGGGCCTGCCGGGGTTCGCCGAGCTGATCGATCACGGCATTGCGGCCCTGCGTGGCCCGTTGCGCGATGCGCTGCACGGCGGTTGGTTCGCTGTCGCCGAGCACCGTGACGGCAACACCGGCAAGAACGCTTATCTGCATGCTTTCGTCGCGCTGGCGGCCAGTTCCGCGGTGGTCGCGCAACGCCCCGGTGCGCAGGCATTGCTGGATGACGCCGTCGACATCATCGACACCTATTTCTGGAGCGAAGAAGAGGGCGCCATGCGCGAATTCTTCAATCGCGACTGGCGCGAAGAAGAAGCCTACCGCGGTGCCAACAGCAACATGCACGCCACCGAAGCCTTCCTTGCGCTGGCCGATGTCACCGAAGACCCGCGCTGGCTGGTGCGTGCGCAACGCATCGTCGAGCGGGTGATTCACGGTCACGCTGCCGCCAACGATTACCTGGTGATCGAGCATTTCGACCGCGACTGGCAGCCGCTGCGTGAATACAACCATGACAATCCCGCCGACGGTTTCCGTCCCTACGGCACCACGCCGGGCCACGGTTTCGAGTGGGCGCGGCTGTTGCTGCACCTCGAAGCCGCGCGGGTTCAGGCCGGCATGCTCACGCCCGGCTGGCTGGCCACTGACGCGCAAAAGCTGTTCGAGAACAACTGCCGTCATGGCTGGGACGTCGATGGCGCGCCAGGCATCGTCTACACCCTCGACTGGAACAACAAAGCGGTGGTGCGTCATCGCCTGCACTGGACTCACGCCGAAGCCAGCGCTGCCGCCAGTGCCTTGCTCAAACGCACCGGCGATGCGCAGTACGAAACCTGGTATCGCCTGTTCTGGGAATTTTGCGAAACGCATTTCATCGACCGCTGCGACGGCAGCTGGCACCACGAACTCGATCCGCAGAACCGCCCAAGTGCCGATATCTGGGCGGGCAAACCGGATCTGTACCACGCCTGGCAGGCCGTGCTGATTCCGCGTCTGCCGCTGGCGCCGAGCATGGCCAGTGCTCTGGCACAGCTTTCCCGAAGCGTTCCTGTGTAACCATGTGGTGACATTCGCGCGTCCCTTCGTTACCTGCGAGGGGAAACGCTCTGTTTAAACTCGTGTGCAGCGCAAGCACCAGACTTGCATGCATAACAACAAGAAAGGTACATCTCAGATGAATGCGATTTCTCGCCTCGCTACTGTCATTTCTGTCGCCTCCCTGTTCCCGCTCGCTGTGCTGCCCCTGAGTGTTTCCGCTGCCGAATCCAAAGGTTCGGTGGAAGTCGTGCATTGGTGGACGTCCGGTGGCGAAAAAGCTGCCGTCGATGTGCTCAAGGCACAAGTCGAGAAAGACGGTTTCACCTGGAAAGACGGCGCTGTCGCCGGTGGTGGCGGTGCGACTGCCATGACCGTGCTGAAAAGCCGCGCGGTAGCCGGCAACCCGCCAGGCGTTGCCCAGATCAAAGGCCCGGACATCCAGGAATGGGCGTCGACCGGTCTGCTTGACACTGACGTCCTGAAGGACGTTTCCAAGTCCGAGAAGTGGGACAGCCTGCTCGACAAAAAAGTCTCCGACACCGTGAAGTTCGAAGGTGATTACGTGGCCGTACCGGTGAACATTCACCGGGTGAACTGGCTGTGGATCAACCCGGAAGTCTTCAAGAAAGCCGGTATCGAAAAAGCCCCGACCACCCTCGAAGAATTCTACGCCGCCGGCGACAAGCTGAAAGCGGCGGGCTTCATCCCGCTGGCCCACGGCGGTCAGCCTTGGCAGGACAGCACCGTGTTCGAAGCGGTCGTGCTGTCGGTGATGGGCGTTGATGGTTACAAGAAAGCCCTGGTCGACCTGGACAACGCTGCCCTGACCGGCCCGGAAATGGTCAAGGCCCTGACCGAGCTGAAGAAAGTCGCGACCTACATGGACCAGGACGGCAAAGGCCAGGACTGGAACCTGGAAGCGGCCAAGGTCATCAACGGCAAGGCCGGCATGCAGATCATGGGTGACTGGGCCAAGTCCGAATGGACCGCCGCCAAGAAAGTCGCCGGCAAGGACTACGAGTGCGTAGCCTTCCCGGGCACCGACAAGGCGTTCACCTACAACATCGACTCGCTGGCCGTGTTCAAGCAGAAGGACGCGGGCACCGCGGCCGGTCAGCAGGACATCGCCAAAGTCGTGCTGGGTGAAAACTTCCAGAAAGTCTTCAGCATCAACAAGGGCTCGATCCCGGTGCGTAACGACATGCTCGCCGACATGGGCAAGTACGGTTTCGACTCCTGCGCCCAGACCGCTGCCAAGGACTTCCTGGCAGACGCCAAGAACGGCGGCCTGCAACCGAGCATGGCGCACAACATGGCGACCACGCTGGCAGTTCAGGGCGCGTTCTTTGATGTCGTGACCAACTACATCAACGACCCGAAAGCCGACCCGGCCGACGCTGCCAAAAAACTCGGCACTGCCATCAAGGCTGCCAAGTAAGCGGTAGCGACGAGCTGCGAGCTACAAGCTGCGAGACAAGAGCGCTGCTCTGCTGGTCTTGCAGCTCTCAACTCGTAGCTGCTCTTCTCTTTTTTTTATTGGATCTTCCCATGAGTTCTGTTGCTGTGTTCAGCAAGGCCTCGCCGTTCGACGCATTGCAGCGCTGGCTACCGAAACTGGTGCTGGCGCCGAGCATGTTCATCGTTCTGGTGGGCTTCTATGGCTATATCCTCTGGACGTTTGTCCTGTCGTTCACCACGTCGACCTTCCTGCCGAACTACAAGTGGGCAGGCCTGGCGCAATACGAGCGTCTGTTCGACAACGATCGCTGGTGGGTGGCGAGCAAGAACCTGGCCGTGTTCGGCGGCATGTTCATCGGCATCACCCTCGTAATCGGCGTGACACTGGCGATTTTCCTCGACCAGAAAATCCGTCGCGAAGGCTTTATCCGCACCATTTACCTGTACCCGATGGCGCTCTCGATGATCGTGACCGGTACTGCGTGGAAATGGCTGCTCAACCCGGGCATGGGCCTGGACAAATTGCTGCGGGACTGGGGCTGGGAAGGCTTCCGTCTCGACTGGCTGATCGACCCGGATCGCGTGGTGTATTGCCTGGTGATCGCGGCGGTCTGGCAGGCCTCGGGCTTCATCATGGCGATGTTCCTCGCCGGCCTGCGTGGCGTTGATCAATCGATCATCCGTGCCGCCCAGATCGACGGCGCGAGCATGCCGCGCATCTACTGGAAAGTGGTGCTGCCAAGCCTGCGTCCGGTGTTCTTCAGTGCGGTGATGATCCTGGCGCACATCGCGATCAAGAGCTTCGACCTGGTGGCGGCCATGACGGCCGGCGGCCCGGGTTATTCCTCCGATTTGCCGGCGATGTTCATGTACTCGTTCACGTTCAGCCGTGGACAGATGGGCATGGGCTCGGCCAGTGCAATCCTGATGCTCGGTGCGATCCTCGCGATCATCGTGCCTTACCTGTACTCCGAGCTGAGGACCAAGCGTCATGACTAGTCTCGCCTCCAAACCGGCCATCAGCCTGAGTCGCATCGCGATCTACGCGGTGCTGATCCTTGCGGTCCTGCTGTATCTGGTACCGCTGGTGGTCATGCTGCTGACCAGCTTCAAGACCCCGGAAGACATCTCCACCGGCAACCTGCTGAGCTGGCCGACCGTGGTCAGCGGCATCGGCTGGGTGAAAGCCTGGGCGACCGTTGACGGCTACTTCTGGAACTCGATCAAGATCACCGTTCCGGCCGTGATCATCTCCACCGCCATCGGTGCGTTGAACGGTTATGTGCTGTCGTTCTGGCGCTTCCGCGGTTCGCAGCTGTTCTTCGGCCTGCTGTTGTTCGGCTGCTTCCTGCCGTTCCAGACCGTGCTGCTGCCGGCGTCGTTCACCCTCGGCAAGATGGGCCTGGCGAGCACCACTACCGGCCTGGTGTTCATCCATGTGGTCTACGGTCTGGCGTTCACCACGCTGTTCTTCCGTAACTACTACGTGAGCATTCCGGATGCGCTGATCAAGGCCGCGCGTCTCGATGGCGCGGGGTTCTTCACGATCTTCCGCCAGATCATCCTGCCGATGTCCACTCCGATCATCATGGTCTGCCTGATCTGGCAGTTCACCCAGATCTGGAACGACTTCCTGTTCGGCGTGGTGTTCTCCAGCGGTGATTCGCAACCGATCACGGTGGCGCTGAACAACCTGGTCAACACCAGCACCGGGGCCAAGGAATACAACGTGGATATGGCGGCGGCGATGATCGCCGGGCTGCCGACCCTGCTGGTCTATGTGGTCGCAGGCAAGTATTTCGTGCGCGGGCTGACGGCCGGCGCAGTCAAGGGGTAATCATGGCTACGCTCGAACTTCGCAATGTAAACAAGACCTACGGTACCGGCCTGCCGGACACCCTGAAGAACATCGAACTGTCGATCAAGGACGGTGAGTTCCTGATCCTCGTCGGGCCCTCGGGCTGCGGCAAGTCGACCCTGATGAACTGCATCGCCGGCCTGGAAACCATCACCGGCGGCGCGATCATGATCGGTGACCAGGATGTCAGCGGCATGAGCCCGAAAGATCGCGACATCGCCATGGTGTTCCAGTCCTACGCGCTGTATCCGACCATGAGCGTGCGCGAGAACATCGAGTTCGGTCTGAAGATCCGCAAGATGAGCCAGTCGGCCATCGACGAAGAAGTCGCCCGCGTGGCCAAGCTGCTGCAGATCGAGCACCTGCTCAATCGCAAGCCGGGTCAGCTCTCCGGCGGCCAGCAACAGCGCGTGGCGATGGGCCGTGCCCTGGCGCGTCGGCCGAAGATCTATCTGTTCGACGAACCGCTGTCCAACCTCGACGCCAAGCTGCGTGTCGAGATGCGCACCGAAATGAAACTGATGCACCAGCGCCTGAAAACCACCACGGTCTACGTGACCCACGACCAGATCGAAGCGATGACCCTGGGCGACAAAGTGGCGGTGATGAAGGACGGGATCATCCAGCAGTTCGGTACGCCGAAAGAGATCTACAACGACCCGGCCAACCTGTTCGTCGCGAGCTTCATCGGTTCGCCGCCGATGAACTTCATCCCGCTGCGTCTGCAACGCAAGGACGGCCGTCTGGTGGCGCTGCTCGACAGCGGCCAGGCCCGTTGCGAATTGCCGATGGCAATGCAGGACGCCGGTCTTGAAGACCGTGAAGTGATCCTCGGCCTGCGCCCGGAGCAGATTGCTCTGGCCTACGGCGAGGGCAATGGCCTGCCGAGCATCAAGGCTGAAGTGCAGGTCACCGAGCCGACCGGTCCGGACACCCTGGTGTTCGTCAACCTCAACGACACCAAGGTCTGCTGCCGTCTGGCGCCGGACGTGGCGCCGCAGGTGGGCGAAACCCTGACCCTGCAATTCGATCCGTCGAAAGTGCTGCTGTTCGACGCCAAGTCCGGTGAGCGTCTGGGGGTTGCAGGCCTGCCGAAAACCGAATCGCACAGCGCCAACGTGGCCCAGTTCAAGGGTCGCTGATCAACTAATGCGGGAGCGGGTTCGCCCGTTCCTGCAGGGAGCACGCGGTGCGCGGCCTGTCGCGCGCCGCATCAGATGTAAACCGCGTTAGATAAGAAGAACAGTTAATAACAATAAAACGAGGATGTAGGGATGAAGAAGAACAACAACGCTCAGCGAATCGGCCAGTTGTCAGCAGTTGCGGCAATGATGCTGGCCGGTAGCGTCCACGCGGCTGACGCGTTCAGCTCCGATTCGGAGTGGATGACCGGGGACTGGGGTGGCGAACGTACCAAGCTGATCGAGCAGGGTATCGACATCAAGATGGACTACGTCGGTGAAGTGGGCGGCAACCTTCACGGCGGTTTCAACGACGACAAGACAGCGCGTTACGCCGACCAGTTCGGTCTGGGCGTGGCGCTGGATCTGCAAAAACTGTGGGGCTGGGACAACACCCAGGCCAAGATCCAGTTCACCAACCGTAACGGCTACAACATTTCCAACGATCGCGTTGGCGATCCGCGTGCCGGCACCCTGAGCTCCTCGCAGGAAGTCTACGGTCGTGGCCACATGGTGCGTCTGACCCAGTTGTGGATCAAACATCAGTTCTTCGACAACAAACTCGACATCAAGGCCGGTTACTTCGGCGAAGGCGAAGACTTCAACACCTTCCCGTGCGAGTTCCAGAACCTGGCGTTCTGCGGTTCGCAAGTGGGTAACTGGGCGACCAACATCTGGTACAACTGGCCGGTCAGCCAGGCGGCCATTCGCGTCAAATACAACATCAACGACGAGCTCTACGCGCAGATTGGTGCGTACAACCAGAACCCGTCGCAACTGGAACACGGCAACGGCTTCAAGTTGAGCGGCAGCGGCACCAAAGGCACCGTGTTGCCAGTGGAGCTGGTCTGGTTGCCTAACCCGAACGGCCTGCCGGGCGAATACCGTGTCGGTTACTACAAGAGCACGGCCGATGCCGACGACGTTCGCGAAGACGTCAACGGTTTCGACGCGGCGACCACTGGTGACGCCTACCGCACCCACAGCAGCAAGCACGGTTACTGGTTCGTTGCACAGCAACAACTCACCAGCCACAACGGTGACAAGAGCCGTGGTCTGAACATCGCTGCCAACGCCACGTTCCATGACAAGGACACCAACTTCATCGACAACTACCAGTCCTTGATGTTTGTGTACAAAGGCCCGTTCGACGCACGTCCGAAAGATGACGTCGGTATCGGTGCGGCACGCATTCACGTCAACAATGACGTGAAGAAAAACGCCGAACTGCTCAACGTCGCCAACGGTGTTTCGGACTACGACAATCCGGTCTTCTCGCCGATTCGTGAAACCGAATACAACTACGAGATCAACTACGGCTTCCACGTGACCAACTGGCTGACCGTACGTCCGAACCTGCAATACATCACTCATCCGGGCGGTGTGGATGAAGTGGATAACGCTTTGGTCGCTGGCCTGAAAATTCAGTCTACGTTCTGACGCGTCTGCGATAAGCTCCTCTCTATGTGCGCATATTTGCGGACAGCCAAGGCTGTCCGCTTTTTTTTGGACAGGGGTGTCGCAGCCCATGAAAGTTGAATCTGGAACCGTGGCCCATGCATGAGCATCCGCTGCAACGCTTCTTCAAATCCTTGCGCGAACGTCCGGTGTTCGCCTGGGAGCGCTATCAGATGCGCGATGTGCTGGTGATCGATCATCCGCTGTGTCAGGCGGTGTTCAGTCGCCAGGGCGCGCAATTGCTGCATTTTCAGCCGCGCGGGCAAAAGCCGTGGTTATGGTGCGCGGCGAAATGGCCGCATGTCGGCGCGATTCGCGGCGGCGTGCCGGTTTGCTGGCCATGGTATGGCCGTCACCCGAGCGAAAACGCGTGGCCGTCCCATGGCTGGGCGCGATTGCTGGACTGGAAACTGCTCGACAGCAGCACCGGCGATGACGGCGTGCGCCTGCATTGGCAATTGCAGTTGTGCGACTGGCAGGTGGACCTGCACGCGCACCTGGGTGAACGCATGGAATTGCGCCTGAGCACCGAGCATCAGGACGACATGCCGTGCCAGTTGAGCCAGGCTTTGCACGCTTACTGGCGTATTGGCGATGTGAGTGAGATAGCGCTGTCTGGGCTCGAAGGGGCGCAGGGTTACGACCAGTTGAACCGTGAGGTTTGTCAGCAGGAAGGCGAGTTGCGGGTTGATGGCGGCTGTCAGCGGGTGTTTCAGCATGACGGCGAATTACAGCTCAAGGATCACGCCTGGCAGCGCGAGTTGTGCATCGATACGGGTGACAGCGCGGACACCGTGGTGTGGCACCCGGGGGCGCGGCCGTTGCTGGGTGTGAGCTGGGATGAGATCTCGGAATTTGTCTGTGTTGAAGCGGCGGCGGGCGGCACCGACAGCCTGCATCTGGCGCCGGGGGAGAAGGCGCATTTGAGTTTGCAGGCTTGGGCTGGGGCTTGAGTGTGTCAGTTCGACCGCTGCCCTCACCCTAACCCTCTCCCAGGGGGAGGACCGATTGGGGGATATTTAAGAGATTCACCGAATTGAACGAATGTCTTTGAATCCATAATCGACCCAATCTTTCAAGTCGATGTATAGCGCAAGACACTTCGGTCAGTCCCCTCTCCCTCCGGGAGAGGGTTAGGGTGAGGGGCTTTTGATCTTCAGTTGAACTCGTCACCCACCGGATACCGGCTCGCATTCAAGCTCTCTTTGATCTTGCGCAGATGCGGCTGGAAATCCACCCCGCGACGCAGCGTCATCCCCGTCGCCAACACATCCAGCACGGTCAACTGAATGATCCGCGAAGTCATCGGCATATAGATGTCGGTGTCTTCCGGCAGCGGAATGTTCAGGCTCAGCGTACTGGCCTTGGCCAGTGGCGAATTCTCTGCCGTCAGGCCCAGCACCGAAGCGCCGTTCTCCCGGGCGATGCGCGCCACTTCCACCAGTTCGCGGGTGCGGCCAGTGTAGGAAATGATCACGAACAGCTCGCCGGTGTGCGCCACCGAAGCAATCATGCGTTGCATCAGCACGTCGGCGTGGGCGGTGACCGCCAGGTTGAAACGGAAGAATTTGTGCTGCGCATCCAAAGCTACCGGGGCGGATGCGCCGAGGCCGAAGAAGTGGATCTGCCGGGCCTGGATCAACAGGTCGACGGCGCGGCTGATCAGGTTCGGGTCCAGCGCCTGGCAAGCGCTGTCCAACGACGCGATCGCACTGCCGAAAATCTTCTGCGTGTAGGCCTCGGGGTTGTCGTCAGCTTCTACTGCGCGGCTGACATATGCCGCGCCGCTGGCCAGGCTCTGGGCCAGTTGCAGCTTGAGTTCGGGGTAGCCGCTGACGCCGAACGAACGGCAGAAACGGTTGACCGTCGGTTCACTGACCGACGCCGCCTGGGCGAGGGCGGCGATGCTGAAGCGGGTGGCCTGCTGTGGGTTGAGCAGGATCACTTCGGCGACTTTGCGTTCGGCCTTGTTCAGCTCTTCAAGGCGACTCTGGATCTGTTCCAGTAAATTTCGCACGCGGTCCATAAGAATTCCTAGATTCACCGGCGCCGATAAGCGCGCGGCTATGCAAATTGGGCCTTTGATGTGGCCCGTGACGGTGGCCTATCCTACTGATGGCTCCGACCGACCACCACTCGGAATCTGTATTTTGCGAAAATGTTGTGGTTATTACTACATTTTCCCTTGAGTGATGCCTTGAAAAAAGGTATTTGTAGCTTAACTTGATAAAAGAACAAACATCATGCCTTCGATTACGGTTGAACCGTGCACCTTCGCCTTGTTCGGCGCCTTGGGCGATCTGGCCCTGCGCAAGCTGTTTCCTGCTCTTTATCACCTTGATGGCGCCGGCCTGCTGCACGAGGACACGCGCATTATCGCACTGGCCCGTGAGGCGGGCACCGAGCAGCAGCACCTGGCGTTCATCGCCGCCGAGTTGCGCCGTTACGTGGGCAAGGAACTGGACGAGGCCGTGGCCGAGCGCTTTCTGGCGCGTCTGACCTACCTGCACGTCGACTTCCTCAAGGCTGAAGATTATGTGGCGCTGGCCGAACTGGCCGGCAGCACGCAACGCATGATTGCCTACTTCGCCACCCCGGCGGCGGTGTACGGCGCGATCTGCGAGAACCTGGCGAAAGTCGGTCTGGCGGAAAACACCCGCGTGGTGCTGGAAAAGCCGATCGGTTCCGACCTGGAATCCTCGCGCAAGGTCAACGACGCCGTGGCGCAGTTCTTCCCGGAGAACCGCACCTACCGCATCGACCACTACCTGGGCAAAGAGACCGTTCAGAACCTGATCGCCCTGCGTTTCGCCAACAGCCTGTTCGAAACCCAGTGGAACCAGAACTACATCTCCCACGTGGAAATCACCGTGGCCGAGAAGGTCGGCATCGAAGGCCGCTGGGGTTACTTCGACAAGGCCGGTCAGCTGCGGGACATGATCCAGAACCACCTGCTGCAACTGCTCTGCCTGATCGCCATGGATCCGCCGGCCGATCTGTCCGCCGACAGCATCCGTGATGAAAAAGTGAAAGTGCTCAAAGCCCTGGCGCCGATCAGTCCGGAAGGCCTGACCACGCAAGTGGTGCGCGGCCAATACATCGCCGGGCACAGCGAAGGCAAGTCCGTGCCGGGCTACCTTGAAGAGCCGAATTCCAACGCCCAGAGCGACACCGAAACCTTCGTTGCCCTGCGTGCCGACATCCGCAACTGGCGCTGGGCCGGCGTGCCGTTCTACCTGCGTACCGGCAAGCGCATGCCGCAAAAACTGTCGCAGATCGTCATCCACTTCAAGGAACCGTCGCACTACATCTTCGCCCCCGAGCAGCGCCTGCAGATCAGCAACAAACTGATCATCCGCCTGCAACCGGACGAAGGTATTTCCTTGCGCGTGATGACCAAAGAGCAAGGCCTGGACAAGGGCATGCAACTGCGCAGCGGCCCGCTGCAACTGAATTTTTCCGACACCTGGCGCAGCGCTCGGATCCCCGATGCCTATGAGCGGTTGTTGCTGGAAGTGATGAACGGCAATCAGAACCTGTTTGTCCGTAAAGATGAAATCGAAGCCGCGTGGAAATGGTGTGACCAGTTGATCGCCGGGTGGAAAAAATCCGGTGACGCGCCCAAGCCGTATGCGGCCGGGTCGTGGGGGCCGATGAGCTCCATTGCCTTGATCACGCGGGACGGGAGGTCGTGGTATGGCGATATCTGATGTGAAACTGCCCGAGGGCGTGAATGCCCGCGAATTCAAGAGCCCGGTGCTGCTTGCCGAAGGCCTGGCGCTGAATGTCGCCAAGCAATTGAGCGAAGCGCTGGCGGCACGTGGCAACGCCGTGTTGGTGGTGTCCGGCGGTCGTAGCCCGGTGGCGTTTTTCCAGCACCTGGCCAAGCAGGAACTGGACTGGTCGAAGGTCGTCGTGACCCTGGCTGACGAGCGCTGGGTACCGGTCGAACATGCCGACAGCAATGCCGGTCTGCTCAAGCAGTATCTGCTCAAGGGCCCGGCGGCCAAGGCGCAGTTCCTCAGCCTCTACAGCGCGGCGGCCAACGTCGAGCAGGCTGCGGAGCAGGCCGATCGTTTGCTCGCCGAGTTGCCGCCCATCGACGTGCTGGTACTGGGCATGGGCGATGACGGTCACACCGCGTCGCTGTTCCCGGACAGCCCGAACCTGGCCGAAGCCCTGCAAGCCGACGGCACCCGTCGCTGCTGGCCGATGCTCGCGCCAAGCGTGCCGCGTCAGCGCCTGACCATGAGCCGCGCACTGCTGGCCTCGGCCCGGCACAAGATTCTGTCGATTTCCGGTCAGTCGAAACTGACCACCCTGAATGCCGCACTGGCATCCAACGACGTCGCCGCCATGCCGGTTCGCGCGTTTCTGCAACCTACGTTAGAGATTTACTGGTGCCCATGAGCCAAGGAACAGCCGCTATGAAAACCCCATCCCCGACCGTTTCCATGGCGGACAAAGTTGCCCTGATCGACAGCCTCTGCGCCAAGGCGCGGATCCTGCCGGTGATTACCATCGCCCGTGAACAGGACGTGCTGCCGCTGGCCGACGCCCTGGCCGCCGGTGGTCTGACCGCGCTGGAAGTGACCCTGCGTTCGCAGTTCGGCCTCAAGGCGATCCAGATCCTGCGCGAACAGCGCCCGGAACTGGTGACCGGTGCCGGCACCGTCCTCGACCGCAACATGCTGGCCGCGGCCGAAGCCGCCGGTTCGCAATTCATCGTCACTCCGGGCATCACCCGTGACCTGCTGGAAGCCAGCGTCGAAAGCCCGATCCCGCTGCTGCCGGGCATCAGCAATGCCTCCGGCATCATGGAAGGTTATGGCCTGGGTTATCGCCGCTTCAAGCTGTTCCCGGCGGAAGTCAGCGGCGGCGTGGCTGCAATCAAGGCACTCGGCGGCCCGTTCGGCGAAGTGAAATTCTGCCCGACCGGCGGCGTCGGCCCTGCCAACATCAAGAGCTACATGGCGCTGAAAAACGTCATGTGCGTGGGCGGTAGCTGGATGCTCGATCCTGAGTGGATCAAGAACGGCGACTGGGCCCGTATTCAGGAATGCACCGCCGAGGCGTTGGCGCTTCTGGACTGATCGCTTCACCCGACACTTCGTTGTGTGTTCTACGGCTTTACGGTGCGCTTGGTCGGTGCACCGTTTTTTTTTGCCCGTAAAAAACTTCGTTATCTGGAGATACGTTATTTGGAGATACGTTATTTGGAGATACATAGTTACCGCACCTGGCTTCGCGTGTGACGTTAACCTGCGTTCATCTTAAGGAAGAGAGAACGCGTCATGGATAACCAGCCTTCAGCTCCATCGGTTTATCAACTGGCCCCCGAGCAAGTCGCCGGGCCGTATTTCCGCAATCCCAAACTGCTGCGCCGCAACATCAGTGAAGGCGCCGAAGGCCTGCCGCTGTTGCTGCGCCTGACCATCGTCGATGCCATGACCGCCGAGCCGGTCAGCGGTGCGCTGGTGGATATCTGGCACTGCAACGCACGCGGCGCGTATTCCGGCTGGAGTCGGGTGAACCCGGATCTGGAAGTCGACGTCGAGGACATTGGCGCGATCCCGCGAACCGACGACGACACCTATCTGCGCGGCGGCCAGTTCAGCGACCACAAGGGCAGGGTGCGCTTCACCACGATCTATCCGGGTTTCTATGCCGGGCGAGCGCTGCACATTCACGTGTCGGTACGCATCGTTGCCGGCAATGAGTACCTCGAGGAGCGCAACGTGGCCTGGGTCGGGCAGCTTTATTTTCCGGAGATGGTTTCCCGTGGCGTGCTCAATGCCAAGGCCTATCGCGGGCGCAGCTCGCTGCCGGTGTGCAACACCGACGATGCCTATTACGCCAACATGGGCGGTGAAGAGTCGACCCTGACGGTGTGGCCGATCAGCCGCGATTCACACGAGGACGGTTACTTCGGCCACCTCACGATCGGCATCGACACCTTTGCGGTGTCGTCGCAGATCAAGCCCGAGGACTTCGACAAGTACACGGTTTAACGCAGTTCATTCAACGCCAGAACCAGCTGCTGAATCTCCGTCGCCGTCGTGGTCAGCGACGGCGTGACACGGATGCACGGCCCGCAGGCAGCGCCGTTGCGCACCACGGTGAACAGGTTGTAGTCGTTGAGCAGGCGTCCGACCATCGCCTGCTGGTCGGCATGACGGGTAAAGCGCAGGGAGGTGATGCCGCAGTACAGGCGCGGATCGTCCGGGGTCGTGACTTCGATGCCCGGCAGATTGCGCACGGCGCTGACCCACAGGTTGCGCAGGTAATTCACCCGCGCGCCTTTGGCGGCCGCGCCACCGAGTGCGCGGTGTTCCTCGAACACCAGTGGCAAGGTCATCAGCGCCGGAATGTTCGGCGTGCTGTAAGGCGTGCGCGAACGGATGTCGCCAGCCGAAAAATGCATCTCGCCCATGTCCGGGTCGATGTCGGCCAGGCGCTGTGGAGCGATGTAGATAAAGCCGAGGGTCAGCGGCGAGCCGATCCACTTGTGCAGGTTGTACCCGGCGAAGGCGATGCCCAGCGCTTCCAGGTCGAACTCGATCTGACCAAGGGCATGGGCACCATCGAGGATGATGTCGACGCCGTATTCCTTGGCCAACGCGGCAATGGCCTGCACCGGCATCACCAGCCCGGTGCGGTGGGTGACGTGGGTCAGCGCCATCAGCTTGAGCTTCGGATAGCGGATGAAGGCTTCGCGGTAAGTCGCCAGCAGGCTGTCGAAGGTGGCGGGGTGGGCGTGTTCGATCTCGATCACCTCGACCCCGCGATGCTTTGCCAGCCAGCGCATGGCGCCCTTGACCGTGTCGTATTCCAGATCGCAGATCAGCACCTGATCGCCAGGTTGCAGGCGGTTGTAGTTGCGGATCAGCGATTGCAGGCCGGCAGTGGCGTTATGGGTAAAGGCCACGCTTTGCGCGCGTACACCGATCAGCTCGGCCAGTTGCGCGCGGATGTCGAGGCTGTCGTGCTGTTCGAAACGCTGGCGCACGTAGATCGAGTTGCTGTTGTTGATCAGCTCGATGTTGCGCTGGTACTCCTCGACCACCGTGCGCGACATGCGCCCGAAATAGCCGTTCTCCAGATTCACCGGGCCGGGGTGGCGGTCGTAACGGTCGGCGAAGGTTTGCCAGAAGGCTTCGTCTCGGGCGCGGCGGGTGTTATCGGGCATGGTCGACTCGACTCGGATCAGGGTGACGCCTTAGTGGCGTGGGGCAGGTTTGCCGTGTTTGGCGCGCAGCGGTTCGAGCAGTTCCGACAGGCCGTTGTGATCGATTTCCTGCATCAATGCCAACAGCCCGCCCAGTTCGCCATGGGGAAATCCTTCCCGGGCAAACCAGTTCAGGTAGGGGCCCGGCAGGTCGGCAATGATCCGGCCCTTGTATTTGCCGAAGGGCATTTCGCGGGTGATCAGCAGTTCGAGCTTTTCAGGGTTCATCGTTGGAATCGTCTGGCTTTGAAAACACTTCGGAAAATACAGGCATTCTGCATGCAGGCCAAATGACAGATCATGCAAATAACAGGCATACAGATTTTCCTTTTATTTATAAGTTATTGAAAAATAACGATTAATTTCTTTTCGAAAAGCTGGCATGACCACTGCAATACTCCTTGCATCTTTCACCCACGCAAGGAATTGAAAAATGACTGACATGAATAAAGAAGCCATCTCCGTCCTCAACGACCTGATCGAAACCAGCAAGGACGGTCAGGAAGGCTTCAAGACCTGCGCTGAAGACATCAAGCACCCAGAGTTGAAAACCCTGTTCGTGAAACGCTCCGCCGATTGCGCAACGGCTGCGGCCGAGCTGCAAGCCGCGGTGCGTTCGATGGGTGGCGATCCGGAAACCTCGACCAGTGTCAGCGGTGATTTGCACCGTCGCTGGGTCGACGTCAAAGCGATGTTCACCGGCAAAGATGAAGAAGCGGTGCTCAACGAAGCCGAGCGCGGTGAAGACCACGCCCTGAAGGCTTATCGTGAAGCGATCGAGAAGATCAACAAGCACAACCTGGTCGGCATTCGTGATCTGGTCGAACGCCAGTACCACGGCGTGCAACGCAATCACGATCAGGTGAAGGCGCTGCGTAACCAGGCTCGCGCACGCTCGTAAGCGTTCGAAGCCCACAAAAAACGCCAGCTGGTCTGGCGTTTTTTTGTGTCCGGATTTAACCGAGGACGATCAGCCGATGCTGATGGCCGGCAACGTCGGCAGGGTAACAGTCTGCTGCTTGCGCGGCGCCAGAATTTCGGCCTCGCCATCTACTACCAGCTCATCGCGCTGGTTGAATACGCGAGTGGCGATGCGCACGCGGAACTTCGGCAGTTTCTCGAGGATTTCCAGGCGCACGGTCAGGGTGTCGCCGATCTTCACCGGCTTCTGGAAGCTCATCTGCTGGCCGATATAAATGGTGCCCGGTCCTGGCAGCTCGCAAGCCACTGCCGCACTGATCAGCGCGCCGCTGAACATGCCGTGGGCGATGCGTTCCTTGAACATGCTGGCGGCGGCGAACTCGGCGTCCAGGTGCACCGGGTTGTGGTCGCCGGACATCGCGGCGAACAGCTGAATGTCGCGTTCCTCGACAGTCTTGCTGTAGCTCGCGGTCTGGCCCACTTCGAGGGCTTCGTAAGGGATATTGGTAACCTGGGTCATGGGTCTGAATTCCTGTGACGGATGAAATGAATCCACAAAAAATTATTCGCTGCGGTGCGGCCGGCGATGGCTCAGGGCCTGGTCGATCCAGACCAGCACATCGGCGGTCACTTCGTCGCGGTTGCTCTCGTTGAACAATTCGTGCCGCGCCTGCGGGTAGATCTTGAGTTGCAGGTTCTGGCTGCCGGCCGCGCGCAAGGCGTTGGCCAGATCAGTCAGACGCTTGCCTTCGCTCACCGGATCACATTCGCCGCCGATCACCAGCAGCGGCAGGCCCGGATCGATCTGGGCGAGATTGGACGCTTTGCTGATTTGCTGCAACCCGCCGAGCAAGTCGATCCACAGTTGATTTGTGCAGCGAAAGCCACACAGCGGGTCGGTGGCGTACTTGTCGACCTCGGCCGGGTCGCGACTCAGCCAGTCAAACGCGGTGCGCGCCGGTTTGAATTTATTGTTGAACGAGCCGAACGACAGCCATTCGATCAGCGCGCTGCGACCCTTGGCGCCCTGGCGCAGCTTTTCAAACCGGGCGATCTGCCGGGCCGCGCGATACAGCGCGACCGGCTGGAAATTCGAGCCGCTGAGAATCGCGCCATGCAGGCTGGCGCTGTGATGCAGTAGATAAGCCTGAGCGATGTAACTGCCCATGCTGTGCCCGAGCAGCACGATCGGCACCCCCGGATGGCGCTGGCCGAGGAACTGGTTGAGGCTCGCGAGATCACCGACCACCTTGCACCAGCCATCGTCATCGGCGAAATGCCCCAGCGTCCCATGATCGGCGGTTTTGCCATGGCCGCGCTGGTCGGGCGCGTACACGCCGTAGCCTTCAGCACAGAATGCTTCTGCCAGCCTTGCATAGCGGGCACTGTGTTCCGCCATGCCGTGAGCCAGCAGGATCACCGCCTTCAGCGGCGCGTTCGGCAGCCACAGGTTGACGAAGAGGCGGCTGCGGTCACTCGCGTCCAGCCAGAAGGTGTCGTGGATCATGGCGATTCCTTTTGCGGCCTGTTTTTGCTCAAGCGTCGTGCAGAGGTTGCATTGTATAGCGCGTCCGATCAGCTCACGCCACGGCAGGAAGATTCACACGATCAATGACGACCTTGCCCATATTTGCCTGATTGACCATAGCTGCTAGTGTCCGTGAAGCCCCGCTTTTTGCTCTCGACTTTTTCAGGGACAGAAAGAAATGACAGCGAAGCGGCCCCGGATCGGCTCAGGTAAAGAGGACAAGAACAATGCAACCTGATTTCTGGAATGACAAACGCCCGGCGGGCGTACCCCTGGACATCGACGCGGGTGAATTCAAGTCGGTGATCGAGGTGTTCGAGCGTTCCTGCAAGAAATTCGCTGATCGCCCGGCGTTCAGCAACATGGGCGTGACCCTGACCTATGCCGAGCTGGAGCGCCAGAGCGCCGCGTTCGCCGGTTATCTGCAAGCCCACACCGACCTGGTGCCGGGGGATCGCATTGCGGTGCAGATGCCCAACGTCCTGCATTATCCGATTGCCGTGTTCGGCGCCTTGCGTGCCGGGCTGATCGTCGTCAACACCAACCCGCTGTACACCGCGCGGGAGATGCGTCACCAGTTCAAGGACTCCGGCGCCCGGGCGCTGGTGTACCTGAACATGTTCGGTCAGAAGGTTCAGGAAGTGCTGCCGGACACCGACATTCAGTACCTGATCGAAGCGAAGATGGGCGACCTGATGCCCACCGCCAAGGGCTGGCTGGTCAACACCGTGGTCAGCAAAGTGAAGAAAATGGTCCCGGCGTATTCGCTGCCCCAGGCGATTTCCTTCAAGAGCGCGTTGCGCATGGGCCGGGGCCTGGGCATCAAGCCGTTGAAGGTCGGCCTGGATGACATCGCCGTTCTGCAATACACCGGCGGCACCACCGGCCTGGCCAAGGGCGCGATGCTCACCCACGGCAATCTGGTGGCGAACATGCAGCAGGTGCGTGCCTGTCTCGGTCAGTTCGGCAGCGACGGCCAGCCGTTGTTGCGCGAAGGGCAGGAGGTGATGATCGCGCCGCTGCCGCTGTACCACATCTATGCGTTCACCGCGAATTGCATGTGCATGATGGTGTCGGGCAATCACAACGTACTGATCACCAACCCGCGTGACATCGGCGGCTTCATCAAGGAGCTGAAGAACTGGAAGTTCTCGGCGCTGCTGGGGCTGAACACGCTGTTTGTCGCGCTGATGGATCATCCGGACTTCAAGACACTGGACTTCTCCACCCTCAAGCTCACCAACTCCGGCGGCACCGCGCTGGTCAAGGCCACCGCCGAGCGCTGGGAGCAGATCACCGGTTGCCGGATCACCGAAGGCTACGGTCTGACAGAAACCTCGCCGGTGGCCTGCACCAACCCGTACGGCGAGCTGTCGCGGATCGGCACGGTCGGCCTGCCGGTGCCGGGCACCCGATTGAAAGTCATCAATGACGACGGCGTCGAGCAGCCTTTGGGCGAGCGCGGCGAGCTGTGCATCAAGGGCCCGCAGATCATGAAGGGTTATTGGCAGAAACCCGAAGCCACCGCCGAAGTGCTGGATGCCGAGGGCTGGTTCAAGTCCGGCGACATCGCGGTAATCGACCCGGACGGTTTCGTGCGCATCGTCGACCGCAAGAAGGACATGATCATCGTCTCGGGTTTCAACGTGTACCCGAACGAAATCGAAGACGTGGTGATGGCTCACCCGAAAGTCGCCAACTGCGCAGTGATCGGCGTGCCGGATGAGCGTTCCGGTGAGGCGGTGAAGCTGTTTGTGGTGGCGCGGGAAACCGGGGTGAGCCTGGAAGAGCTGAAGGCTTACTGCAAAGAGAATTTCACGGCGTATAAGGTGCCGAAACACATCGTGCTGCGTGAGTCGTTGCCGATGACGCCTGTCGGGAAAATCCTGCGCAGAGAGTTGCGCGATATCGCCTGATCGGTGATGCGTACCCGTTGAGTACGAAAGATCGCAGTCTCTGGCGGCTACCTCAAGCTGCGGGAGGCTGCGATTTTTGCTTTCTATCCGCGACGTTTTCCCCGAAAACCGGGACTTTCAAGGTGTTATAGGATTTTTGCTCTAAAATGACTGCCAGTAGTTCTTGAGTCATTAAAATGACTGTAGGGGCCGCTTTTGGCTCTAGTCGACCCTTGGCAAAGCTGCTACTCTCGGCGCGCTTTGTGACTTCTCGGCCTTGTAAAAAGCCAGACTCACCAATAAACAAACACCAATAATAATCGCATCAAATGCGGTGCTGAATTCGCGTTGCTGAGGAGTGGGCTTCCATGATCGAAGACTTTTGGAAGGATAAGTACCCCGCTGGAATTGCTGCCGACATCAATCCAGACGAGTACCCGAATATTCAGGCAGTGTTGAAGCAATCCTGCCAACGCTTCGCCGACAAACCGGCGTTCAGCAACCTGGGCAAGACCATCACCTACGGTGAACTGTACGAGTTGTCCGGTGCGTTTGCCGCTTATCTGCAACAGCATACCGATTTGCAGCCCGGTGATCGAATCGCCGTGCAACTGCCCAATGTGTTGCAGTACCCGGTCGCCGTCTTCGGTGCCATTCGCGCCGGGCTGATCGTGGTCAACACCAACCCGCTGTATACCGCGCGGGAAATGGAACACCAATTCAACGACTCCGGTGCCAAGGCGCTGGTGTGCCTGGCGAACATGGCGCACCTGGCCGAAGCCGTGGTGCCGAAAACCGGCGTCAAGCACGTCATCGTCACCGAAGTCGCCGACCTGCTGCCGCCGATCAAGCGCCTGCTGATCAACAGCGTCATCAAGTACGTGAAGAAAATGGTTCCGGCCTATCACCTGCCAAAAGCCGTCAAGTTCAACGACGTGCTGAGCAAGGGCCAGGGTCAGCCGGTCGCCGAAGCCAACCCGGACAGCGGCGATGTCGCGGTGCTGCAATACACCGGCGGCACCACCGGCGTGGCCAAGGGCGCGATGCTCACCCATCGCAACCTCGTCGCCAACATGCTGCAGTGCAAGGCGCTGATGGGCTCCAACCTCAATGAAGGTTGCGAGATCCTGATCACCCCGCTGCCGCTGTACCACATCTATGCGTTCACCTTTCATTGCATGGCGATGATGCTGATCGGCAACCACAACATCTTGATCAGCAACCCGCGCGACCTGCCGGCGATGGTCAAGGAACTGTCGAAGTGGAAGTTCAGTGGCTTCGTTGGCCTCAACACGCTGTTCGTGGCCCTGTGCAACAACGAAGGTTTCCGCAAGCTGGATTTCTCGGCGCTGAAAGTCACCCTGTCCGGCGGCATGGCCCTGCAACTGGCCGCGGCCGAGCGCTGGAAAGCGGTCACCGGTTGCCCGATCTGCGAAGGTTACGGCATGACCGAAACCAGCCCGGTGGCCACGGTCAACCCGATCCAGAACATCCAGATCGGCACCATCGGCATTCCGGTGCCGTCGACCCTGTGCAAAGTCATTGACGACGCCGGTGTCGAGCAGCCGCTGGGCGAAATCGGCGAGCTGTGCGTCAAGGGCCCGCAAGTGATGAAGGGTTACTGGCAGCGTCAGGAAGCCACCGATGAAATGCTCGACAGCGAAGGCTGGCTGAAAACCGGTGACATCGCGCTGATCCAGCCGGACGGCTACATGCGCATCGTCGATCGCAAGAAAGACATGATTCTGGTGTCCGGTTTCAACGTGTATCCGAACGAACTGGAAGACGTGCTGGCGGCCCTGCCGGGCGTGTTGCAGTGCGCAGCCATCGGCGTTCCGGACGAGAAATCCGGCGAGGCGATCAAGATCTTCATCGTCGCCAAACCGGGTGTCACGCTGACCAAGGAACAGGTGATGGAGCACATGCGCGCCAATGTCACCGGCTACAAGGTGCCGCGTTCCGTTGAATTCCGCGATGCGCTGCCGACCACCAACGTCGGCAAAATCCTGCGTCGCGAGTTGCGCGACGAAGAGCTGAAGAAGATCAAGGCGAAGAGCGCCGCATAAAACAAAAAGCCCCGCAGATGCGGGGCTTTTTGTTGGTGCAGAGCAGGGCCTGGATTATGCGGTGAACCTGCCCCTCACCCCAGCCCTCTCCCGAGGGAGAGGGAGCCGATCGGGGGGGCTGTTCAAAACCCGAGTTCGGCTCGATATCTCAGGTCGACGTACCTTGTCCAATCACCTCGGTCGGTCCCCTCTCCCTCTGGGAGAGGGCTAGGGTGAGGGGGGAGGGGCCCCCGAAATCTTACTGGCGGAACGGCGCGAAGTTCACATTGGTGCCCGCCGGGCGCATGTCCTGCAGGTACGAGTCCTTGTCGGCGCTCAGTTCCAGGCTCAGGGCCGCCTTGCGCTTGCCTTCGTTGCGGATCACCAGGCCTTCGAGTTTTTCGCGCAGGAACACGGTCGGCACTTTCAGGTGCAGCAGTTCGTCGGTGGCCGGGGTGTGCATCAACAGGTGAATCCACTCGTACTGACCGATCGCCAGGCGCGACACCGGCAAGTCGAACCACCAGATGTTGCGGTTGCGGTTCAGTTCGGCGAAGTGGCAGTTGTTGGTGCCGAGCACGGCACCGCCCAGTTCCTGGTTGCGACGGGCGATGGCCTGCTTTTTATCGAGTTTCATAACATTCCTGCGGGATCGGTTCTGTGGCGCATGGCGCCCTTATGGTGGGCATTCTCGTGGGTACGCTCGCAAACATAAAGCCCAACCTGCACGCCGCGACGAAATGAAGCCGTGAAAATAAATGAAACTTGGCGCAAACCGGGCCAGTCAATCATTACGTACTGACTTTCCCCGTTAATGTTCCAAGGAGAATCACCATGGGTAGCACGAGCGATAAAGTGAAAGGCATGGCCAACGAAGCCGTCGGCAACATCAAGCAAGGTGTCGGCAAAGCCACCGACAACACCAAACTGCAGGCCGAAGGCAAAGTGCAAGAGAAGAAAGGCGAGGCCCAGCAAGCGGTGGGCAAAGCCAAGGACGCGGTCAAGAAAGGCGTCGACAAGGCTTGATAGAGCCTTGAACGAAACAACGAAGCGGCCATCCAAGGATGGCCGTTTTCGTGTCCCGTTCATATGCGGTCACGGATCACAGTGTTTCAAAGTCGCCAAGTAAGCTACTTTGATGAGAGAAAAACGGCCCCTGAGTCGCCACGACTTCAACCTGTTTTGCGGCGAAAGGAGACGCGAATGATTTTTCCGGACATGAAAGGTCTGCCCCTGCACCGGGTGATGGTGCGCACGGTCACTGAATTCGTCGACGACGAGATGTCGACCTATGCCTCGGCACTGGCCTACCAGATGCTGTTCTCGCTGTTCCCGTTCATTCTGTTCCTGATTGCCCTGATCGGCTTCCTGCACCTGCCGGACTTCTTCTCCTGGCTCCGCCTGCAATCGGAGCTGGTGTTGCCGCCCCAGGCGCTGGAACAGGTCAACCCGGTGATCGATCAACTGCAGCAGTCCAAGGGCGGCCTGCTTTCGTTGGGTATCGTCATCGCCCTGTACACCGCGTCCGCCGGCGTGCGCCTGATGATGAGCGCGATGAACGCCGCCTACGACGTGGTCGAGGGCCGGCCCCTGTGGAAGCGCTTCCCGCTGTCGATCATCTACACCGTCGGCATCGCCGGCATGTTGCTGGTGGCCGCGGCGCTGATGGTGCTCGGGCCGCAGGTGATGGGCTGGATCGCCGCGCAGGTCGGGCTGGAAGAAGTCATCGTCACTCTGTGGACCATCGCCCGCTGGCCGGTGATCGTGATCCTGATGATGGTGGCCGTGGCGCTGATCTACTACGTAATGCCCGACGTCAAACAGGAGTTCCGCTTCATCACGCCGGGTTCGGTGCTGGCGGTGGTGGTGTGGATCATCGCGTCATTGGGGTTCGCGTTCTACGTCAAGACATTCGCCAACTACAACGCCATGTATGGCAGCATCGGTGCGATCATCGTGCTGTTGCTGTATTTCTACATTTCCGCCGCCGTGTTGTTGCTCGGTGCGGAGATGAATGCGGTCATCGAACATATGTCCAGCGAGGGCAAGGATTCGGGCGAGAAAGTCCCCGGCGAACTCGATGAACATCCCAAACAACACGTTTCCGGCCTCGGGCGCGATCATTCGCTCAAGCCGAACACTGACGAAGCCTGACCATGATCCGTGAAATTCTGAAGATGGGCGACGAACGCCTGCTGCGCATCGCCCCGCCAGTGCCCGCCGAAATGCTCGACAGTCCGGAGTTGTGGCAACTGATCGACGACATGTTCCAGACCATGGAAAGCGTCGGCGGGGTTGGCCTGGCTGCACCGCAGATTGGCGTCGACCTGCAACTGGTGATCTTCGGTTTCGAGCACAGCGAGCGTTACCCGGACGCCGAAGCGGTGCCGCAGACGATCCTGATCAACCCGCTGATCACGCCGCTCAGTCCGCTGATGGAAGAGGGTTTTGAGGGCTGCCTGTCGGTGCCTGGCCTGCGGGGCGCGGTGGATCGTTATCAGCAGATTCGTTACGAAGGCGTCGATCCGAAGGGCGAGCCAATCGTGCGCGTGGCTTCGGGATTCCATGCGCGGGTGGTGCAGCATGAGTGCGATCACCTGATCGGGCGGCTGTACCCGTCGCGCATTACCGATTTCAGCAAGTTCGGTTTCACCGAGGTGATGTTTCCGGACCTCGACCCCTACGCCGACGACTGACTAGTCCACGCGCGGTGCCAGCTCCATGGCAATCATCGGTTTGCTCCGCGCATAACGGCTCAAGCGCTCGGCCATGGCCTGGGGCAGGGCGGGGTCGAAGGTGAAGCCGCGTCGCTCGTAGAAGCCGCGCAAGTCCGGGTGGCAGAACAGCCACACCGGCGCCTCGACGCCCTTCACCGCTTCGGCAATCAACTGCGCGGCAATGCCTTGTTCGCGACAGGCCGGATCGACGAACAACCCGGTCAGCCAATGCCCGCCGAACACCGGCCGCAGACACAGCGCCGCCACGATTTCCTCCCGCCGCGCCACCCACAATTGCGCCTCGCGCACCGCTTTCATCGACGATTGATGCTGGCGGTAGAACTTGTTCATCAAGGGCCAGGACAGGTCGTCGAGCTGGCTGTAACGGATGTCGGTCATGAATCGGACTGCCGGTGCAAAAGCCGCGGATTATAAAACAACGTGCCCGCCGGGATAGGTGTATACCTGATCTCACATCCCCTCTGAGTGGAGTACGCATCATGTCCAAAGGTATGGATTCGAAAAAAGCCGCGAAGAAGAAACCGGCCAAGACCGCCATCGAAAAACGCCACGAGAAAAGGGCGAAGAAAGTCGACATCTTTGGCCATTGATCACGCCGTTCGGGAGCCCGGATCCGGGCTCCCGCTACCTCCCAAAAAATAAACTGCAAGAATTTCCGTTGTCGTTGCACAGAAGGAATGGACTCCTTTTCCGAGCAACGCCATGGCCCATTACTTTGACGATCAGCATCGTCAGCAAATCGAAACCCTGCGCCAGCGCTTCACCGCCCGCACCGAGTGGCCGACCTGGCTGCTGCTGATCGGCGTGTACGGCGGCTGGTTTGCGATTGTGCTGGGCAGCGAATGGCTTGGCCTCTGGTGGAGCACGCTGCTGCTGATTCCGTTGCTGGTGTTGTGGCTGTCGGCTCAGCACGAATTGCTCCACGGACATCCGACGCGCTGGACCTTCGTCAACAAAATCCTCGGCTATGCGCCGTTTGCGGTGTGGTATCCGTACACGCTCTATCGCGACAGCCATTTGCAGCACCATCGCGACGAAGACCTGACGATCCCCGGTGTCGATCCCGAAAGCCGTTATCTGAGCGCCGAACGCTGGCAGGGCAGTTCGCTGTTCGAACGCAGCCTGCACTGGCTGAACAAAACCGTATTGGGCCGCTTCATTCTTGGCGCACCGCTGGCGTTGCTGGCGCTGGCCGGCGAAGAACTGCAACGCCTGAAAAACCGTGAACGCCAGGCCTGGCTGATGTGGCTGACCCACGGCGCCCTGACCGTACTGATGCTGTTTTTCATCGCCCGCTACAGTGTGTTGCCGATCTGGCATTACCTGTTTTTGATCAGCGTGCCGGCACTGTCGATCGCGATGATCCGCTCCTACTATGAACACCGGCCGCACACGCAACCGGAGCAGCGCACGGTGCTCAACGAAGCCGGATGGCCGTGGCGCTGGCTGTTCCTGAACCTGAATTTCCATCTGGTGCACCACGATTTGCCGAAGCTTTCGTGGTACGACTTGCCCGAGGCCTACCGCATGCGCCGGGAGCAATGGGTGGCGCGCAGCGGCGGATTTCTGGTGCAAGGTTATGGGCAACTGTGGCGCCGGCACGGCATCAAGCCGATCGACAGCCCGCAGCATCCGTTTATTTGAGGCGACCATGACGTCAGGTTACGCAGAGCTATTGATGTACATCGCACCCGAGCCGATCCGCGCGGCGAACGAGCAGTGGCTGGCGCGGATCCTCGAACACCTCGGCCGTTCGCGGCTTGATGCCGACGGTCAGTCGTTGCTCGAACTCTGGCGCTCGCCTGAGTTGCTGCTGACCCAGACCTGCGGCTATCCGCTGATGACCGCGCTGCGTGGGCAGGTGAGGATTGTCGGCCGTCCGCGCTACGAATTGCCGGACGCCAGCGCCGGCAATCATTGCAGCCTGATCCTCGCCCGCGCCGATGATCCACGCCGCAGCCTGGCGGAGTTCTTCGACAGTCGCGGGGTGATCAACAGCGAAGACTCCAACAGCGGCATGAACCTGTTGCGTCAGCGTCTGGCGCCGTTGCACCGGGACGGCCAGTTTTTCGCCTCGGTCGGCATCAGTGGCGGTCACCGCGAAAGCCTGCTTTGGTTGCGCGAAGACCGTGCCGATCTGGCGGCCATCGACAGCGTGACCTTTGCGTACCTGGCGCAGTACGCCGCCGAAGAGGTCAGCGGATTGCGAGTGGTAGCGCGCAGCGCGTTCAGTCCGACATTGCCCTTCATCACTTCGGCCAGCACGACTGACGGACAGATCGAACACCTGCGCCGGGCCATGAACCGCAGTCTTCAAGACCTGCCCGATGTGGCCCGCACCCTCGGTTTGCCCGAAGTATTGCCCGCCAGCGAAAGCGATTACCTCGTCTTGCTGGATTACCAGCGCGAGGCCGAAGAACTGGGTTATGGCCGCTTGCGTTAGCGGCTTCTTGTAATTCACTAATGGAATATAAAAATTCTTTTTAAGTATTTTTAACGCATAAGGCACCTTGCTAGGATCGCGCCACCGGACGACCGGACATCAGCGACCCTTTACCAAGGAGCCCCCATGTCCGGCGCCGACTCATCCCATCGCAATCATGTGAACACGTTGTTTCGCGACCATTACCAGTGGTTGTGCACACGTCTGCGTCGGCAATCGAATGATGCGGCCACGGCCGAAGACATCGCCGCCGAAACCTTCGCGCAACTGCTCGAAGCGCCGGGGCTGACCGCCATCCGCGAACCCCGCGCCTTGCTCACCACCATCGCCCAACGTCTGCTGTATGAGCGCTGGCGGCGGGGCGATCTGGAGCGTCGGCATCTGCACCAACTGCAACAAGGTGACCTCGATCACGCGCCGTCTCCCGAAGAACTCGCCGACCTGTCGCAGAGCCTCAAGCACCTGGACCGGACACTACGGCGCCTGCCAGGCAAGGTGCGCTCGACCTTTCTGCTGGCGCGCATCGACGGCCTGACCTACCCGCAAATCGCTGCCGAACTGGGCATCTCCCAGCGTTCGGTGAGCCTGTACATGACCCGTTCCCAGGCCCTGTGCAACCGCCATAGCGCCAACCAAACCCTGATTTCCTCCCAGAACAAGAGGTCCGCATGAGATCGATCAAAACCCTGCTCGGCAGTTCGCTGCTGGCCCTGACCCTGACTGCCGGGCACGTCGTGGCAGCGGAAAAAACCGCGCCGATCCACTTCGGCGACATCACCTGGGAAAGCGGCAGCTTCATCACCGAAGTGCTGCGCCTGATCGTCGAAAAAGGCTACGGCTACCCGACGGACACGCTGCCGGGCAGCACCGTCAGCCTGGAAGCGGCGCTGGCGAAAAACGATATTCAAGTGATCGGCGAAGAGTGGGCCGGGCGCAGTCCGGCGTGGGTCAAGGCTGCCGCCGAGGGCAAAGTGTTCGGCCTCGGTGACACGGTGAAGGGCGCCACCGAGGGTTGGTGGGTGCCGGAGTACGTGATCAAGGGCGATCCCGAGCGCGGGATCAAACCGCTGGCACCGGAGCTGAAATCGGTGGCCGACCTGCCGCGCTACAAGGATGTGTTCAAGGACCCGGAAGACCCGAGCCGTGGGCGCTTCCTCAACAGCCCGACCGGCTGGACCTCGGAAATCGTCAACAGCCAGAAGCTCAAGGCGTATGCGCTGAACGACACCTTCGTCAACTTCCGCACCGGCTCCGGCGCGGCGCTGGATGCCGAGGTGGCGTCGTCGATCAAGCGCGGCAAACCGGTGCTGTTCTACTACTGGTCGCCGACGCCGCTGCTCGGTCGCTTCAAACTGGTGAAGCTGGAAGAGCCGCCGTTCGACGCCGAAGCCTGGAAAACCCTGGCCGACGCCAACAACCCCAACCCGAAAGGCACCCGCTCGATGCCGGCGAGCCTGGCGATTGGCGTGTCGGCGCCGTTCAAGGCGCAGTATCCGGAGCTGGTGACGTTCTTTGAGAAAGTCGATTTGCCGATCGATCTGCTGAACCAGACCCTGGCCGGGATGAGCGAGAAACGCCAGCAACCACGGCAGGTGGCCGAGGCGTTCCTGCGCGATCAGCCGCAAGTGTGGAAGCCTTGGGTGCCGGGTGATGTGGCAAACAAGGTGAGCGGGAGTCTGTAGTTCGTTTCTGATATTTCTGTAGTGCTGCACCGATACCATCGCGGGCAATCCCGCTCCCACAAGGTTCTGCGCGATGTTCAAGCCTGCGTGGTACCTGTGGGAGCGTGGCTTGCCCGCGATGGCGTTCGACCAGACAAAACTTTTTTGCGCTGAACCGTTTCTCGTCCGCTTCCTGTCCGAATTCCCTCAGTACTGGCCGACTAGTGGCCTTGCGCAAGGCTTCGTGCTGTCTATGCTCATTCATAACTAACTATGTCGAACGCCATCCAATGCGCTACGACCGCTAGCGGTTACCGATCTCAAAGCTGCCAGAGTGCGCAATCCAAGGCACCGACACTTGACCGACAAGGAGCTGTTTTTTAAATGGAAGTTCTTCTGCATGTTAGGAATGGCCCGCCCGCGGGCTATCAAGAGAAGGATGTCTTGATTAGAGCGTCGTCGCATGGACTCTCCGATTAATCATCGTTTATCACCTGACAACTTCCTCCCGTGGAGGAAGGCGTGTGCCTGTTCTGTGGAACGTAGTGGTGGATTCTGAAAGACCTGAACTTTCATCAAATCAAAAGAACGCGCGGAAGGTGATCGAGACATGTTCAACCTACATCACAAGGCTGACCTGCAGGAAATCGAACGCTTCAGTTGTGCCCTGACCGAGGCCAACGCCAAGTTGGCGGCGATCAGCCGTTCGATGGCAATGATCGAATTCACCCCCGAGGGCATCGTGCTGGATGCCAATGACAACTTCTGCAAGACCATGGGCTACAGCGCCGAAGAAGTGCGTGGCAAACATCACCGGGTCTTTTGTGAAGAGGAGTTTTATCGCAGCGAGGAATACGCCAAGTTGTGGCGTGACCTGGCCCGGGGCGAACCCATCAGCGGCACTTTCCTGCGCTTGAACAAAAGCGGCCGGGAGATCTGGCTCGAGGCCAGTTACATGCCGGTGTATGGCCCGGACAAACAAGTCAGAAGCGTGATCAAAGTGGCGGCGGACATCACGGCGCGCGTGAACAAGGAAAAGGAAGAAGAGAGCATGCTGGCGGCGATCGGTCGCTCGATGGCAGTGATCGAGTTCACCCCGGAAGGCAATGTGATCACGGCCAACGACAACTTCCTCAAGACCATGCAGTACTCGCTCAACGAAATCGTCGGCCATCACCACAGTCTGTTCTGTCACCGGGTCGAAGCCGAGTCCGCGCAGTACAAGGCGTTCTGGGCTTCGCTCAATCGCGGCGAATATCACTCGCACCGGTTCGAGCGCAAGAACAAGTCCGGGCAGACCGTTTACCTCGAAGCCTCGTACAACCCGTTGTTCGACGCCAAGGGCCGGCTGTACAAAGTGGTGAAGTTCGCCAGCGATATCACCCACCAGATGACCACCTTGCAGACCGCTGCGGAATCGGCCCACAGCACTTCGGTACAAAACGACGCCTGCGCGCAAAAAGGCTCACAGGTCGTGCAGCAAACGGTGCAGATCATTCAGGACATTTCCCGCGACCTCAACGAAGCGGCGCTGAGCATCGATGCCGTCAGCAAGCAGTCGGACATCATCGGCACCATCGTTCAGACCATTCGCGGAATTGCCGACCAGACCAACTTGCTGGCGCTCAACGCGGCCATCGAAGCGGCGCGGGCGGGTGAGCACGGGCGCGGTTTTGCGGTGGTGGCAGACGAAGTGCGCAGCCTCGCGGCACGGACCAGTCAGGCGACCCTGGAGATCGTCGATGTGGTGCGCAAGAACCATGAGTTGTCATTAAGCGCAGTGTCGAGCATGCAGTCGAGCCTGAGCCGCACCGGGCTCGGGGTGGAACTGGCGAACGAGGCGGGGGATGCGATCCGCGAGATTCAGCAGGGCTCGCGGCATGTGGTGGATGCGATCAGTCAGTTCAACGAGACGTTGCAGTTGAACTGACGGTTTCACGGCTGAAAAAAGGATCCCCGTGGGGATCCTTTTTTATTGCACCGCTTTTCAGAGCGAAGCGAGGAACTTGTCAGCCGACTCGTCGCTGATCTTCGCCGAGTTGGCATCTTGCTTGTTCTGCTTCTCGGCTTCGGCCAGCTTCATCTTGTCCTGCAGTCGCTCGGCGATTTCTTTGCCGATGGCCAGTTGTTTCTCCGGCGGCATGGCTTTGATGTCGTCTTCGGTCAGACCCATTTCCTTGAGGATACTGTCGCGCAGACGCTGTTCCGGCGTTTTGCTCATGTAGTCCTTGAACTCGTCCAGGGCCGATGAGCCTGAGGATTTGCTCGGCGAAGTATCGGAGGTTTGCAGGGCGACACGGGTCTTGGCGAATGCTTCGTCGACGTTGTCGCTGATGCGCGTGGCTTCGCTGACTTGCTGGGTCGCCAGTTGGGTGGCCGATTCCTGCACTTTGGCGGTGGCTTCGGCGGTTTGCGCCTGGGCCTGGTTTTGCAGGGTCTGCAGCATCGCGCCGTGCAGGCCGCCTTGCAGGCCGGCCGCGGCCGTGGCGGTTGCATCGTCATTCAGCGGCTTGGGCAGGTGAATGATTTGCTGTTGTTTTGCACTGACCAACATGATGAAAGGACCTGTAGGTAATGACTGTCAGCCCTAGGGAGCAATTACCATGCCTATCTAATAAGTGCTTTTACTTCAATGGCTTGTGATCTTTATTAAACAGCCAAAGCGGTCATCCCTTGCCGGTGGGCGGCAGAGGATGACCGTTGTCCGTCAGCGATGGGCGATGTTTTCCAGCGCCAGGTTACGGGTGCGGGGGCCGAAATAGCCGATGGTCAGCATCACGATCAACATGCTGGCGACGATGAACGCCAATACGCCCGGTGTGCCGAAGTGGTCGAGGAACAAACCGATCAACAGGCTGCTGAACACCGTCGACAAACGACTGAACGAATAGCAGAACCCCACCGCCCGGGCGCGGATGTTGGTGGGGAACAGTTCGCTCTGATAGGAGTGGTAACTGAAGCTCAGCCAGGCGTTGCAGAAGGTGATCATCACACCGCAGAAGATCAGGCCGAAGGCGCTGGTCTGCAGTGCGAACAAGGTGCCGAAGGTCATGGCGCCGAGGGCCGAGCCGACGATCTGCCATTTGTTCTCGAAGCGGTTGGCGAATTTGACGAACAGCAGCGGCCCGAGCGGGTAGGCGAGGGTGATGATGAACGCGTACATCAGGCTGTGAGTGACGCTGACACCCTGACCGGAGAGCAACGCCGGCAGCCAGTTGCCGAAGCCGAAGAAACCGATGGCCTGGAAGATGTGGAAGACGATCAGCATCAGCGCGCGACGCCGGTAAGGTGGCTGCCAGATGTCGGCGAAACGGCCCTTGCCTTCGACATCCACTGCTACCGCTTCCGGCGCATCCAGTGGCTGACGGTGATCTTTCTCGCAGCGCGCCTCGATGCCATCGAGAATCCGGTTCGCCTCATCGAAGCGGCCGTGCTGGGCCAGCCAGCGCGGCGACTCCGGCAGACGCTTGCGCAGCCACCAGATGAACAACGCAAACACCGCGCTCGCCAGCACCACCCAACGCCAGCCGGACACCCCGAACGGCGCCTGCGGCACCAGCCACCAGGACATCAACGCCACTGCCGGTACCGACAGGAACTGCACGAAAAATGCGAAGGCAAACGCTGAGCTGCGCATGCGTTTGGGCACCAGTTCCGAGAGGTAGGCGTCGATGGTCACCAGCTCGATGCCGAGGCCGATGCCCACCAGAAAACGCATACAGATGATCCCCAGTGCCGAACTCTGCACGCCCATCAGCACCGTGGCCACGGTGTACCAAACCAGCGCGAAGGTGAAGATCGCGCGCCGCCCGAACCGATCCGCCATCGGGCTCAGCAGGCTGGCGCCGAGAAACAAACCGAGGAACGTCGCCGAGGCGAACGCAGCCTGATCGGAGAAACCGAACACGCCCTGATTGCCGGTGGCGAAGATGCCGTCGCGGATCAGGCCGGGGCTGATATAGGCGGTCTGGAACAGGTCGTAGAGTTCGAAGAAACCACCGATCGACAGCAGCGCCACCAGCCGCCAGATCGTGGCGACGGCCGGAAGGCGGTCGATGCGGGCGGAAATCTCGGCGGCGCGTATCGGGTCGATACCGTCGCGTTGCGCGGCGGGGGCGTGTGCAGTCATGGGCTGATCCATTTTTTATTGATGGAAAAGCTTAGCCGGCTATCGGAAATCAAGGATTGTTTATATCGGTGGTTGGCGCGGTAAAACCGCCGATTTCTTGCAATATCCGCTTACCAATTAACGATTTATGTCGCGGGCGCCGGATCGGGCAGCGCAGACGCTGGCAAGCCGAATACCCGGTCGAACAGCCAGTTGAACGCGAAGGTGTAGCAAGGGATGAACACGATCAGCGCCAGATCCAGCAAAAAGGCCTGCACCAGACTGATGTTCATCCACCACGCGATCAGCGGAATCAGGAATACGATCAGCGTCAGCTGGAACCCGACGGCGTGGGCGATGCGCCGTTTCACCGTGCGGGTGCGTGACACCTGGCGGCTTTCCCAGCGCTCGAACAGCGAGGTGTAGATGAAGTTCCAGGTCACGGCGATGGTGGTGATGATCACCGCCAGCGGACCGGTGCTGCCGGGCGAAGTGCCGGACAACAGGGCGAGGCCGAGGGCCGAGAAGGTCATGCCGATCACTTCATAGAGCGACACATAGACCAGTTTGCGTTTGACGCCTTGCATGGGGAATTGCCTCTTTCTTGCGACTTGTGGCCAATGGGACTGGCGAAGGCGACGAAAGATAGCTTCAATATAGATGACAGAAAAAGTCAGTAGCTTTCAGTTTTATTGATAGGTGTGCGAAGTGAATTTCAACAGTGAAAGCATCGAGCTGTTTCTCGCCGTGATCGAACGCGGCTCGTTTTCCGCCGCTGCGAGGGCATTGGGCAGAGTCCCGTCGGCGGTGAGCATGGCCATCGGCAATCTGGAGGCGGAACTCGGTTACTCGCTGTTTGATCGCAGTCACCGCGAACCGCAACCCACGGCAATGGCGCTGTCGCTGGTGCCCCATGCTCGGTTGATCGCCGATCAGCTCAAGCAATTGCAGGTGCATGCGGTGCAGTTGTCGCTGGGGCTTGAGAGCAAATTGTCGATTGGCGTGGCGGCGGATATCGATCGCCGACGGTTGCTGACGGCGATCAAGGATCTCAGCGAGCGTCATCCACTGCTCTACATCGAAGTGCTGACCGCGCCGCAGGATGATGTGCTGGCGATGCTCCATAGTGGCCGGGTCAGCGTGTGTCTGGCGTTCGCCGGGTTGAGCGTGAATGTGCTGGAGCGTTTTCAGTTTGTCGGCAGTGAGCGGATGATCGCCACGCTGGCGGCGGACAGCCCGTTGTTGCAGGGGCAGGATCTGTTTCTTGAGGACCTGGTGCATGTGCGGCAGATCGTCGTCGGCAGCCGCGACTTGCCGATCAGCGAAACCCGGCCGCTGGTGGCCGAATCCCACTGGCGCACCGACAATCTGGAGACAGCACTGGAAATGGTCGAGGCTGGGTTGGGCTGGGGCAATTTTCCGCTGTCGGTGGTGCAGCCGTGGCTCGATAGCGGACGGCTGAAACGGTTGAACTTCCGCAATATCGAAAACGGCCTGGTGCTGCCGGTGCACGCGGTGTGGCTCAAGAGCCAGCCGTTGCAGAAGGGGGCGCTGGCGCTTGTTGAAATACTCGGCCGGTGATCGTTCCCACGCTCTGCGTGGGAACGATCAACAGGTTATTGCCGTGCGGGGTCAGGTGCTCTCGCGAATCTTCAGCTCGAACCCCATGTCTTCGACCGGCCGCGCCACGCTATTGCCGGCCATCAGCGTCAGCATCTGCTCCGCCGCTCGCTTGCCGATCGCTTCGCGGGGCGTGTTGATGCTGCTCAGGCGCGGCACCATGTGTTCCGACATCGGCAGGTCGTTGAAGCCGAGGATCGCCACTTGCTCGGGGATCCTGATCCCGTTGCGCAGCGCTTCGAGCAGGGCGCCCTGAGCCAGGTCGTCGTTACCGAAGAAGATCGCATCGACATCCGGATGCGCCGCCAGCAGTTGCAGGAACAACTCGCCGCCCAGGCCCACGGACGATGAACGCGGGGTCAGCACTTCCAGATCCGGGTCGTAGCGACCGGCCTTCTGTAGCGCTTTGCGAAAGCCTTCGCCACGCAGCAGGGTGCGCTGATCGAGCTGCGCGCCGATGTACGCCAGACGCTTGCGGCCACGGGACAGCAAATGTTCGGCAGCCGTTTCCCCGGCGCTGAGCTGGGAGAAACCGACGCAGTTCACCCCGGCCGCGCTGTCCAGCTCCATCATGTACACGCAGGGAATGTTGCTGGCCTCGATCATCCGCCGCGAGCTTTCAGTGCGGTCGAAGCCGGTGAGCAGCAAACCGCGTGGCTGATAGGCCATGTAGTTGCGCAGCAGGTTTTCTTCTTCATCGCGGGAATAGTGGAAGTTGCCGATCAGCACCTCGAAACCTTTGGGCGTCAGTACCCGATGAATGGCTTCCAGGGTGTCGATGAACAACAGGTTGGACAGCGAAGGCACCAGAACCACCACCGAATGGCTCTGGGCCGAGGCCAGAGCGCGGGCGGCGGGGTTGACCACATAGTTGAGTTCCAGCGCGGCTTTCTGGACTTTCTCCACCAGTTCGGTGGCAACCGTGCTGACCCCACGCAGGGCGCGCGAGGCGGTAATCGGGCTGACGCCGGCCAGACGGGCGACTTCATTGAGGGTGGGACGGCCGGTGGTGCGGGTGTTTTTATCGTTTTTAGGGGTGGTCATCGGGCGGCTTGCCAAACAAAAATCAAGGCACTAAGGTAGCGCTGTCCTTATGCAGCTGCAAATGCGTAAGCGAGGTCCTGCCTGATCCTCGCTTTTTGGCGTACCGACAAAACCTGCTGCAACCCAAAAAAACGACAAGAAGGCGTCGGCAACTTCTGCCTGTGCACTAGAGTCATAGCTAGCAAAGGTAGCGCTGTCTGCGCGCTGAGGTGTTACATGAATCATCCCATCACCGCCCTGGTCATCATGGGCGTTGCCGGTTGCGGCAAGACGTGCGTCAGCGAGGCCCTGTGCCAATTGAGCGGCGCCACTGCCATTGAAGGCGATACTTTCCATCCGGCCGCGAACATCGAAAAGATGAGCGCGGGGATCCCCCTGAATGACGAAGACCGTGCCGGCTGGCTCGACAGCCTGTGCGATGAACTGCGTCGCGTCGATGCCCTGGGCGAACGCCCGGTGCTGACCTGCTCGGCCCTCAAACACATTTACCGCGAACGTCTGCGCAGCGCCTTGCCGGGCCTGGGCTTCGTGTTCCTCGAATTGACGCCTGAAGTGGCCGCCGAACGTGTGTCCCACCGTCCGGGCCATTTCATGCCAGCCACTTTGATCGAAAGCCAGTTCGCCACCCTCGAATCGCCCAAGGGCGAGCCGTTGACCCTGGCCCTGAATGCTTCGATCCACAGCGTTGAAGAACTGGCGTCGCAAGCCCACGTCTGGTGGCAGGCCCATGGCCTGAAACAGGCGGTATGAGTGTGATTGCGAAGATAGCGCTGTCCTTTCGACTTCTGATTAACCCGCTTTAATAACAACAACAAACCAGGAGACACCCCCAATGTTTGGCATGTCCCATGACGCCTATCTGCTGCTCGATGCAGTAGTCACGGTGATCGGGCTTATCGTCCTGATCACCAAGTTCAAGCTCCATCCCTTCATTGCCCTGACCATCGCCGCTGCGTTCCTCGGCCTGACGTCCGGCATGCCGATCGGCACCATCATCAAGGCGTTCCAGGACGGCTTCGGTGGCGTGCTCGGTTTCGTCGGCATCATCCTTGCGCTGGGTACGATGCTCGGCAAGATGATGGCCGAATCCGGCGGTGCCGATCAGATCGCCCAGACCCTGATCCGCGCCTTTGGCAAGGACAAGGTTCAGTGGGCGATGATGTTCGCCGCGTTCCTGGTGGGCATTCCGCTGTTCTTCGAAATCGGCTTCGTGCTGCTGATTCCGCTGGTGTTCATCGTGGCTCGCCGCACCGGTGTGTCGATCATCAAGATCGGTATCCCGCTGCTCGCCGGCCTGTCCGCCGTGCACGGCCTGGTGCCGCCGCACCCGGGCCCGCTGCTGGCCATCGGCGTGTTCGGTGCCGACATCGGCAAGACCATTCTGTACGGTCTGATCGTCGCGCTGCCGACCGCCATCATTGCCGGTCCGATCTTCGGTACGTTCATCGCCAAGCACATTCCCGGTACGCCAAATCAGGAACTGGTCGATCAACTTGCCCGTGAGTCGGACTCGCAGGATCTGCCAAGTTTCGGCATCACCCTGGTCACCGTGCTGCTGCCGGTGTTCCTGATGCTGCTGAAAACCTTCGCCGACGTGGCGCTGCCGGACGGTCATTTCTTCCGCACCTGGATGGACATGATCGGTCACCCGATCTCGGCACTGTTGCTGGCATTGCTGCTGTCGCTGTACACCTTCGGCTACAAGCAGGGCATCGGTTCTCAGCAGATGCTCAAATGGCTCGACGCGAGCCTGGCGCCAACTGCCGCGATCATCCTGATCATCGGTGCCGGCGGCGGCTTCAAGCAGATGCTGGTGACCAGCGGCGTGGGCGACGTGATCGGCCACATGGCGGTCAGCGCGCAGATCTCGCCGATCCTGCTGGCGTGGCTGGTGGCAGCGGTGATCCGCATCGCGACCGGTTCGGCCACCGTGGCGACCATCACGGGAGCGGGCATTGTGGTGCCGGTGGTGGGGATGATTCCGGGCGTGAACCGTGAGTTGCTGGTGCTGGCCACCGGTGCTGGCTCGCTGATCCTGTCCCACGTCAACGATGCCGGTTTCTGGCTGGTGAAGCAGTACTTCAACATGACCGTGGCCGAAACCTTCAAGACCTGGACGGCGATGGAAACCATCCTGTCGGTGGTGGGGCTGGGCTTTATTCTGTTGTTGTCGCTGTTCGTTTAACCTCGAACGCCAGACACAAAAAAACCGCAGCGATGCGGTTTTTTTGTGCCTGGATCGTTCCCACGCTCCGCGTGGGAATGCAGCCCGGGACGCTCTGCGTCCCAAAGCGGACGCAGAGCGTCCATTGAGGCATTCCCACGCAGAGCGTGGGAACGATCAGGTCAGGAGGAGAGGAGGCAGTTACTTGGTGCCCAGACCATCCGCCCGGAACATCCCGCGAATCCCGCGTACTGCCTGGCGAATCCGGTCCTGGTTTTCGATCAGCGCAAAGCGCACGTGATCGTCGCCGTACTCACCAAAGCCGACACCCGGCGAGACGCAGACCTTGGCCTCGGCCAGCAGCTTCTTGGCGAATTCCAGCGAGCCGAGGTGCGCGTAGGCTTCGGGAATCTTCGCCCAGACGTACATCGAAGCTTTCGGGTTCTCGACCATCCAGCCCAGCTCATGCAGGCCCTTGACCAGCACGTTGCGGCGCTGGCGATACTGTTCGGCGATGTCGCGCACGCATTGCTGATCGCCTTCCAGCGCAGCAATCGCGGCCACCTGCAGCGGGGTGAAGGTGCCGTAGTCGTGGTAGCTCTTGATCCGCGCCAAAGCGCTGACCAGTTCCGGATTGCCGACCATGAAGCCGATCCGCCAGCCCGCCATGTTGTAGCTCTTGGACAGGGTGAAAAACTCCACCGCGATGTCCTTGGCACCCGGCACCTGCATGATCGACGGGGCTTTCCAGCCGTCGTAGACGATGTCGGCGTAAGCCAGGTCGTGCACCACCAGCACGTCGTACTGTTTGGCGAGAGCAATCACCCGCTCGAAGAAATCGAGTTCCACGCACTGCGCGGTCGGGTTGGACGGGAAGCCGAGGATCATCATCTTCGGTTTCGGGATCGAGCCGCGAATCGCCCGTTCCAGCTCGGCGAAGAAGTCCACGCCCGGCACCAGCGGCACCGACCGCACCTGGGCGCCGGCAATCACGGCACCGTAGATGTGAATCGGGTAGCTCGGGTTCGGCACCAGCACGGTGTCGCCCTGATCCAGGGTCGCCAGCATCAGGTGCGCCAGGCCTTCCTTGGAACCGATGGTGACGATGGCTTCGCTTTCCGGGTCGATCTCGACCTCGTAGCGTTCCTTGTACCAGTTGGAAATCGCCCGGCGCAGGCGCGGAATGCCCTTGGACGTGGAGTAACCGTGGGTGTCTTCGCGCTGTGCAACCTGCACCAGTTTTTCAACGATGTGCGGCGGCGTGGCGCCGTCGGGGTTGCCCATGCTCAAGTCGATGATGTCTTCGCCACGACGTCGGGCGGCCATCTTCAGCTCGGCGGTGATGTTGAAAACGTAAGGGGGGAGTCGATCTATGCGCGCAAAGCGGCGCGGCGAACCTTGTTCAGCCATTGTTGCCTCGGATAACGTAAGCGCCCGGAACCGTCCGAGCGACGCTGGTCACTGCGGTGACCTGTGGCGGACGATAAGGGCAGCGATGGCAGACTGTCCAGAGCCTTTGTAAACAAATTTTTCTCAAGGAAAACCGGTTGATGGAATTTACCAGCGGCTTCTTGCTGAGCCTTTCGCTGTGCCTGGATATTGGCGTGGCCAACATCGCGATGATCACCCTGGCGATGCAGCGCGGCTATTTTCAGGGCTTCGCACTCGGCCTCGGCACCTGCGTCGGCGACCTGATCTACGCGGTGCTGGCGCTGGCCGGGATGACCGTTCTGCTGCAATACGAAACCGTGCGCTGGGTGTTGTGGATCGGCGGTTCGGCACTGTTGATCTACTTCGCGGCGAAGATGATCTATTCGGCGATCCATCACGAAGCGCAATTGGCGGCGACCGCCGAAGTGGGCCAGAACTCCCATCGCAAGGAATTCTTCCGTGGGATCTTTCTCGCCATGTCGTCACCCAGCGCCATCCTCTGGTTCGCGGCAGTGGGCGGCACGTTGATCGCCCGTTCCGGCGGCGGCGGTCCTTTGAGCTCGGCGCTGTTCCTCGGCGGCTTCCTGTGCGCCGGGCTGTTGTGGTCGGCAGGCCTGTGCTTCGCCGCGAGCCATGGCGGCAAGTTGCTCGGCGACAAACTGTTGCGCTATTCCTACATGGCATCTGCAGCGATCTTCTGCTATTTCGCGGTCTACGTGATCGTATCCGGTTATAACGAGTTCGTCGGTTCCGGCGCCGCCGAGGCCCTGCATACGCTGTAAATGTGCGAATCGGGTTTGGCTTCTATACTCCCAGCCGAACCCACTTTTTTCGTTCAAGGAGTCGAGTCATGGATGAGCAAAAACGCGTCGAAGTGGCTGAACCTCGCTTCGAACATGGACACTTCCTGCTGATTGCAGGATTTCGCGATCGCTTCACTCAAGAGACCGTTCAGGACATCCCTGCGCTGTGGGAAAAACTGATCCCGCACATCGGAAATATTCCGGGGCAGAAGGGTGAAGTGACCTACGGTGTCTGCAGCAATTTCGACGGCAACGGCGGTTTCGATTACATGGCCGGAGTCGAAATCCGCAAGCTGGACGATTTCCCGCAGGAAAAATATCCGTGGATCGAAATCCTGCCGCGCCAGTACGCGGTGTTCGAACACAAGGGTTCGCTGGATCAGCTGCCGCAGACCATTGATTACATCTACAACACCTGGCTGCCAGCGTCCGACTACAAAGGGCTAAACGCCCCGGAGCTGGAACGCTACAGCGCCGATTTCAACCCGAAGCTCAATACCGGCAAGCTGGAAATCTGCGTCCCGGTGGAAAAGAAAACCTGATCGGCAACCGGCAGCGCGAACCCGCTTCGCGCTGCCGGTCGAACCTTACTTGCCCTTGATTCGTCGTGCCCGCAACAGGTCGATGCCCAGGGTAATGAAGCCGAAGAAGCTGATGCCCAACACCATCAACAAACCGATCTCAACGCTGCTCATAAACGGTTCCCCCCTCGGGTGATCAGAGACAGGCGTCAGAAATAGACCGTCCCGAATCCGAAGAAAAGCGCTTATACGCAGGCTTTACGCCGCCCGTGCGGATCGATATGAACACCTTATTCCTTTATCCTTGGCGGCCTTGTTCCACTGATTTCGAGCCGCCATGAACACCGTCATCCGCCACGTCACCGCCGCCGACCTGGACCGCTGCTACGCCATCGAAACCCTCGCCTACGAGGGCGACGAAGCCGCGACCCGTGAGAAGATCGCCACGCGCATCGCTACCTGGCCGGACGGTTTCATCGTCGCCGAGGTGGACGGGCAGGTAGCCGGCTTCATCAACTCCGGTGCAGCGTTTGATGTGCAGATGTCCGACGAGGCGTTCAAGGAGTTGATCGGCCACGACCCGGCCGGGCCGAACGTGGTGATCATGTCGGTGGTGGTGCACCCGGACTATCAGGGGCTGGGTCTGGCCAAGCGCCTGCTGGGTGAATTCATTGATCGCATGCGCGAGCAGGGCAAAGCGACGATTCACCTGATGTGCAAGGAACGGCACATCCCGCTGTACGCCGGATTCGGTTTTGCCTACATCAAACCGTCCGAATCCGACCACGGCGGGATGGCGTGGCACGAGATGATCCTAACGCTGTAACCGCGTCAGTAGAGGGTGTCACGCACCCTCGTCGGGGCCTCGCGATCATAGGCCTCGGCATCAAACTGCCCATCATTCAGACGCTTGTGAAACGCGCCCGCCGTCGGCAGCGCCGAGCGCGGCAAGTGGGTTTCTGGATTCCACGCATCCGAACGCACGAATGCCTTGGAGCAATGAAAGAACGCCGCTTCCACCGTCACCAGCAACACCGTGCGCGCCGGTTTGCCGTTCACCGCGAAGCTATCCAGCAACTGCGGGTCAGCGCTGATGGTCGCCGTACCGTTGACCCGCAACGTCTCGCCGATCCCCGGAATGATGAACAGCAGCGACACTCGCGGATCGTGCAATACGTTGCGCAAGGTATCGATGCGGTTGTTGCCGGGGCGATCCGGCAGGGCCAGGGTGCGCTCGTCGATGATCCGCACAAACCCCGGCGCGTCGCCGCGCGGAGAACCGTCGATGCCGTCGGCACCCACCGAGCTGACAATCACCAGCGGCGAGACCCGGACCATCGCCTGATAGTCCTCGTTGAGAAAACCGATCTGTTTGCGCACCGCCCGTTCGTGGGGCAAGCCGTAGATGGCTTCCAGCGCTTCGATTGAGTCGATCATCGTTGCTCCCCCGACGATTAGAAAAACAGGCCCATGCGCCGCTCGTAACCGATGCGGCCCTTGTACGCTTCGCCGCTGTCGACGAAACCGTACTTGGCGTACAGCGCAATCGCGGCGTCGTTGTCGGCGTCCACCGACAGTTCCAGCCCTTTGATTTCCGGCCAGGCCTGGCGCGCAACTTCCGGCAACGCCAGCAGACAGGCCTTGCCGTAACCCTTGCCCTGTGCGCGGTGATCGACCTGCAACGCATGCAGGGTGGCGCTGTGTTCATTGGCCCATTCCGGCAGAACCGGCGGGCGCTTGAGCAGCAGGAACGCCACTGGCTCATCTTCTGCCAGCAGGGCAAAACCCTTTACGCCGGGGCCGGGTTTCGACAGCAGCGTGTGCAGGGCGCCGTGGATGTCGCCGGAGAACTTGATCTGCTCGGCGTGGATTTCAATCGCTTCGACCTGCTGGCGCTGCAAGGCGTTAAGGCTCTCGTACGGCACGAGTTTGGCTGACAAGGGAATTTCCTTTTTCCTACAAAGATGAGCCTCGGATTCTAGCGACTTTGCGTTCGCTGGAATTTTTTTGTTTCAGCTGTCGATCCGGCAAATCGCCGAACGACTAAGGGTGTCTTCACAACAAAAACCACGGAGAACACCATGAGCGCACAAAGCGATATCCAGACCCTGATCAACACCTACCGCGAAGCCGTCATGACCAAGGACGTCGAGAAAGTCATGGCGCTGTACGCCGACGACATCCTCTCGTTCGATGCGATCAAGGCCCTGCAATTCAAGGGCAAACCGGCCTACCGCGCGCACTGGGTGGATTGCATGGAAATGTGCCCCGGCCCGCACATCTTCGAGTTCCACGAAATCGCGATCGAAGCAGGCGACAACATCGCCTTCGCCCACTGGGTTGCCAACTGCGGCGGTACCAATGAACAGGGCGAAACCCAGAGTTGCTGGATGCGCGCCACCGCCTGTTATCGGCTGGTCGGCGGTGCCTGGAAAATTGCCCACGAACACTGGTCGGCGCCGTTCGATCCGATGACCGGCTCGACCCTGTTCGATGCGAAACCCTGATCTTCAGCCATAGTTGATTCGTCCGATTCAGGAGAACGCCATGAAGTATTTATGCCTGGTCTACAGCGATGAGCGCCTGCTGCATTCGTCACCCGACAGCCCGGAGGACGCCGAATGCTGGGCCTACGCCGAGTCGATCCAGGGCAGCGGCCGAATGGTCGCCGCCGAAGCGCTGGAGTCGGTGCAGACCGCCACCACGGTGCGCATGCGCAACGGCAAAATGTCGATCACCGACGGCCCGTTCGCCGAGACCAAGGAGCAGTTGGCCGGCTTCTACCTGATCGACGCGCGGGACCTCAACGAAGCGATTCAGGTCGCCGGGAACATTCCGGCGGCCCGGGTCGGCAGCGTCGAAGTGCGCCCCGTGCGCCAGTTGAATGTCTGAAGTCAGGGCGCGGGTCGAGCAGGTCTATCGTGAAGACTCGCGGCGGATCCTCGCGACCCTGATCCGCCTGCTCGGCGATTTCGACCTCGCCGAAGAAGCCCTGCACGAGGCGTTCTTCGTCGCGGTCGAGCGCTGGCAGCGCGACGGCGTGCCGGACAATCCGCGAACCTGGCTGGTGTCCACCGGGCGCTTCAAGGCGATCGACGTGCTGCGTCGCCGCGCACGGTTCAAGGCCTCGCAGCCGTTATTGCTGGCGCAACTGGAAGAACTGGAACAGTCCGAATGGGACGCCGAAGACGTGGAAGACGATCGCCTGCGCCTGATCTTCACCTGCTGCCACCCGGCGCTGGCGGCGGACGCGCAAGTGCCGCTGACCCTGCGTGAGGTCTGCGACCTCACTACCGAAGAAATCGCCCGCGCATTTCTCTCGGCCCCGGCGGCGATTGCCCAGCGCATCGTGCGCGCCAAGGCGAAGATTCGTGACGCGAAAATTCCTTATCAAGTGCCGAGCCTGAGCGAATTGCCCGAGCGCCTCGACAGCGTGTTGCGGGTGATTTATCTGGTGTTCAACGAGGGTTATTCGGCGTCCGGCGGCGCCCAGGTGACCCGCGAAGACCTGACCCGCGAGGCGATCCGCCTCGGGCGGTTGTTGCTGGAGTTATTGCCGGATCCGGAGGTCATGGGGCTGCTGGCGTTGATGTTGTTGCACGAATCGCGGCGGTCGGCGCGGTCGACGCCTGATGGGGAATTAATTCTGCTGGATGATCAGGATCGCCGATTGTGGAATGCCGAGCTGATTGTCGAAGGCTGCGATCTGGTGGAAAAAGCGCTGACCACGGGGCGCTTCGGGCCGTACTGCCTGCAAGCGGCGATTGCGGCGGTGCACGCCGAGGCGCCCACGGCAGGGGAGACGGATTGGGAACAGGTCGTCGGGCTGTATGACGTGTTGCTGCGGGCGGTGCCGTCGCCGGTGATCGAGTTGAACCGGGCGGTGGCGGTGGCCAAACGTGATGGGGCGCTGGCAGGGTTGACCCTGGTTGAAGGGATTCTGGACCGTGGAGAATTGCAGGATTACCACTTGGCGCATTCGGCGCGGGCGGAGTTTTGTCGGCAGCTTTGGCGGGTTGAGGAGGCTAGGGCGGCTTACCGGCGAGCCTTGGAATTGACTCGGCAAGAGCCGGAGCGGCGGTTTATCGAGGGGCGGCTTTCGGCTTTGGATCGCTTGCCCTCACCCTAGCCCTCTCCCGGAGGGAGAGGGGACCGATCCGGGGATATTGGAGATATGCGCCGACGTGAGAGATTTGCTGTGAATCCATAATCGACTCGATATTTCAAGTCGATGTATGACGTAAGACACCTCGGTCAGTCCCCTCTCCCTCCGGGAGAGGGTTAGGGTGAGGGCGCTTTTGATTTTGCCTTTCGCCTTTAGCTTTTAGGCCTGCTGCCGAGTCGCAGCCATCACAATCTCGCGAATACAAACCCCCTGCGGCTGCCCATACGCATAGGCAATCGCTGTCGCCACATCCTCGGCGCTCAACACCGTGCCGCCCATGTCCTGCTTCCACGCCTGATACCCGGTTTTGATCGCCTCATCCGTGGTGTGGCTCAGCAACTCGGTCTCGACCGCACCCGGCGCAATAGTGGTCACCCGCACGTTATGCGGCGACAACTCTTCACGCAGGTTTTCCGACAATCCATGCACCGCAAACTTGGTGCCGACATAGGCCACATGGTTCGGGAACGTCTTGCGTCCGGCCACCGAGCTGACGTTGATGATCGTGCCGTGCTTGCGCTCGATCATCCCGGCGACCACCGCGTGCACGCCATTGAGCAGGCCCTTCACGTTGACGTCGAGCATCTGGTCCCACTGCGCCGGGTCCTGCTTGCTCATCTCGCCCAGCAGCATCACCCCGGCGTTGTTGATCAGCGCATCGGCAGGGCCGAACTGCGCTTCCGCCTCGGCCACAGCGGCCAGCAACGCGGCGCGGTCGATGATGTCGACGCGGCGGCTGAGGGTGTTCGGCAGGGCCAGTGCTTCGAGGCGTTCGATGCGCCGGGCCAGCAACAGCAGCGGATGGCCGGCAGCGCTCAAGCGGCGGGCGGTGGCTTCGCCGATGCCCGAGCTGGCGCCGGTGATGATGATCAATGGCTTGCTCATGGTTGAACTCCTGAGATAAGAAAAACAAATAACCAGATTCGTGACGCAGTATATTTAGTCCGCTGGAAGCTGAAAAATGCCTTATTCCTCTGTCTGCTATCGGAATCTCCTATGGATATCCGCCATCTCAAAGCCTTCCTCGCGGTGTTCGAGGAACGCAACATCACCGCTGCCGCGCAACGGCTGTTCATCAGTCAGCCCACGTTGTCGGTGACCATCAAACAGCTGGAAGAAGAACTCGGCGCGACGCTGTTCGTGCGTCAGCCCCGTGGTGTGGAAGTCAGCGACGAAGCGCGTCTTCTATACCCGCAGGCACGGCGGATGGTGGCCGAGTCCGAGGCACTGAGCCGGATGTTTCGCGGCCGCGAAAACCGTGCGCCGCTGACCCTTGGTATCGAGGGCGACATCGCCGCAAGCCACATCGAAGCCTTTGTGCGCATGGCCCATCAGGCGTTGCCCAATCTGCTGCTGACACTGGAGGAGGGCTGTCATGGCGATGGTCGATTGGCGGTCGAGGAAATGTGCTGCGAGGACGAACTGTTCCTGCCGCTGTGGGAAGAGTCCTATGTGATGGCGCTACCCCTCCATCACCCGATGGCCAACGCGCAGGCCGGCTGGGCGCCGATCGAGGACTGGATCACCTGCCCGCAACATCCTTCGCATCAGCGTTTGATGGCGCTTTATGGCCGTTCACCGGAAGCGGTGGCGGGGCATGCCAGCTCATTGCAACAGGCGTTGCACATGGTGGCCGCGGGTGTTGGTGTGGCGATGTTGCCGCAGTCGCTTGTCAGCAGGCATGAACGCATCGTCGTGCGCGCGCTGCACCTGCCGGCGCCGACCCGGCGGGTGGGATTATGCTACGCGGCGCAGGCGTTGGAGCTGCCGACAATGCGCGGGTTGCACGAGTATTTTCAGGTGAACCGCCCGGCAGCCATCGAAGCCGCCTGAGCTACTCCAGCATCTTGCTCAGCAACCAGCTCCCCGCCGGCCCCGGCGGGTACATCCGCGACCACAGCGCATCGACGAACACCGGTTTCGGCCAGCCGCGCACCTTCAGTTCCACCAGCAAATCATTGCCGAAACGCTCCACCAGCCAGCGTGGCAGCGGGGCCCAGCCAAAACCTTTCTCGGCCATTTCCAGCAGCATCAGGTAACTCGGTGCCGACCACACCCGGCCTTTGCCGCGACTGTCATAGGGATTGACGATGGTGGCCAGGCGCAGTTCGCGATGCTGCTCAAGGACCGTTTGATCGATGGATTCCTGAGTCGCCAACGGATGCCCACGACCCACAAACAAGGCGATTTCAGTGCGCTCGGCGACGGTCGCGCTCGCCAGATCCGGCGGGTAGTTGTCCTGCATCTCGGCGAACGCCAGGTGCGCCCGACCGCGCTGCACCAGTTCGACCAGGTCATCGCATTCGGCGATCAGGCATTCCAGTTCCAGATCCGGATAACGCTGCTCGAAACCCACCAATGCGGCTTCGAAACGGTCGGACTGATAAGTGTCGGAAATCGCCACCGTCAGTTTCGGCTCGACGCCCTGGGCCAATTGCCGGGCGGTCATTTCCAGGCGGCTGGTGGCCGCCAGAATCGCCTCGGCCCGTTGCAGCATCACGTGCCCGGCCGGGGTCAGCGTCGGCTTGCGGCTGCTGCGGTCGAACAGCACCAGGTCCAGATCGATCTCAAGACTCGCCACCGCCGCACTCACCGTCGACTGACTGCGCCCGAGTTTGCGCGCCGCCGCCGAAAACGAACCTTGAGTCGCCGCCTGGACAAACGCCAGCAACACTTCCTGAGATGCCATGAACTATCGCCTTGATCGATGGTTACTGGTTATGAAGTATCGGTGTGGTGCTGGATCATGGCAACCATCTTCACAGAGGACTTCGGCCATGACTGCCAACAAATCCATCACTGAACGTATCTTCCAGGCCATCGGTTTCGAACTGCTGGCGATCTTGATCTGTACCCCGTTGCTGGCGTGGATCATGGGCAAACCGCTGGTCGAAATGGGCGCCGTCACCATCGCAATCGCGTTGCTGGCCCTGGGCTGGAACGTGGTGTTCAACGGCTTCTTCGACCGGATGCTCAAGCGCTGGAACATCGCTCACAATGCCTGGGTGCGAGTGGCGCACGCGCTGCTGTTCGAGGGCGGGTTGATCGTGATGGGCGTGCCGCTGATTGCCTGGTGGCTGTCGGTCAGTCTGTGGCAGGCGTTCCTGCTCGACATCGGCGTGCTGCTGTTCTTCCTGCCGTACACCTACATCTACCACTGGGGTTATGACGTGGTGCGCGAGCGGCTGGTGATGCGCAGCGTCTGCCAGAACTGAAAAAAAAATCGCAGCCTGTGAGGGCTGCGATTTTTTTGTCCTGGGTTTTTGCAGGGTTTAGAGAAACATCCCGCCCGACGCTTCAATCCGCTGACCGTTGATCCACTGCGCCCCCGGCGACAGCAACAGCGCCAGCGCACCGCCAATGTCATCCGGCTGCCCGGCCCGGCCCAGCGCGGTGTTGCTGGCGACCATCGCATTCAACGCCGAATTGTCGCGCACCGCGCCGCCGCCGAAGTCGGTTTCGATGGCGCCCGGTGCCAGGATATTCACGGCGATCTGCCGCGCCCCCAGCTCCTTGGCCTGATAACGGGTCAGCACTTCCATCGCGCCTTTCATCGCCGCGTAAGCCGCGTAACCCGGCAGGGTGAAGCGGGCCAGACCGCTGGAGATGTTGATGATCCGCCCGCCATCGTTGATCAGCGGCAGCAGTTGCTGAGTGAGGAAGAACGGCCCTTTCAACTGCACGTTCATCAGTAGGTCGAACTGCTCCGGCGTGGTGTCGGCGAAGGAGGCATGCACGCCAATCCCGGCGTTGTTGATCAGGAAATCGAAGCGCGGACGCTCGAGCTGTTGCAGCGCCTGCTCGACTCGCACAGCGAAATCGGCAAAGCCTTCGCTGCGGCCGACATCCAGTTGCAGCATCACGGCTTTGGCACCGAGTGTTTGCAGTTCCTGCACCAGCGCCTGGGCTTCATCGGCGCGGCTGTTGTAGGTGCCGATGATGTCCACGCCTTGCGCGGCGAGGTGCAGGGCGGCGTTCTTGCCGAGGCCACGGCTGGCACCGGTGATCAATGCGATTTTGCGGTTCATGGGTCTTCCTCGATGGCAGTGACGGTTGATGGGGCTCAGTTTATTTATCCGCCATGAGGTGATAAACAGACTGAAACCGGAATCACTGGTCGGATTGTTCGAACAATCAATGGGTGGCCCATGAACAAACTGGAACTGCTGCGCACCTTTGTCCGGGTCAGCGAATTGTCGAGTTTCACGATGGCGGGGGAGAGTCTCGGGCTGCCGCGTTCAACGGTGTCCGAGCAGGTGCAAGCCCTGGAAAGCCTGCTCGGCACGCGCCTGCTGCAACGCACCACGCGCAAGGTCCAGGCGACTCAGGACGGCCTCGCGCTGTACGAGCGAAGCAAGGATCTGCTGTCGCACATGGACGAAATCGAGAACCTGTTCCATCAGGACGAAGCGTCGCTGACCGGGCGGATCCGGGTCGATATGCCGAACATTCTGTCGCGGCGGCTGATCATGCCGAAGCTGCCGGAATTCATGGCGCGCCATCCGAATCTGGAGCTTGAAATCAGCAGCACCGATCGCCGGGTCGACCTGCTCGCCGAAGGCTTCGATTGTGTGGTGCGCATCGGCGCGCAGCCCGATCAATCGGTGGTGGCGCGGCATCTGGGGGATTTCAGCATGATCAACTGCGCCAGCTCCGCGTATCTCGAACGCTACGGCGTGCCGCAAACGCTTGAGGATCTGGCGCAGCATCGGCTGGTGCACTACGTCGGTGTGCTGGGTTCGCGTTCGGAAGGATTTGTTTACGAGCAGGACGGGCAAGTGCATCGCGTACCGATGGCCGGCAGCGTGACGGTCAACAGCACCGATGCGTACGAGTCGGCGTGCCTTGGGGGATTCGGTCTGATCCAGGTGCCGCGAACCGGCATGAATACTTATCTGGACACTGGTGAGGTGGTGACGGTGCTGCCGCAATACACCGCGCCGGCGATGGGCATTTCACTGCTGTACGCGAGGCAGCGGCATCTACCGTTGCGGGTGCGGGTGTTCATGGATTGGCTGGGGGATTTGATTCGTTCGACGCTCTGATTTCTGCCGCAAATCCCTGTGGGAGTAAAGGCTCTCACAGGGATTCGGCTGGATCAGAAGATCTGGGTGAACAGCCAATACAAACTGCCCGACAGCAGAATCGCCGCCGGCAACGTCAGCACCCACGCCATCAGCAGATTGCGGATGGTCTTCATCTGCAAACCGCCACCGTTGGCGACCATGGTCCCGGCCACGCCCGAGGACAGCACATGAGTGGTCGACACCGGCAGGCCGAACATGTCGGCGGCGCCGATGGTCAGCATCGCTACCGTTTCCGCCGACGCGCCCTGGGCGTAGGTCAGGTGGGTTTTGCCGATCTTCTCGCCGACCGTGACCACGATCCGCTTCCAGCCGACCATGGTGCCCAGCCCCAAAGCAATCGCCACTGCGATCTTCACCCACAGCGGAATAAACCGCGTGGCGTTGTCGATCTGTTGCTTGAACAGTTGCAGCTTGCCGCTGGTGTCGGCGTCGAAGGTGCCGACCTTGTTCTTGTCCATCAGGCGAATGGTTTCGCTGGCCAGGTACATGTCGTTACGCACGTTGCCCATGGCCTCGGCCGGGACTTTCGCCAGCGAGCCGTAGCCTTTGACTTCTTCACCGATGTGTCCGGTCAGGGAGGCGAGGGCGGGGATCAGTTGCGGCGTGGCTTCCTTGCTGCGCACGTAGTCGGAGAGCACAGCGCGCGGATCGGCCGGTGCCGGCAGTGGCGCACTTTTCACCAGCGCTTGCTGGGTCACTTGGGCGACAGCGGCGAATTGCAGCGACTGTTCTTCCGGCATGGTGCGGTTCAGCGCATAAGCCATCGGCAGGGTGCCGACCAGAATCAACATGATCAGGCCCATGCCTTTCTGGCCGTCGTTGGAACCGTGAGCGAAGGACACGCCGGTGCAGGTCAGGATCAGCAGACCGCGAATCCACCACGGTGGCGGGGTGTTGCCTTCCGGCGCCTTGTACAGCGAACGGTTCTTCACGAACGCGCGCAGCGCCAGCAGCAACAGCGCCGCACAACCGAAGCCCACCAGCGGCGACAGCAGCAGCGCGTAACCGATCTTGGTCGCTTGGGCCCAGTCCACACCGCTGGTGCCATCGCGGCCGTGCATCAGCGCGTTAGCTACGCCGACGCCGATGATCGAACCGATCAGCGTGTGCGATGACGAGGCCGGCAGGCCCAGCCACCAGGTGCCGAGGTTCCACAGGATCGCCGCGATCAGCAGGGCGAAAATCATCGCGAAACCCGCGGACGAACCGACTTGCAGAATTAGCTCCACCGGCAGCAACGCAATGATGCCGAACGCCACCGCGCCGCTCGACAGCAGCACTCCGAGGAAGTTGAAGAATCCCGACCACACCACGGCCACATTCGGGGGGAGCGAGTGGGTGTAGATCACCGTGGCCACGGCGTTGGCGGTGTCATGGAAACCGTTGACGAATTCAAAACCCAGTGCAATCAACAGCGCCACGCCGAGCAGCAGGAACGGGGTCCAGGTGGTGACCACCGTGCCGAGTTCGTGCATGTCGTGCATCAGGCTGTAGGCGGTGAACAGCATCCCCATCGCCAGTACCGCGAAAAACACTACGTAGGTGAACGGGCCGGTTTTCTTGTCGAGGGCCGGCCTGCCACTGGCAGCGGGGGCCGGGCTGGCGGTCAGGGAGGGAGTAGCCATGGGAGGACAATCCTGAGCGGGGGAAGGAGTGTCGCCCATGATCGTTGCTAAATATTACAGAGAGGCTGCGATAGATCAGTGTTTGGCGGATTAGCCGCGCCGTTGGTCTTCTGACTGAAGACGGTGATCGTTCCCACGCTCTGCGTGGGAATGCATAAGGTGACGCTCCGCGTCACAGGGACGCGGAGCGTCCCGGGCGGCATTCCCACGCAGAGCGTGGGAACGAGCGTGCGACTGTAGCGGCGCTGAATAAAGGTCAGTAATCCCGCCGCTTGCGAAACGCCCAGCGCCCGGCAATCACGGTGAACGTCGCCACCAGCGCCACCAGAATCCAGAACCCTTCCGGATCGGTGGCCAGCGGCACGCCGCCGACGTTCATGCCGAAGAAACCGGCAATGATGTTGATCGGCAGCGCCAGCACCGTGACCACGGTCAGGGTGAACAGCGTGCGGTTGCTCTGTTCGTTGAGGTTGGCGGCGATCTCCTCCTGCAACAGCTTGATCCGCTCGCCGAGGGCGGTCAGGTCGTTGATGATCAGCGCGAACTCCTCGGTGGACTTGCGCAACTCCTTCACGTCTTCCTTCTGCAACCACGGCGGTGGTCGGTTGAGCAGGCGCAGCAGCGAACCCGGTTCCAGCGCCAGCAGCCGTTGCAGGCGCACCAGCACCCGCCGGTTGGCGCCGAGTTCGGCGCGGTTGGTCGACAGTCGTGAGGAGAGCAATTCGTCCTCGACCTGATCGACGCTCATGCTGGTCTTGCGCACGATCTGGGTCAGTACTTCGCCCTGATCGCGCAGCAGGTGCACCAGCAGTTCCAGCGGCGAACGAAAGCACTCGCCGGACTTCACCGAAGAACGCAGCTTGTCCACCGAGTGCAGCGGTTGCAGGCGCGCACTGACGATCAGTTTGCTGCGCACGCAGACCCACAGCGTCGACACGTCCGATGACACCATGCTGCTGAGGTTGAACACCACATCGTTGACCACCGCCAGCAACGCCGAATCCACATGCTCGATGCGGGTCGAGCGCGAACCTTCGTGCAGCGCTTCGAAAAACTCTTCGGGCAATTGCAGATGGCTTTTCATCCAGCGCTCGCACGCGGCGTGCGCCAGGTTCAGGTGCAGCCAGAGAAATTCATCGCCCTCGCTGTCGTCTTGCAGACAGCGCAGGGCGGTCGCCGAATCCACCTCGCGCCCGCGTTCGCCGGGGCGAAAGCGAAAGCCGTAAAGCAGGCCGAACAGGTCAGGATCACGATGACTGATATCGAGGCTGTGGTTCATGAAGGCTCGCTGCGAGGAGGCGTCTGTCGCGGGATTTGCAGATTCACCTGAGCCGCATCATCGCAATGTCACATGACGTTTGTGTGACAGCAAAATGACGTCAAATCAACGCGTTACCGAGGGTCGGATTTTTCTCAAGAAGGGCGCTGGAACGCCGATCACGCATGAGTTAGGTTGCGCGCCTTCGCCATGAGCCAAGGTCCGCCGACACGGATGTCCGGCAACAATTCACGTCTTACCGGGCGTGCCTCATCCCTGTCCTGAGTACCTGTGATGCTGCAAAAATCCCTGAGAGCGCAAATTCTCGCCCTGCTGAGCGGCAGCCTGCTGGCGATGCTGTTGATCGCGCTGGCCTGCTTTCATTTCCTGTCCAACGGCGTGCAGAACTACAGCCAATTGATCGCAGGTCCGTTGCACACCTCGCAACTGATCGATGAAGCCAACCTGCAATTCAAGGTGCAGGTTCAGGAGTGGAAAAACGTTCTGCTGCGCGGCAAGCAACCGGCGGATCTGGCCAAGTACTGGGGCCAGTTCGAAGACCGTCAGCGCGATGTGCAGGGCATCCTCGGTGAGCTGGCCAACCAGAAAGGCCTCGAGCCTGCGCTGAAAACCCGCATTGATCGCCTGCGCGAAGAACACCGTCTGCTTGGTGCTGCGTACCAGAAGGGCCGTAATGCCTACGTCGCCGCCGGTGCCGATCCGACTGCGGGGGACGCCGCCGTCAAAGGCGTCGACCGTGCCGCCAGCGACCAGATGAGCGAGCTGGTCGCCGAGCTGCGCAAGCAGGGCACCGAGCAATCGGCGCAGATCAGCGCCAGTGCTGACCGCACTGTGTGGCTGGGGCTGTTGGTGATGCTCGCGTCAGGCTTGCTGATCGGTCTGCTCAGCCTGTGGCTGGTCAACCGCAACCTGGTCGAGCCGATCCGCAAACTCATCGACTACGTCACCCAGTTGAGCAAGGGGCGTCTGGTCGAGCGTGTGTCCAGCGACCGTCAGGACGAGCTGGGTAACCTGGCCGCAGCGGCCAACACGTTGCGCGATTTCCTCGCCGAAACCTTCAATCATCTGCAACGCAGCGCCAAGGATCTGGACAGCGCCAGCGGCGAGTTGAACGCCATCGCCACCGTGATGGCCGGCGGCACCAACGAGCAGTTCAGCCGCACCGATCAGGTGGCCACGGCAATGAATGAAATGTCCGCCACCGCCCAGGAAGTCGCCCGCCACGCGGCCGATGCGGCGCGTGCGGCCGACGATGCCGACCAGTCCGCGCAACAGGGCGAGAAGGTCATGCAGAGCACCATCCACAGCATCACCCAGATGCGCGGCGAAATCGCGAATACCGCCACGGTCATCCGCCGTCTGGAAGCCGACAGCGGGCGCATCGGCAAGGTGCTGGAAGTGATTCGCGGGATCGCCGAACAGACCAACCTGCTGGCGCTCAACGCCGCCATCGAAGCGGCTCGCGCGGGTGAGGCCGGGCGTGGTTTTGCGGTGGTCGCCGATGAGGTGCGCAACCTCGCGCAGCGTACGGCGGAGTCGATCATTGAGATCAACCAGATCATCCACAGCGTGCAGACCGGTGCGGTGGACGCGGCCCAGGCCATCGACAGCGGCCAGACCCGCAGCGATGAAAGCGTCGAGCAAGTGACCCAGGCCGGCGCCATGCTCGAGCGCATCACCCACGCGGTGGAAGCGATTCGCGACATGAACCGCCAGATCGCCACCGCCGCCGAGGAACAGACCTCGGTCGCCGAAGACATCTCGCGCAACCTGACCGAGATCACCTCGATCGCCAGCACCAACCTCGACAACGTGCAGCGCACCGAAAGCGCCAGCCAGAACCTGCACGGCCTGTCCGGCCAACTGAACGACGTCACCGCTCGCCTGAGCGCCTGACCGGCCAGTGACTGTGTACCGGTTCGGTTACCGAGTCGGTACACAGTCGATCTCAATTCGTGCAGACCGCCGCCGATGCCCGGTTATCTATAACCGGCATTGGAGACTTCCCATGGTCAGCATCACGTCTGTTTCGATCAATCAGACCGTTACCACGCCCACCAGCAAAATCTCGATTGCCGACACCGGTGACGACACCTCGATCACCGCGGCAGCCAGCACCGGCGTGAAAGCCGACACCAGCAAAGTGGCCGCGGGCGGCGGTGCGGCGCCGGCGGGGGACAGCAGTTCCAGCAGCGAAGAATCGGATACCGTGAAAGAACTGCGCAAGCAGATTGCCGAGTTGCAGAAGCAGTTGCAGGAAGAGCAAAAGGCGCTGCAAGCGGCTCAGGCGAAGCAAGAAAGCCAGGATGCCAAGGCGGCGGATGTTGCGGCGGCGCAGTCGCAGATTGCTACGACGTCGGCTTCGTTGCAGACGGCGACGGCGGCGTTGTTGGCGGCTTTGCAGGGTTCGGATTCGAGTACGTCGGGTTCGCTGGTCAGTACCTCCGCGTGAAGCCTTTTCCCCTCACCCTCGCCCTCTCCCCGAGGGAGAGGGGACTGACGGAGTTGAATGTTCGAGTTACGCCGACCTGAAAATCTTGTGTCGAACTCAGGTTTAGAAACCCATGGAGATCGGCTCCCTTTCCCCCTCGCCCCCTTGGGGGCGGTCCGACGTTTCGGGAGGGCTGGGG
>NZ_POHV01000110.1:0-287 GCF_002884345.1 Pseudomonas sp. GW456-12-10-14-LB2
ATCAAGAACACCCCGAAGGTCACGGGCTTCCTCGGCGCCGACAAGTCGAAGCCGGTGCCGATCCCGGACGCCGAGGCCGAGCGGATCAAGGGCCAGGTCGCCGAGGGCGTCGACCGGCCGAAGCCCTCGATCTCCTTCGAGATCGGCGAGACCGTCCGTGTCGCCGACGGCCCGTTCGCCAGCTTCAACGGCACCGTCGAGGAGATCGACGACGCCCGCTCCCGCCTCAAGGTGGCGGTGTCGATCTTCGGCCGCGCCACGCCGGTCGAGCTCGAATACGCCCAGGT
>NZ_POHV01000111.1:0-287 GCF_002884345.1 Pseudomonas sp. GW456-12-10-14-LB2
CGTCTACGGCACGATGACGCTGTGGCAGGGCCGGCCGCTCTACTACACGTTCTCGGAGCGGATCCTCGAGACCGTCCCGGCATCGGCGCTGATGCCGGAGGAGATCGAGCGCGCCCGGCGCGAGAATCCGGCACTCGCGCCCTACTGGTACAGCCGGCCGCGCTGGGTGTGGGTGCCGCTGCCGGCGGATCCGCAACTGCGCCAGAAGCTCATGGAAATGGCCATGACGCAGGGCCAGGACATCATCGACATGCCGCGCTACTTCCGCCCGTGGCAGGACGGCGTGC
>NZ_POHV01000112.1:0-287 GCF_002884345.1 Pseudomonas sp. GW456-12-10-14-LB2
ACTTCTGGAGGACATGAGATGGGCTGGAAGCTCCGCGCGACGCTCCTCCTGGCGGCCGGCGTCCTGGCAGGCTGCGAGCCCTACCCTGGGCCCACGGCGAGCTGCTTCAACCTCGTGGAAGGCGGGGCGTGCCAGTTCGAGGCCCTGCCCGCGCGCGAGGTGCGGGGCGGTGCGTAACCTCCTCGGCACCACGGCGCTGCTCGCGACCCTGGCGGTCCCGACTGCGAGCCACGCCTTTCTGGGCGGGCTCCTCGGCGGCCTGTTCGGCGGCGGCAACGTGTTCGACC
>NZ_POHV01000113.1:0-285 GCF_002884345.1 Pseudomonas sp. GW456-12-10-14-LB2
CCGATGGGCAAACCGGTCCAGATCGCCGCCCCCCTCGGATTGCCCGCGGTTCCCTTTCCCGCCGACAATCCTCCCACGGCGGAAACCATCGCGCTCGGACGGCGGCTTTATTACGATCCGCAGCTTTCCTTCGATTCCACCGTTTCCTGCGCCTCGTGCCACGCGCCCGAATTCGCTTTTTCGGACAACCAACAATTCTCGAAAGGCGTGGGCGGGAAACTCGGTGGGCGTAAAGCGCCAACCGTCGTCAACTCCGCCTATAGTCCATTGCAGTTCTGGGATGGC
>NZ_POHV01000114.1:0-284 GCF_002884345.1 Pseudomonas sp. GW456-12-10-14-LB2
GCCTCTGCCAGCCGTCACCTCTGATCCCTGGAATGGAATGAGACAGGCCGTCCACCACCTGGTGGATCACGGGCATCGCAGGATCGGTTTCATTACCGGACCACAACAAACTTCAACCGGTCTGGAGCGTTATCAGGCCTATCGTCAACTGTTGGCTGAACATGGACTGGAGGTTGACGAGGACCTCGTTGTCGAAGGCGACTTTCAGGAGGAGTCAGGACGCATGGGTGCCCGACGACTACTTGACGGTGGTGCAACTGCCATTTTTGCGTCCGACTCCCTCA
>NZ_POHV01000115.1:0-284 GCF_002884345.1 Pseudomonas sp. GW456-12-10-14-LB2
TCCAAAGAGTCTTCGGACGTTGATTCTCTTCCAACGTCAGCACATACTCGCGCTAAATATCGCATTGGAACAAACGGATGATTCGCTGCGCAAGATACCGCGCCACAGGAAAACTCGCAAGGTATCTTTTTCGCTGAATTGTCCGGGGTTAACCGCTTCGTACTAGGCCCTTCTAGGCCTCTTGCTTGGCGCCGACGGGCGCAGGCGTGGCGCTTCCCGTTCCGGCCGCGGGCGCGCTACGCCGGCCGCGTGGCGTATCCAGATTGAATTGCCGCATTTTGTAC
>NZ_POHV01000116.1:0-282 GCF_002884345.1 Pseudomonas sp. GW456-12-10-14-LB2
GGGCCTGTGCGGGTCGACGGTGAGGAAATGGCTCGCCTCTGGCGCCGCGCGGCGTTCACTGATCCCCGGTTGGCAGACCTGCTCATCGTTCGCGACCAGTCGCTGAGCGAGGCGGCTCCCGTCCTGACGCCCTGGCTTGAAGAGGCCCTGATCAACGACGACGACCGAACGGATTGGCGATCGGCTCTGGCTGCAGCCTGTGTCGAGATCTCGCAACTGCATGCCGGCGGGGCATTCGGCGTTGAAGTCGAGGCGCTCTCGAAAGGCGGCGTCGACTTGGCG
>NZ_POHV01000117.1:0-282 GCF_002884345.1 Pseudomonas sp. GW456-12-10-14-LB2
ATCCTGACGGGCGCTTTTAAGCCATTCCTTGTCCAAGACCACGACCGTCAGGCCGGAGGGGCCGAGGTTCTTCTGCGCGCCGGCGTAGATCAGCGCGTGCTTGGAGACGTCGAGCGGGCGGCACAGGATATCCGAGGACATGTCGGAGACGAGCGGGCGGCCCTTCGCGTCCGGGAGCGCGTGCCACTGCGTCCCGAAGATGGTGTTGTTGGACGTCATGTGCACGTAGGCGGCGTCGGCGCCGATCTTGATCTCCGCGGGCGCGGGCAGGCGCGTGTAAGG
>NZ_POHV01000118.1:0-282 GCF_002884345.1 Pseudomonas sp. GW456-12-10-14-LB2
CGCTAGGCTGGTTCCGGGAAAGCAAAGGCGCTTGGGAATGTTGTGGCGGTGTGGGGTAAGCCTGCTGATCATTGTCGCTGTCCAGCTGGCAGCAGCGGCGAGAGCGCAAACTCCGCCTATGAATGGCAGCACACCTCAAGCGGCACCGGCGACGTTGCCGCCCGTCGAGGTGGATGCACCTAAACAGCGCAATTTACAGAAGCGCCGACAGCAGCGGGACGCGCGTCGGGCTCGTAACCTACAACGACAAATCGCGAGTCTACCAAGCGCTGCCCCCCAGAT
>NZ_POHV01000119.1:0-280 GCF_002884345.1 Pseudomonas sp. GW456-12-10-14-LB2
ACATTGTACAGCGTGATGCGCCACACCAGATCCGCCCCTTCGAGACGCTGCTCAAGCTGCAGGTCCAGCGCGTCGGCGATGGCATAGCTCGCCACCCTGCCTGCGGCTGTTTCTACCGTGCGTACCGCGATGGCGCGCGCGCTGTCGAAGCGCTCCCAGTCCCCCGCGCCGCGCCGCCACGCGATGCGCGCGGTGCCGAGCGCTACGCCGGGATAGACATAATCGGTTGGGAAAGGATCATCGCGGACGGACAGGCTGGTTATGCCGGTCGCGTCGGTCC
>NZ_POHV01000011.1:0-169480 GCF_002884345.1 Pseudomonas sp. GW456-12-10-14-LB2
GGCTACAACGAACTGCGCATCGAAGACAAAAAAGGCGCCGAACAAATCTTCATCCACGCCCAGCGCGACTGGGATGAGAACGTTGAGCACGATCAGAAGATTCGGGTCGGCAATGAACGCCACGACACCGTGGTGAAGAACACCTACACCGAGCTGAAGGCCGAAGAACACCGCACCACCATCAGCGACCGCAAGATCGAAGCACGGATGGATGACCACCTGACTATTGGCGAGAGCCAGCATGTGAAGCTCGGGACTGCGCAACTGACGAGTGCAGGGAAAGAGATTCACATCAAGGCTGGGGACAAGATTGTCATTGAGGCTGGGACTGAGCTGACGATTCTCGGCGGTGGCAGTTTCATCAAGCTGGATGGCGGTGGTGTGACGGTGGTTGGGCCGGTGGTGAAGATTAATGCTGGCGGGTCGGCTGGGTCGGGGACCGGGATCGGGATCAAACCGCCGGTGCTGCCGGGGGCGGCGGATAAGGATAAGGCGGGGAGTTTGATGGATCAGGCGTTGTTGAATGCGCCTGAAGAACAGGTCAAACGCAAGCCAAAACGCATGCTCAATTTTTCTGGGTAATACATCGACGGCAATCCAAGCCACCAGGGATCAGAATTCAGGTAATTGGTAATGACAGAGACAACCAGCAAGAAAGTAGAAAAATGGTCGTATCCATTGAAGGTGGGAGCTGCAGAAGCTACGGATCCGCAGCAGTTTTATAAGGCGTTAGCCAAGGCGAAAGATGGTTACTACCCGTTGGGGGCGAATGGCCTCTGGCACGGAGGGGTACATTTCGATGAGGCATCTGGTTTGGTGCAGGATTTGGCGGAAGTCAGGTGCATCGCGGACGGGGAAGTTGTCGCTTATCGTATTGATAGTACTTATCCAAAGTCAGCTTTTGATACCAATGGGGCGGTGTATTCAACGGGTTTTGTACTCGTTAAACATCGTTTAGAGACGCCTGTTCCTCCTGCACCCGCCCCTGCGGCTGGGGGAACACCAGCTGCAGTAACTCCGGGGCCTAGTCTGACTTTCTTTAGTCTTTACATGCACCTCCTGCATTGGGACACGTATGAAAAAACTCCTGCATTGGGTCGGCCTTCATTTTGGAGTGGTGGCACATGGCAGGTGATGGCTACGGCAAAGGATGAAATTCTGGGCTTGAGAGTTCGACAGGAAAGGCGCGGAAAACCGGGATATAGCACGGTGTTGACTGTTTTGCCTCGCGGCACAGTTGTCGAAACTGCTGAAGAAGAAAACGGTTGGCTCAAAGTGGTTAGTGTTACGCCTCCGGATGCCAACCTCCCCGCTGGGAACGGCTGGGTGTTTAAGCGAGAGTTGACTGCAGGGGCCACACCAAATAGCTATAAGGTGGGCACTGCAGCAAAAGATCCGATGACTCCCCCTAAAAAAGGGCTGGCGGTACACGCTTCTCCTAATCAATCCAGTACAACGACCGCTATTTTGCCGATTGGAACTCAGGTGAAAATTGGCAGTGATGGGACGCGCGGTAAATACCAAAAGCTATTGGAAATTTTGGGAGGAAGCGCTGTACCTCCGTTGGCAGCAGCGGAGGTTCTTGGCTACGTTTGGGAGGGCCTGCTTGAAACCAAGAGCGAGCCAGCCGAAAAAGACGCTGTCCACGTGTTGGCTACTCCTGTTTTCATAAAAGCAGGGAGTTTGGTGGGGCACGTCGGCAAATATCAGAGCTACTCAGACTCTGCTCCAAGAAATCTTCTGCACTTGGAGGTTTTTAGTTGCGAGGACGTCAAGGCTTTTACTGAGCTAAGTAAACAGAAGGCATCAGGTCTGCCAAGAGCCGAGAAAACTCTGCTTAAAATTCCAAAAGACAGTCTATTAATCACTCATGTTGAAGGCATGAGTGCGAGTAATCCGCCTAGGGTGACTGATCCCCATAAAAAAGTTGGGTACGATTTCATGGTCCCGGTCGGGGTACTGGAAGCATTGCCGGCGGACAGAAAAATCAAGGTTCCTGTCGTAATGGGCGGAACGACAAGTTATACGCTTTGGTGGCGCCTGGATGGTCTTCTTGGTGACGAAAATGGCAATGAAATTGGCGGATGGTTTTCGGAGCCGGACGTGACGTTGTCTCGTCATTCGCCCTTTGAGTGGGAGGGATTCCGTTTTATTGAGGAGACCGTCAGCAACGTGGATCATCTGGCTGCCTCTCTCCATGCTCAAGAAAACCTGACTGAGGAGGAGAAGGCAAGTTATACGCCTAACGTGGGAGCTGCCAATGACGGCCCTGCCAAGCAGCATCTGTTCAAGATGCTGGATAAAAATGGTGATAATAAACTTACGCCTTCGGAGATAAGGGAAGCGTTAGAGAAACCTTGGTTCTCGCAGCCGATATCTCAGATGGTTACACGTTACGAAAGTGAGTGGCAGTACAAGGGGGAGAAATGGAGCGCCCTAGATGAGTTGATGGGGCATAGTGACGCCGATCCGCATAAACAATGGGTGGAAGAGAAACTTCGAATCGAGCGACTCGGTTGGTGGGATAAGCTAGTCGGAAAATTCGGAATAACTGGTGATGCTAACGTCCAGCATATCCATCCCCTAGGGTTGTTGGGGGGGTTCTTATCGGGCTGTCCTGAAAAGTGTAAGGCGGAAGTTTATACTCTGGACACAACTGTCGGTCCTTATGTCGTTTCCAAAAAGCTGTTTGAGTTTTTATTGGCAATTGAAGCGTATAGAGAACATCCGTATGCGCTTCCTGATAATAATAGCGGCATAACAATTGGCTATGGCTATGACTTGGGGCAGCAGACTGCCGCCAGGGTCGATGCGGAGCTTAAAGACCTTTATACGCCTCAGGAAATCGAAAGCTTGAAAGGGGCGTTAGGCAAAAAAGGTCAAGATGCAAGAGACTATGTTCATAATGTCAGCTCAATATCTATAAGCAAAGATAACGCTCTTAAGTTGGCCGTGATTATGAAGAAGAGATATGCACAACAAGTTGTTGATGTATATCCCAAGGCTGTCAATCTACATCCGGATTGTCAAGGTGTATTGCTTTCTCTTGTTGTGAACCGAGGCAACGCGTTAACCGGTAATACCCCGGCTAAAGCTCAGAAGCGCTTAGAGATGAAGCAAATAAAAGAAGATTTTGATAACGATCAACCCGAACTGATACCTTCACGTCTTCGCAGTATGAAGCGCTTGTGGGAAAACGATCCCAGCACGGCTGGGGTGGCGACAAGACGTGAAAAGGAAGCGGTATTTTTTGAGGAGGCATTAAAATGCAACTGCTGGAAGTAATTAGCAAGTCACTGATTGCGTTATCAGTTGTTTGGATATCTATAGGCGGTGCATCGGCGGACGTCAGTTGTAGCTCTGCCACCTTGGCGGCCCCTGATATTATCAACTGCTCACAGAAATCATTTGAAAAAATTGATAAGGTGCTTAATGAGCAATACAAGGCGCTGTCAATTGAGCTGGATGCGTCGACAAAAGCAGAGCTGATATCTGCGCAGAAGAAATGGATTAAATTAAAAGATAGTTATTGCAGAGATGATGGTGACGAAGGTGAAGAGTCGCCTATCGAAAAGCTTTCATGTGTAAAGCAGTTCACTAGTTTTCGGGTGAGTGAGCTCATTTATCTTCGTACTGGCGTTATAGGCGATGGCTTTTACAAGGCAGTGTCGTTAGTGAACGAAAAAGCTACATCTATGAACTACCCAAAAGCTATTGAGTTTGTTGGTGGAAGCGAAAATTTTGGTTCAGCTTGGAAAGAATACGCAGATGGAAATTGTGCTATGACTTCTAAGCTGTTTGGCGAAGATGTGGACCGATGCATGGCGAGGATGCGATTTCAGATTCCAATTTACTAGCTGTTTTCCTGTGTGGATATATTTTCAGATTTATCAATTTGGCTGAAATGGCGGGCGGATTTATTTGTTGGAGTGAAAAGGGAGGTTATTTATGCTATTTGAATAGATCTGTTCCTTTTTTGAATAAATCTGTCGGTAAGTTGGTGGCGGCATTATATTGGCTGCTTGAGGGGGCGTCTGTGGTTAACGGGTTTTTCATAACTATGAAAAGGTCATGTTTTGGTTTTTTGGCGTTATTTCCTTTCGCCGCCCACAGCGCAGTCACCAGCGAATCACTCTGCTTCGAACTATCTGAAACCAGTCCGGTGAAGTTCGAATTCCATACCTTTTACGACGTCTCCAGCAAATGGTCAGGCGGGTCCAGTGAGCCAATTTCCATTGTGTTGACGGATACCCAGAACGAAATGCTCGGCGCCGATGCCCCTTGGCAGAGCACCAGAAGCTGGTCTGAAGTCATCAGCGGCAAGGTCTCAGGGACCTACGAGCTCGTGACTCAAGGAACGCAGGTCGTCTCGATGACGTACACGAAGAAGTCCAACGGCAAGGTTTACTATTTTGGAAATAACACCAGCGTCGATTCCTCTTTGGAGTCCGGATGCAAGTGGGAGTAGGGCGCGCACATGAGATCAAAAACTCTAGCAGCATCATTGCTCGGCCTGCTGTGGACGATGCCGGTGTTAGCCGAAACCACTACGTTCAGCCCAACCAAAGACGTCGAAGCAACACTGGTTCTCGAAGGCTCCACGCTGAACATCGCGATTAAAGGCGAAACGAATAACGAGTCGCGGACAATCGATTTTCAAGCTGAAAACGAACTCCATGTGCAGGTCGATGATTTCAATTTTGACGGAGTAAAGGATTTCGCGATCTGGCAGCTTGATGACGGAATGGGCACTTACGACTACTACCGGGTGTTCATTTACCAAGTCAAAACCGGCACGTTCGAAGAATTACAGCCGGACTGTGGCGATGGTTTCGTTAATTTGCGCGTCGACAAAAAGCGTAAAGCGTTGCTCAGCACCTATTGGGAAATGAACATAGCCAAGCAATGCGTCACTCGGTTCGCCAAACGCAAAGCTTGAATGACTCAAGGAAGAACACAGTGAAACGTTTTGTTTTTACCCTGCTGGCCGTGCTGCTGCCTGTTTCAACGGTGTACGCGCAGGATGACTGCAGCCATGTCACCTCAAGCCTGGAAATGGTGCCCTGCTCGGAGGCGGCGAAGAAGGCTGCCGATACGCAGTTGAACCTCAGCTACAAGCAATTGATGGCGCGGCTTGAGTCTGACTATCGAACAGATCCGGCGTTGGGTGCGGAGTACGCTGCGAAGGTTAAAGAGTCGCAGCGAGCGTGGTTGAAGTTGCGCGATGCGAACTGCCCTTTGGAGGCATTCGAGATCGAAACGGGGATGCCGGCGCATGTGGTCGCCGTTAACTCGTGCATCGCGAGAATGAGCCGCGAGCGCTCGGCGTATCTGGACAAGATCGTCCCTGCTCTTGCATCCGACGAGAGCACTTCGACGGCGCCGGCCAGCGGCACTTGTCCTTCGGAGGAATTCTCTGCGTTCCTGACAACGTTTTCTGCCAACAGCGAATCACAGCGCCGTTTCACTGCGTTGACGGTCAAGTCGCTTGTGTTGAAGCCGGTTGCCGGCAAGGACCGTAGTACCTTTGAGCCTTTGACCTCGGGCGTCAACGGAGCTTCCTTCACCTACCCGCTGATGGCTGCCATCACACCCGGCAAGACACCTGGAGTAGAGATTGAAGAGGTCGATGACAGTCACGTCAACGTGGTCGATAAGCGGGCGGGCAACAGCAATGTAAAAATCTTCAATTTCTCTCGTCAGGCATGTTGGGTGCTTGAGGGGATTGAGGATTGGTCAGTGAGTGAGAAGGATCTTGTCGCAACTCGTAACCCCGGAATGAGCCGCGCTGAGAATTTCTGCGAACAACGTGCTGAAGCTTTAGGAGGGTTAGGTTTTCTTGAGCAATACCCTCTGACTGGGGAGTTGATTGAAGCGTCTCTGGAAAACTATGTCTGTGCAGCAGAGTCGGGTGACCCACAGGCGAGTCTATCAGCGGCAAGCTTGAGTCTTTCGCAGATGGCATCTCAGTTGGAAACCAGCAAGGTTGAGGCGTTGTTCAAAGCGGCCTCGAAAATACCGAATGGTGCGTTGGGCTATGCCACGTTTCTTTGCTCAGGAAACTCCACCGACTATAACGGTCCTTGCCTCCATCCCAAGCAGGCAGAAGAGCAGGTCATTCGAGCAATCAACATGGGCTCCATAGAGGGGATGAGTTATCTGGCTTCTACCTTTGAGGGTGGCGAGTTGGGAACAAAGGATATGTCCCGAGCGTTAGCCTGTTATCAAATGGCGGCTGATAAAGGTCACCGGTTGAGCATCGACAACGTGGCGCGATTGAAGTCGCAAGGTCCAGAGCAGATCAAGGCGAGCCACTGCATTTGAAGTTCGGGGTAGTGCTTGATGCGCTTCCGCACTTGTTGGGCGTGTGCCCGTCACGGTAAGCGTTTAACGCTTGTGCATCTGACAACCCCCATTTTCCTTTAAACTCCCCGCCCTCAAGGAACGCGCTCAGGACACGGAATGCCAGCCCCCTCTTTCTCTCTTCGCCCCGTGATGGTGCTTTGGCTGTACGCCGCGGCAATCGTGCATGTGCTCGCCGGTCTCACGCTGACCTGGGCCGGTCATTCCGGATTACTCGACGGCTATTTGCACACCCTCGAACTCGCGTTCTGGCGCGCCGATGCGGTTCCTGCCGCCGGTCACGAGCAGCAGGTGTGGTGGCTCGCACTGTTCGGTGCGACGCTGCAAAGCTATTCGCTGTACATGCTCGCGTTGGTGCACCTCGGCAACCGCCTTAAAGCTCCCGCAATTTGGGGCTGGTTGATGGCGGGCGTCCTGTTATGGGCACCGCAGGACATGTGGTTTTCCGCGCAAAAACAGGTCTGGTCGCATCTGTGGCTCGACGGTTTTGCGCTGCTGGTGCTGTTGCCGCCGCTGATCTGGTTGTTGCGCCATGATCGTCGGAAATCCCCGCCAGAAAGGCCCGTGAGCAAGTCCAACCCCTTTGTAGGCGGCGCCTACAAGCGCGTGCTGATCACCGGGGGCACCGGGTTTATCGGTGAAGCCGTGGTCAATCAGTTACTCGACGCCGGCCACACGGTCAGCGTGTTGGCGCGTGATCCGTTGAAAGCGGCGAACCTGTTCGACGGTCGCGTTCGCTGTGTACGTTTGTTGAGTGAACTCAGCTGCGACGAACCGTTCGACGTGGTGATCAATCTGGCCGGCGCACCGGTTGCCGGGCCTCGCTGGAGCCCAGAGCGGCAGGCGCAACTGCTCGCCAGTCGGGTCGATACCACCGAAGCCTTGATGACCTGGCTGAAGCACACGAGCCATAAACCCGCGCTGTGGATTCAGGCCTCGGCCATCGGTTTCTACGGCGTGCGCGATGCCAGCGAAAGCCTCGATGAGCAGGCCAGCAAGGGCGACGGTTTCATGGCCGAGCTCTGTGCGCGTTGGGAGGCTTCGGCGCAACCCGCGACGCAGTTTGGCGTGCGTCAGGTGGTGCTGCGTCTCGGCGTGGTGTTCGGGCCGGGCGGTGCGTTGTTGCCATTGCTGATCCCGTTCCGCCTGGGTTTCGGCGGTCGCATGGGCGATGGTCAGCAGATCATGAGCTGGGTGCACCGCGACGATGTGATTCAGGTGATCGCTCGATCCTTCCACGATGAAAATTTGCGCGGCACCTACAACATGGTCGCGCCTGAAACCATCAGTCAGGCAGCCTTCGCCGAGAACGTCGGCAAGGTCCTCAAGCGTCCGGTGTGGTTCCACATTCCTGCAGCGCCGGTGCGTGCGTTGGCCGGGGAAATGGCTCAGCTGTTCTTCGACGGTCAGCGTGTGGTGCCGCAGCGTTTGAGCGAGGCGGGCTACACGTTCCGCTATCCGACTCTCGACGCCGCGCTGCGCGATCTGGCCTGAGGATCGCCCATGAGCAAGCCCCTGATGTACTTGCTGGCCGGCAACGGCAGCGCCGCCGATTGGTGGGATGACGCGCTGCCGCATTTTCAGCGTTACGACGTGGTGCCGCTGGAGCTGCCGGGCTTCGGCACCAACCCGCAGCCGCCCTGCGAGGATCTGGCGGCTTATGCGCAGGCCTTGTTGGCGATGACGCAAAAGGGCAGCGCGATCATGGCCGTTGGGGTCAACGCGTTGCTGGTGCTGCATGCGCTGCAATGTCGGCCCGGGCACTTTTCTCGCAGTGTGTTGCTGGCGCCGGTGGGCGCCTTTTTGTGGCAGCGCCGATTGCCGGCGTTGATGTCACCGCTGCCGATCCGCAAGTCCATTCACTGGCTGCTGTCGAACAGACCCACGCTGTTCGCGCGCAAGTTCTCCAACCAGACCTGGACGCCCGCGCAGTATCAGCGCATGGGCGCCGGTTATGCGCGCTGCCGTGCGTTTGTGCCGCACTGGGATCTGATCCGCGCCGACACAGCGCTGCCATTGCTGGAGTGGATTACCGACCCGGTCGAATTGGTCTGGGGTGATCAGGACAAGGTGCTCGGCATCGAACAAGCGGCGGCATGGTCGGCGATTCTTGCGCGCGCGGACCTGACTATCAGCCTCAAACCCGGTTGGGGTCATTACCCGTGGATCGACGCGCCCGCGCAGTTTGCGCAGTGGCTGGAGTCGGGCGAACGCGGCTTCGTCGCGCACACCAAGGGCGGGCGTTTGCGTCTGGCGGAACTGGCCCGGCAACCGGTGCCGGCGGCGCTGACCCTCAACGATTGCAACGATCCGCGACTACCGACCTTTCTCGCCAGCCAACCACAGGCGGTCTGGGCGGTGCGTTCCTCCAGTTATGGCGAAGATCAGGCCGACTCGGCGAATGCCGGTTTGAGCACGACCTACCTGCGCGAGCCGGCCGCCAACGTGCCGGCGCGCATCGCCGAGCTGACTGCCGAAGGTGTCGAGGAAGTGGTGGTGCAGCGCTTCATCACGCCGCAGGTGTCCGGCATCGCGTTTGTGCGTCATCTGTCGGTGGAGCTCGAGTGGGTTGAAGGCCATCTCGAATCCCTTGCCGATGGTCAGATCAGCCCGGAACGAGCGACGCTTTCGCGGCTCGGCGATGCCTGGCGCAGTGGCACGTTCACGGCAACCCATGGTTTGACCGAAGACGTGCTGTGGTGCTTTCTCCAGGATGCCTTGCGGGTGTTCCACTATGTGCCGGGCGATGTCGAATGGGCCTGGGACGGTACGCAACTGTGGCTGCTGCAATACCGGCCGATCAGCGACTACGGCTGGCGCCGCCACCTGACGGCCGCCAACATCGCCGAGATCCTGCCGCCGCAACCCAGTGTGCTGGTGGAGTACGCCCAGCGCCGGGCCGCCGCGAGCATTCCGGCGATCATGGCCCGTTGGGATGCGCGGGTGTTGCAGGACAACGAGCCGTTCACGGCCGTGTTTGGCGGTGCGTCTTACATCAACAACGACCTGTTTCTCGCACGGTTGGCCGACTGGGGCATCAGCGCCAGCAACTACGCCGGTGAAGTCGGCGGCGCGACTCCGCATCTGCCGTGGCGACCGCTGCGGATGTTGTGGTCGCTGCCATTGTTTCTGCGCATGCAGCGAATCGCTCGCGGGCATTTGCTGAGCTTTGAGCACGGCTTGCAGCGCTTCGACAAAGAGCTGGCCGACCTCGTCGCCCAAGGTGCTGACGGTCAGCAACTGGCCGACTGGTTCACCCGGTTCTATGTGTTCGTGGTGCAGGGCAATCTCTGTATCGCCACGGCGCTGGCCAGCAGCGGCGGGGACTGGCTGGGCCGACCGCCCACCGCTTACGACAACCTGGAAAACAGCCCTCATCGGCTGCCGTGGGAGACCGATCCGGCCACACCTCGACCCGCGTCGAGCGCGTTGCCATTACAGGCGTTCCCGCAATGGTCAGGGCTGATCCGCCTCGCTCATTCGACCGGCCTGCCGGGCCTGCGTGGTTACTACCTGCAAGTGCGCGAGTGGTATCGCGACAACCTGATGCGCATCTTCTTCCGCCTGCATCACGCCATGCCACTGGCGGATCGCGAACACTGGTTTGCGCCGCACCCGGACATCCGCACGCGCGACGGCAGCTTCTGGCAGGACGGCCTCGAAGGTGCCGAACAAGCCACCGGATTCATGATTTACCCGGGGCAGGTGCGGGGCATCCTTGGCGAAGACATCTTGTTGGAAGACACCCTCGATCCGGGGCGCCACGCGCACTATCAGGCCGCGCGGGCGGTGATTGCGCGGATGGGTGGGCGGTTGTCGCATGGTTCGACGTTGTTGCGGGAACTGCGCAAGCCTTCGGCGGTGATGCCGCAGGTGGATCTGGCGTGGATCGGGTGCGAAGTGTTGTATCGGGACGGGGAGTTGGAATTGATGAATTCGAAGGGTGTGAAGTGAAACGACTGCTGGTGTTATGCATGAGCTGGTTGCCGATGGCAGCGATGGCGTCGGATATCTGCAACGAGAAAAGCGATACCAAGACTTTTCTTACGCAATGGAAAGACAGTGGAGAAAGTGTCGAAGACATACATTCTGGCTTCTACGATGACGGATTTTCTCTAGAGCGTGGCAAGGTGGTGTACCAAGGCGATCTCAACGGCGATGGCCGAGACGACTTCATCTTCCTCTCCTATTCAAGTCACGGCTCGGCCGGCGACATGACGTACGCCTTCCTGATCCAGTGCCGTGGTTACTTGAAGCATACCGGTGGTGATTACTTTGCCGGGATCAAGGTTCTGGACGGTCCGCCCAAGAACGGCGGCGACGTCAAAGACATCGAGATCTATTCCTACATCAGGGATAAGCGCGGGCAGATTCGCTACAAAAAAAATGTAGCCATGACCCGGCCACATCTGTGGCAGTTCAACCCACAGACACAGCGTTATGAAGGTCAGTCCGAATAGATTTCAGTTACGGAGTTACAGCGTGAAAGGATGCTCAGTTCTACTCGGTTGCCTCTTGGCCATTGCCACCTCCGTGGCTTTCGCCGCTGACCCGGATTTCAAGGATTACACCGTCACCCCAGTGTTTACCGGCATCAATCATGAACCGGTGCCGCAAGAACACAGCAACCCGATGATGGATATGGATCGTGCACAGGCACTCAAAGGCAAGGTCAACTTTGCGGTCACTACATCCTGTACCGAGTCGGTTGTGGTGGCAGTGCCATTTGCGGCGAAGTGCTGGATGCGCGCACGGGGGAGGTTGTCGGCGGACTGCCGAACGCATACGACGGCAATGCGTTAAGTCTGTCAAACCGGCCTGATAGCCGTCTGCTCATTGTTTCCGGCATTGCGGCCGATACGGAAGAGGACGCGCAGGGTAATGAGCTGGAAAGCCGCTTCAGAACCCGCTACTTCGAGTTTGTGAACAACGAGTTCCGGCCGCTGACGTTCAAGGATTTGTGATCGCCGTTGTTTGATTAAGGATGATTGGATGAACCATTTTCTTGCGAGCAGCCTTTCGCTGTTGCTCTCGCTTCCAGCTTTCGCCGCTCCGAAGGACGCCTACACCCAACGCGATGTCATGCAATGTGGCGGTGTTGAAGTGGTGATGGTGTCGTCGTGCCGATCCGTGACGGTGGATGACGCAGAAACCCACCTCATCCCGGTCTGCTCCGACCAGACGATCAACATTGGCGGCAAAGTGTTGCGCCGCAACATCGACAAGGTTTTACAGCTCACGTCTGACGGTAAGAAAGCAAAGATGCTGAGTAACGTTGTCGTGGCGATGGATTGTGTGAAAGGCACCAAGGGTAGCCTTGTTTCGATAGGCGGTTATGGCGGTTGTGGTGCCTGTCCTGAATGGCGCGGGTATTACTCGACAGCGGGGTGATTGGAGCAATACAGCTTCGATAACAATCAGCGCTCATTTGGTTCGAAGGGTTCCTGGGAAGAGCTGATCAAGGCTTATGGCGTGACGAAGAGGCAGTTACAGTCGGAAAGTCCGTCAGTGAAAAGGATCGACTATGGGCAGTCTTAAGTGGGTATTGATGATCGGCAGTCTGTGCAGCGCTATGGGCGCGTTTGCCGAGGACCCGTCAATAGTTGGTATCAGCGGGCACACGGTGTCGTTTCGGGCTACAGAATGGACGATGCCCGGTGTGGATTCGGCGACTGCATGGTTCGCCGCCAATGGCAAAACCTTCCCGCTCTTTGGCGCCGATATTGGCGCCGATGGGCACTCCAATATGCTCAGTCCTGACAAGAAAACCTTGCTGCTCGACCCTGTGATTTTCGGCATGTTGTCGGACGAAAACGGTGAAGAGAAGCTAGTGTCGCAACAGCATTGCACGGTTATCTCAATGGAGACCGGTTGCGTGCTGGCTGATCGTTCGGCCACTTTTTGTGTCGGCCAGTGGAAGGGCAATCAATGGGTTACCGACGACGGCGAAGTGCTCACTCCTGCCCTGGAGACGAGGTCTCCAAAGGACTTGCTGAAACATGTCTCAAGTAACGAACTGGCGCAGTCCCGCGCAGAGTTCATCGAATGGGGTCTGGTCTTTTTAAGTCCAGAGTCTTACATGGCGTGTCACCCCCCGGCGCAAAATGTTCAGGCCTATAACGACCTTGGCTTTTACTTGGCTGAGGGCGGCAAAGATGAGCTTGCACTGAAGTTCTATCGCGCCGTTGAGGCCGTCGGAAAACGCACAGTGCTGATGTTGAACATCGCCGACTCACTCTGGCGCCTTGATCGCAAAGACGAAGCGCAGCGTTATTACAGCCAGTACCGCGACGCGATGAGTGCCGACGGCAAGGCGCAGAAAATACCTCAACGCGCAGTTGAGCGATCCGTCATTCAGGGAATGAAAAATTGACCATGTTTGTGCGCTTTATCGCGTTGTCCTTAGGACTGCTGTCCGCTTCAGCCGCGTTCGCTGAGGACACTTGCAAAGTCATCACTGTGAGCTGGCAATACGACGAGTGTGTGGAAGCCGACCGCAAGAGTGCCGACGCAAAGCTCAATGCCAGCTACAAAAAACTGATGGAGCGATTCGAATCTCGATGGAAGCCTGAGCCTGAACAAGGAAAGGCTTACATGGCCATGGCCAAAGAATCGCAGCGGGCCTGGATCAAGTTGCGCGATACCACTTGCCCCCTCGATGCCACGGATGTCGAACCCGGATCGCAGGCATATACCTTGGTGCTCAATAAGTGCATCGCCAGAATGAGTCTAGAGCGTGCAGCCTTCCTGGATGCGGTCGTCCCGGATGATCCGAGTGAAGTGATCGATGTCGCCAAGGTTTCCAGTTCTGCTTCGCAACGATACGGCGATGTGGTGGCTCGTTATGTCACTACGTTTGGCAGCCCCTGCCTCAATGTTCAGATCCTTGCGCCCAAGGGCAATTGGCGGGTGCTCTCCTCAAAACGGTTTTGCAGTTTTAATGGCAAATCGTTTTGGGATGGTTATGCCAGTGCGTTGTTTGAGGATCATGCATTCACTGCGGATGGTTTACACCTGACGCTCAGCTTGTTCGAGCTTCGTGAAGAGCCAGAGAAGCGCCTCACCTGTGTAATTCCAATTCAGAACGAGCAAATCAAAGAGCTGAAGTGCGGCGCACCTGAGTCATCGTGAAACCATCAGCGTAATTTCGAAGATTGATCAGCAGGGAAGTGATCGGAATTGAACAAGCTTTCAAGTTGTTTTGGTGTGCTCGGGATCATCGCCGGCTTGTCGACTCAGCCGGCATCGGCAAGCGACCCACAAACCATCGGAGAACTGCATCCCCCGGTGGTTGCTTCGTTGGGTGATCAAAAGATCACGGTGTTCTTTTTGAAGAACAACCTCAAGGATCAAGTCAGGGACGTGCACGTGCCTGATGCCGAGATTTTCTACGCGCCCTTGAATGCGGTGAAACCTTCGCTGAATTATGTGTGGAAGGTTGAAGGCGAACAAATTGCCTCGGTGTTCTTCTTCGAGCGCAAATTCCCTGAGCGAGCGGGGAAGTCCATGTTTGTCCTGACAAAACACAAAGTTCTGCACGAGCATTTCGAAGGAGATTCCTATTCGGTGCTGGAATTGCCGCTCTTCAAGGACGGTGACTACTTGGCTTTGCAGTTCTTTCGGGGTGACCTGCCAGATCCTGAGTTACAGAACTGCCTTGACGGTATCAATCGGGAAGATGGCGTAGAAGTCGAGTGTGCTTACAAGGATGCGGCGAGCATCAAGAAGTACTTGGCGGATCTGGATGGAAGGATGATTTCGGATTCGAAACTGGATCAGGGCAACCGTCAGAAGCCACTCAAAACTGATGGTGACAAGGCCAGTGTCGCTTGCCCCTCACCCAACTTTTCAACGTTCCTCTCAGACTTCTCTGAACGCGCAGACGTGCAGAAAGCCTTCGTCCAGCAACCGCTGAAAATGGTCACGACCGTAGCCGGTGATCCCGAGCCCGAGATGCAGAAAAGCAGTCTCAGCGGCGATCAGCTCAAGTTCCCGATCATCCCGGATGTAGCGAAGCGAGAAGCTCAGGGCCTGACGTTGACCATCAAGGAAGAGCAGGGTGATCACGCCGTCGCCATCCTGCAGAAACCGGATACCGATTATGTCTTCGAGTTTCGGTTTGTCCGTGGGCCATGCTGGCAGCTGGAAGAAGTGATGGATTACTCGCTTTGAAACAGGTGGCAAGTTGAAAAGATTAGGCTTGATCGCGTTATTGCTGTGTTCTTTCTCTGCGGTGGCGGGGCCGATGTTCCCGTCTCTCACGTCGTGCAGGGACGTTGGCAGCGACTGTGCGCTGGCGCTGAAGGACAACTTTCTGGTGGACGCACATTCCGGGCAGCGCCTATCCGAGACGGCGGAGCCGGCAGGGGCGATGAGTGACTTCTGGCTGTATCGAGATGGCGAGCGCTACATCCTTCAGGAAGAAAATTACTCCCAGGCGAAGTCGCGCCGTTGGCTGGTTTTCACCTATGACAGCGGCAAAGTTGTGCTCGACGGCGCTTATGTTTTCTCGATCGACATTGATATGAACACCGGGCCTTACTGGCATGGCTACGACTGCCGAGGTGATGCCAAGCCGTTCGCCGTGCCCACGAAAGACTCGTTCAGTGAAGTCGCTTTGGAGGCGTTATGCGGGGAGGCCGAAGGCTGGGTTGTCTCGGGCGGGGATGCCAAGGTGCCGGTGTCGGCCAAGGGGCTGGCCGTCAGTGTTCCCGTTTATCACGCCCGCAACCGCGATGGTTCAGCGACTTACCTGTTCACTGAAAGCGATGATCCGGATCTTTCGAAGCTGGTTTGCCTGTCCAACTGTGCTGATATCGCGAAAGCGCCGGAGCGCGTTTCGCAGGAGACGGCGCCGTTGAAGGGCGGGCAGGATGGAACGTTGTGCTCGGATGACGAAGACATTTACTTCAGCTGCCCGCTGGAGGGCGGCAAGACGGTTTCTGTTTGTGCGCGGGGAAACAGCAAGCCCACGGCCGGTTCTGTTCAGTATCGCTACGGTGTGCCGGGGAATATCGAGATGGTCTACCCGAAGAATGCTACGCCACCCAAGGGCAAATTCTTTGTTGTAGATGGGTCGGAAGGCAGCGTGAACCTGAACATCATCAAGTTCAAAAGCGGTGCGTATACCTACCTCGTTAACCAGGCCTTCGTGAGTTATCTGAAGGTGCTCAAGGGGGACAAAGTTGTATTCCGGCAGTCTTGTAATGCCGGTGGTCATGCTTACGTACATCGGTTGGCGGATTTCGGGCTAGAGACGGCCCCAAAAAGCGCAGAGGACTTTCGCTAGTTGCTGTTGCCGAAGAATGGAAAAGGGGACTCAACGTCCCCTTTTTTCCGCCCGCGATTCAGCTACGGCTTAGCCTGATACTCCCGAAACTCAATGTGATCGAGCGTGCCTTCCACCATCAACCGCACGCCGTCCGCCATTCTGCTCAGGCCCAGTGCCATCGAGCGGCGGGGGCCGTCGAGGTCGTCGGCCAGGTTGGCGGCGAAGGCGCTGATGGACAGGAGGTCTTCGGAGGCGTTGGCCATGAGCGCTTCGGCGTCGGCGTTGGGGCAGAGGGCGAACAGGCCGCCCAGGCGTTTTGGGCGTGGGGCGCTGGGTTTGAAATGGTGGTCGAGGGCGCGTTCGGCGGCTTCGTGGAGTTTCTTTGAATCGGGGGATTCGTAGGGGGAGGTTTCTGGTGTTTCTGGGGGATTGGGTGTTGGCTTGAACATCGTGATTTCACCGAGTTATGGAGCTGACACCACTTCGCTTGCTTCGAAAGGGTGGCAGCTGTGTATAGGTGTGCAAGACCGGACTCGGCAACCGGCAGACCCGAAGGTCTCCCACACACAGCCGCCATAACGATTCGCGAGCATAGGAAAATGCTTGGTGAATAGCTATAACCGGATGAATGACGAGCCCGGACTTGCACGTCCGAGTCACCGATTTTGCGGTGACACACAGAGGCTATCGACGATGGTCCAGCCTGCCTAGTTCATGGACAGCACCGCAGTTTGAAGGACATTTCCCAAGGATTTGCGAGGTAGAGGATCAAAAGATCGCCGCCTCCGGCAGCTCCTACAGGAATGTGTTTCTTCAGGTGTAGGACGGGGGGAATGGCGTGACGCGGAGCGTCACGGGATGCATTCCTACGCAGAGTGTGGAAACGATCTAGTTCTGAGAGTGAAGTCGTGACTTGGTAGTCATCTTTCAGGAAAAGCCATGCATCGTCTTCTATCCATCCAAGATAGTGGCGAATCCATCCGAATCCCTTACACTCCCCCAGCCGTTCATTTTCCTTTTGAGGCTGTGCGCATGAAATTTCGTTTTCTTCTGTGGATGCTGGGTCTGTTGATGGGTAAGGCCAGTCGGACAAATCCTGCGTTCCAGCAGCAGTTGGGTGACAAGGATCTGGTGTTTCAGCTACAGACTCTGGACGGGAAGGTGGCGCGGCATTTTGTGGTGAAGGACCAGCGCATTACCAGCAAGTCCGGGGTGGTGGCGGAGCCGGCGTTTGCGATTGCCTTTAAAGACGCGGCGTTCGGGTTTGCCACGATGCAGGCGAAGAACAAGCAGCTGGCGTTCATGCAGGGGATTCAGGACAAGTCGATCCAGCTCAAGGGGAATCCGGCGCTGGTGATGTGGTTTCAGGGGTTGATGAAGTATTTGAAGCCGCGTAAGGCCAAGCCGAAGTCATAAACCTTTCAGGCGGCTCGCCTCTTCAGCTCTCCGGCTCAGGAAGCTCGCCGTCCAGTGGCTGGCTCCGGTAGGTCTTGTAGATCTGCTGGACTTGCGGGTTGTCCAGGTTCTCGTAAGTGATGTCTTCCTTGTCCAGGCCATCCAGGCCTCTGATGCCACTGATGGTCTCTGGCCATTCGTCACGACTGGATATATCGACTACGAACGGGTTGAGGTAGTTATCGAGATGCCTTTCGCGAGGTTCTCGGATCTCGTCGCTGAGTGCCCGCAAGTAGTCGTCTTTGTTTGTTCTTGACCAGTCGATGGCGAACCCGGCTCGATAACAGAGTTCCATGAAGACCAATAGAATCGCGCGTCCATTGCCGTCCAGGAAGGGGTGTGCGAAAGCCAGCTGGCCCATCACTCCGCCGGGACGGTCTCTGAAGCGTTTCTTGTCTGTTGCGAGCTTGAGCGCATAGTCGACCGACATTTTGATGGAGTCCGGGCGCTCAAAGACTGTGCTGCGAGGGTCGTCGAGAGAGCCCTTGAAGACTGCCAGGTGGGGGACGAGCTCGTTCCGGTCTTTTCCTGCCCAGTGATAGAAGCCGGAGAACAGGATTTCGTGAACCTTGAGTACAGTCTGGTAATCGATTGGCTTTTTCTTGGCCAGATAGGCAAGCGCCTCTTCGATACTCAATTCGAACGAAAGATGCTCTGACTCTTTTACTTCAACGGGATCTTTCAGTTGCAGCGAGTTTTGAAGATATCCAGCCGTCTCGAAGTCGCCGAATGGATCGAAAGTCATGCGCTACGTTTCTGTGCACGCCTTTCCTGAAGATAGCGCCCTTGGAGCGCCAGGATTTCAGATTTGCTCAGAACGCCTTTTCTCTTGAGGTTGACGAGCAACTGTTCGATGCCATCCAGCTCGACGACATCGCCAGCCAAACGGGTAATGCCAACGGCCATACAACTCATGCCGTCACGTCTGGCCGTAACCTTGTTGTCTTTGGCTAGCTTGCGCACTTCGCTTGCAACGCTGACAGCATCTGTTTGGGTCATCGGAAATTCCTCTGATTGCCGTCAAATCATAGCAGGGCGCTAGTTTGCTGTCGTTGCTGGCAAAGTGACCGAAATCTGAGTAACCAGGGCCCTATTTGCAATCAAAAAAGGCCCTGGTTGGCGTTTCGAAATTTGCTTTAAGCCTGGCTAAATTGCGAAGCCAGTTCACGCAACAACACTTCCGCCTCAAGCACTTTGCTGACCACATCATTGGCCTTGTCACGAGTCAGACCAACACGCTCCAGCAGCGCATCCGGAATGTCTTCATCCGGGCCGGAGCCGATCCCGCGACTGCGCAGCAGGCGCACGGCCAGGCAGACGAGGTTCGGGTATTCGGCGTAGGCGCCGTCGTAGTTCGGGTCGTGCTGGAAGCGCAGGGCGGTGGCCAGTTCGTCCGGCATGTCCCAGTAGCGCATCAGCCAGGAGCCGATCTGTTCGCGGCTGATGCCCAGCAGGTGTTGCTCGACATAGCTGTGGCACAGGTGCGGGTTGACCTCCAGGTGGCGGCAGATCAGCGAGAAGTGCGGCGGGAACACGTGGGCCAGCAGCAGGTAGCCGAAGTTGTGCAGGAGGCCGGCGAGGTAGGTCAGGCCGGATTCCGGACGCTGGGCGCGCGGCATGGCGCGGGTCAGGCCCTCGATGACGGCAGCGGTGTAGATCGACTGCTGCCAGTACGGCGTGGTGTGTTGCGGGTGATCCTTGGGCAGGCTCAGGGTCTTGCCAAGGGCCAGGCCCAGCGCCAGGTTGATCACCAGATCGAAGCCCAGCACGCGGACGATCGCGTCTTCCACCGAACGGATCTTGCCCGGCGAGGCGTAGTACGGCGACGCCGCCCAGCTCACCACTTGCGCAGCCAGCGCCGGGTCGGTTTCGACCACGCCGGTGATGTCGTCGATGGTGGCGTTCGGGTCGACGCGCAGTTTGATGATTTTTTGTGCGGTTTCGGCCAGCGGCGGAATTTCGATGGTAGCTTCCAGACGCTGCTGGATGCGCCGCGCGGTGAACGCCTGCACGGCCTGGGTGATTTCCTCGCGGTCATCGTCCGGGCGGTCGAGGTTCGGGCGGATGCTGCTCAGGGCTTCGCCGAAGTTGGCGGCGCTGGCCTTGGTCAGCATGGTCTTGAAGTCTTCGCTGGCGATTTCCAGCAGCAGGCCCGGCTCGCCGGAGTTGATCAGCAACTTCGGCTCGCGCAGCAGGCCTTCTTCGTAGAGGCACGGCGAGCTGGTCAGCGCCGGCAGGCCCGGCAGCAGGCTCAGGCTGTGTTTGCCGAGCATCTTTTCCAGGCGCTCGGTGGACACGGCGGTCAGGCGACGGCCCGTCAGCTCGGCGAGGCGGTTGAGATCCAGCAACTGGCTCTGTGGAAACAGCACCATCAGCGCACCGACCGCGTCGTCCAGCAACACGGCCTGCACTTTGCGCGAGGCATTGAGGCCGTGGTGGTCGAGCACTTCTTCGTAGGCGACGCCCAGCTTGTTGAGCAGCAGCCGAATAACAGACGGAGCGTGCGGTGATTCGGGGGCGAGAGCAGCTTCGGTCATGGTCTGTATCCGTTTTTGAAACAATTGCAGGAGTATAACCAGCTTGGTTGGAACGAGCTGTCAGAAACTGCGACGGTGCTCACACTTGGCCGTATTGCTGCCCGTGTCGCAGCCAGCGGTCGAGCAACGGGCTTACGTGCGCAGGCCAGCGTTCGAGCAAGGCCTGGGCGGCATCGCGCACGGCGGGCAGCAGATCGGCGTCGCGCATCAGGTCGGCGACCTTGAATTGCAGCAGACCGGTCTGGCGGGTGCCGAGCATTTCGCCGGGGCCGCGCAGTTCAAGGTCTTTTTCGGCGATGACGAAACCGTCGTTGGTCTCGCGCATGATGCCCAGGCGCTGGCGGCCGATCTGCGACAGCGGCGGATGGTAGAGCAGCACGCAATGGCTGACGGCGCTGCCCCGGCCGACGCGACCGCGCAACTGGTGCAGTTGCGCAAGGCCCAGGCGCTCGGGGTTTTCGATGATCATCAGGCTGGCGTTGGGTACGTCCACGCCGACTTCGATCACGGTGGTGGCGACCAGCAGTTGCAGGTTGCCGGCCTTGAATTCGGCCATGACGGCGGCTTTCTCGGCGGGTTTCATGCGGCCGTGGATCAGCCCGACCTTCAGCTCGCCGAGGGCGGCGGTCAGGTCTTCAAACGTGGTTTCGGCGGCCTGGCAGGTCAGCTCTTCGGACTCTTCGATCAGCGTGCACACCCAATAGGCCTGACGGCCCTCGGCGCAGGCGCTGCGCACCCGCTCGATGACTTCGACGCGGCGGGTGTCGGTGACCAGCACGGTGTTGACCGGGGTTCGGCCGGGCGGCAGTTCGTCGAGGATCGAGGTGTCGAGGTCGGCGTAGGCGCTCATCGCCAGCGTCCGCGGAATCGGCGTGGCGGTCATGATCAATTGATGCGGACACATGCGCCCGCCAACGCCTTTCTGCCGCAGCGCCAGACGTTGCTGCACGCCGAAGCGGTGTTGTTCGTCGATGATCACCAGCGCCAGATTCTTGAACTGCACTTCGTCCTGGAACAGCGCGTGGGTGCCGACCACCATCGGCGTGCCGCTGGCGATCTGTTCCAGCGCGGCGACGCGGTTCTTGCCCTTGAGCTTGCCGGCCAGCCACGCCACGTCGATGCCCAGCGGTTCGAGCCAGCGCTTGAAGGTGATGAAGTGCTGCTCGGCGAGGATCTCGGTCGGCGCCATCAGCGCGACCTGATAGCCCGCTTCCAGCGCTTGCAGCGCAGCGAGGGCGGCGACCACGGTTTTGCCCGCGCCGACGTCGCCCTGAATCAGCCGCAGCATCGGTTCGTGCTGGCTGAGGTCGTAGGCGATTTCGTTGCCGACTCGTTGCTGAGCGCCGGTCGGATTGAAGCCGAGGTTGGCCAGGTATTTTGCCGGCAGCTTGGTGGCTTTCGGCATCGCCGGCGCGCGCAGGGAGCGCATGCTCTCGCGCAGGCGTTGCTGGGACAGTTGATGAGTCAGCAGTTCCTCGAAAGCGAGGCGGTGCTGGGCCCAGTGATGGCCAAGGGCGAGTTCGTCGACGTCGGCATCGGCGGGCGGGTTGTGCAGGTAGCGGATCGCGTCGGCCAGCGGCGCCAGTTGATAGTCGCGGGCCAGTTCGGTCGGTAGCCAGTCGGGCAGGGTGGATGGCTTGAGCAGGGTCAGGGTCTGCATGCACAACTGACGCAGACGCGCCTGGGTCAGGCCTTCGGTCAGCGGGTAGACCGGGGTCAGGGTTTCATCCACCGGCGGCGGTTCGTCGCCATTGATGGCGCGGTATTCCGGGTGGTAGATCTCCAGCCCCGAGGCACCGGGCCGGGCTTCGCCGTAGCAGCGAATCCGCGTGCCGCGCTTTAGGCCTTCTTTCTGCGCGTTGCTGAAGTGATAGAAGCGCAGGCTCAGTCCGCCGGTGCCGTCCTGCAAGCGCACGACGAGGCTGCGGCGTCGGCCCATGACCACGTCGGCGCCGCTGACGGTGCCTTCGACCACGGCGTCCTGCCCCGGCCGCAACGCGCCGATCGGCACCACGCGGGTGCGATCCTGATAACGCAGTGGCAGGTGGAACAGTACGTCCTGGAGGTTTTCCAGACCGACCTTGGCCAGTTTCTCGGCCATGGCTTCACCGACACCCTTGAGTGCGGTGACCGACACCTGCGACAGCTCCGTCATGACGCTGGCTTAACCGGCCGTGACCGGCGCGGCAGGTTTGGCGACCGAGCACAGGCGAATGGAGTCGGCGAGGATCTCGATGGCTTTCGGCCGTGGGAAACTGGCGCGCCAGGCGATGGCCACGGTGCGGAACGGCACTGGTGCCGACAGCGGGCGCACTTCGATCACGCCCGGGGCGTAGTGATGGCTGTCCACCGCCGACAGCGGCAGGATCGAGATGCCCAGACCGGACGCGACCATGTGGCGAATGGTTTCCAGCGAGCTGGATTCGACCGTGGTGTGCTTGGCGCCGTCGTTGCCCTTGGTCAGGGTCGGGCAGGCTTCCAGCACTTGATCGCGGAAGCAATGGCCCTCGCCGAGCAGCAGCAGGCTCTTGTCATTGAGCAGCGCGGCGTCGATGGATTCTTTCTGGGTCCACGGGTGCTGGGCAGGCATCAGGACGTAGAACGGCTCGTCGTAGAGTTGCAGGGTCAGCACGTCGGCTTCGTTGAACGGCAGGGCGATGATGATCGCGTCCAGTTCGCCGTTGCGCAATTTGTCGCGCAGCACGTGGGTGAAGTTTTCTTCGATGTACAACGGCATCTGCGGGGCGACCCGGTGCAGTTGCGGAATCAGGTGCGGGAACAGGTACGGGCCGACGGTGTAGATCGCGCCGACTTTCAGCGGGGCGGTCAGCTGGTTCTTGCCGGCCTGGGCCAGTTCGCGAATGCCCTGGGCCTGCTCCAGCACTTTCTGCGCCTGGGCGACGATGCCTTCGCCGACCGGGGTCAGACGCACGGCGCTTTTGCTGCGCTCGAAAATCAGCACACCGAGTTCGTCTTCAAGCTTTTTCACGCCCACCGACAGGGTCGGCTGGCTGACGTGGCAACGCTCGGCCGCGTGGCCGAAATGCTGCTCTTGGGCGAGGGTAACGATGTAGCGTAATTCTGTGAGGGTCATAGCAAGCGTCCATGAAGATGCGGGCCAAGCATACCGGCTGCAATCGATAGACGCACGTTATCAGACTGAGTGATGAATGCGACACCGGGCAATGCCGGTTTGCCGTGGATGGATAAGCAAAAGGCACCTTTCGGTGCCTTTTTGGCTGGATCAGGCCGAGATCCGCGAGTGCGGATCAGCGGCGGCGTTCCAGCGAGTACACAAACGGCGCAACGATTTCGATCGCGCCATTGGTCAGCATGTCGGCCGGCGGCTTGGGCAGCGGTTGGGCGCGGCGGATCATTTCCAGGGTGGCCCGGTCCAGATCGGCGTTGCCGGAGCGGCCCACCAGTTCGAACGACAGCACGTTGCCTTCGCCATCGACCACGAAACGCAACCGGTTCAAGCCTTCCTTGCCCCGTGCCTGAGCGCTGGCCGGGTACTTCTTGTACTTGGCCAGATGCGCGAGCAGGGTGCCTTGCCAGCTGGCCTTGGCGGCCAATTGTGCAGGGGACGGGCCCGGTGCAGGCAGGGCGGATTTCTCCGTCGGGGCCTGAGTCGGCTGGGTGTCGGCCGGCTTCTCTTCGGACGGTTTCTCCTTCGGCGGATCGGGCAGTTTCTTCTCGATCGGCTTCGGCGGTTTGGGTTTCGGCTTGGGTTTCGGTTTCTGCACCGCGATCTCGGCTTTCGGCGCTTCGGCCAGTTTCGGGATCGGCAGTTCTTCAACCGGAGCCGGTGGCTGCGGTGGCGTGACGACTTTCGGCGGTGCGGGCGGTGGTGGGGCCGGAACCGGTGCCAGCTCGACCATCATTGCCTGCGGCGGCAATTCGATGGGCGGGCGGGCGGTCCAGTTCAGCGCCAGCGCGATGGCCAGCGCGTGAACACCCAGCACCACGGCCAGGCTACCGCTGTAACGCGTCAGCTTATGGCGCGTCGTGATCATTTCTTGACCGCGCTCTCGAGTCCGACCAGACCGACCTTCAGGTAACCGGCGGCGCGCAGGTTATCCATCACGCTCATCAGGTCGCCGTAATCCACGCCTTTGTCGGCCTGGAAGAAGATCGTCGTGTCTTTCTTGCCCTGGGTCTTGGCGTCGAGGACGGCGCCGAGGGTTTCGGCTTTCACTTCGTCATCGCCAATGAACAGGCGCTGGTCAGCCTTCACGCTGAGGAACACCGGTTTCTCCGGCCGCGGCGCCGGTTTGGCGGTCGAGGCAGGCAGGTCAACCTTGATGTCCACGGTGGCCAGCGGCGCGGCCACCATGAAGATGATCAACAGCACCAGCATCACGTCGATGAACGGCGTGACGTTGATTTCGTGGTTCTCGGCCAGATCGTCGTCTGCGCCTTCTTTCAAATGCAGGCCCATGGCCGATTACCCCACTTTCACCATGTGCGGTTGCGAGCTGTTGCGCTCAGGCTGGTGGTCGAGGTCGCGGCTGACCAGCAGCAGCACCTGAGCCGACGCATCGGACACCTGAGCCTTGTAACCGGCGATGGAGCGGGCGAAGACGTTGTAGATGACCACGGCAGGAATCGCGGCAACCAGACCCAGTGCGGTAGCCAGCAGCGCTTCAGCGATACCCGGTGCTACAACGGCAAGGTTGGTGGTCTGGGTTTTGGCGATGCCGATGAAGCTGTTCATGATGCCCCACACGGTACCGAACAGACCGACGAACGGTGCGGTGGAACCGATGGTGGCGAGGACGCCGGTGCCGCTGCTCATGTTGCGGCCACAGGCGGCAACCAGGCGCTCGAGGCGGAAGCTGACGCGTTCCTTGATGCCTTCTTTCTCGCGGGCGTTGGTCGACAGGCGCATTTCTTCCAGCGCGTCGTGTACCAGCAGGTTGGCGAGGGTGCCTTCCTTCGCGGCGGTGGCGCTGGCCTCTTTGAGCGTGGCGGCTTTTTTCAGGGCGGCAATCTCGCCGCGCAGACGACGCTTGGCGCCCATCAGCTCGAAACCCTTGGCGATCCAGATGGTCCAGGTGATGATCGAGGCGATGGCCAGGCCGATCATCACGGCTTTAACGATCACGTCGGCGTTCTGGTACATGCCCCATGGCGACAGGTCGTGGGCCATGCCCAGAGTGTTGTCGGCTTCGAGGACTTCCGGCGCGTCGGCGGCGCTGGCCTCTACGGCCTGCACCGGGTCGGTCGCGGGTGCGGCGGCCGGAGCGCTTTGCTCGGTGGCGGCTGGCGCGGCCGGGGCCTGGGCGTCAGCGAATGCGGCGACTGGCGCCAGCATCAGGCTGAGCAGCAGGGCAGCCACGGCGCTCCAGGCGCGAGGTCGGTTGGTTGGCGAAGCGGAGTTTTGAATGCGTGTCATGCTGGCCGGACCTGAGATAGAAAAACGGTAATGCTCTTCCAGGCCTCGTGAGGCCGAGAACAAAAGTGGCGTGCATTATTGCAAGTAATTCTTGTTAACAGAAGTAATAGAGTTGCTTTTTTTCCTTCATTGCTAGCCGCTCGTCCCTTGTCGAGGCTAGTCTGTCGCTTTCCGATGGGAGATTTTTGATGTCCGCGCCTTCTGTTTTGATCGCCGGTTGCGGTGATGTCGGCAGCCGTCTGGCCACGCAATTGCTGGCTGTCGGCTTCCAGGTCTATGGCCTGCGCCGTGATATTTCACGTTTGCCGGACGGCGTTATCGGTGTGGCCGGTGACTTGTTCAATGAGGATTGCCCCGAGACGTGGCCGGTGGGCGCTATCGATTACCTGGTGTATAGCGCGGCGGCCACCGATCACGATGAGGCCGGTTATCGCGCGGCGTATGTGCAGGGTTTGCAGCATGTGCTGGGTTGGCTGAACGATTACGGTCAGGAGCCGGAGCGGCTGCTGTTCGTTTCCAGCAGCAGTGTTTACGGGCAGCAGAACGGCGAATGGGTCGATGAAAAATCCGAAACCGTCGCCGCCGGTTATTCCGGTCGGGTGATGCTGGAGGCCGAGCAGGTTGCGCTCAACAGCGGCATTCCCGCGAGCATCGTGCGCCTGACCGGCATTTACGGCCCCGGCCGTGAGTGGCTGCTGACTCAGGTACGTCGTGGTTATCGGGTGGCGATCGATCCGCCGCTGTATGGCAATCGCATCCATGCCGATGACGCGGCGGGGTTGATGGCGTTTCTACTGGAAGCGGCTCGCAAGGGCGGGGCGCTGGATGACATCTATATCGGCGTGGACGATGCGCCAGCGCCGCTGGCCGAAGTGGTGGCATGGCTGCGTGAGTATTTGAGTGTCACCGAGTGGTCGGAAGACGAGAGCGTGCGTCGCACCGGCAGCAAGCGTTGCAGCAATGCCCGGGCGAAGGCGCTGGGTTGGGTGCCGAAGTATCCGAGTTATCGCGAGGGGTATGCCGCGATTCTTGAGGGGCGCTGCTGATCTTCAGGCGTAAAAAGGCGGGAGCAAATGTTTGCTCCCGCCTTTTTTTGTCTCAAGCGCCGATCACTGCTTCTCGAGCAACCACTTGCGTTCACCCGGGGTGAACTGCGGTTGTTCGTCCGCCAGCGCGGTGTTCACGGCCTGCAGGATTTCCAGCTCTTTGCCCTTGCGCACAAAGATCCAGTTATTGCCCTGACCGTTCTGCTGCAACCACATGCTGTCGTTGCCGCTGCTCATCGACGCGCAATCGCCGGCGAGGCACAACGCATAGCGGTCGGCACCCGGCAGGCCGGAGACTTGTCCGTCAGCCTGGAATTGCACGGTGGCGCCTTCGCCCTGGCCGCTGGTGATCGTCCAGTTGCCGCCCAGATAAGCGGAATACAGCGCGCGTTCGAAGCTGGCGCCGATCGGTGCGCCTTCCGGCACCGGAATCTGTGCGCGGTCGAAGACCTGTTCCGGTTCGTTTTCATTGGCGGCTTGTTGCAGTTGACCACCATCACGTTTCAGCTCGCTGGCGGAGCTGCCATAGAAATCGACTTTCCAGACACCGGACTGTTCGCCGAGCAGGCGACCTTCGACGTTTTCGAAACCGTTGGTGTAGCGGGCCTGACCGGCCTTGGTGTTGACGTCCCACTCCAGGTTCGGGCCGTAAGCCTGAAGCGCTTCGCGCAGGGGGCCGCCCTTGGCAGCGGCATCGATGGCGACCTGATTGATCCAGGTACCGCTGATGTCACGGTCGGCAGGGTTGCTGGCGCAACCGCCGAGGAAAATGGCGAGCAGCGAGAGAGCAAGCGCTTTGCGCATGGTGGAATCCTTTCAAAACCTTTTCTTTACCGCAGAGCAGTCGGCGCGGCGTCTAGGGCCGCGCCGTGCGCATTACTCGATGACCAGAATGGCATCCATTTCAACCTGCGAACCCTTTGGCAGGGCTGCCACGCCGATGGCGGCGCGCGCCGGGTACGGCTGGTCGAAGTACTTGCCCATGATCTCGTTGACCTTGGCGAAGTGGCTCAGGTCGGTGAGGAAGATGTTCAGCTTGACGATGTCCTTGAACGAGCCGCCGGCGGCTTCGGCCACGGCTTTCAGGTTCTCGAACACCTGGACGGTCTGGGCTTCGAAGCCTTCGACCAGTTCCATGGTTTTTGGATCGAGGGGAATCTGACCCGACATATAAACGGTGTTACCGGCCTTGATCGCCTGAGAGTAAGTACCGATGGCGGCCGGGGCCTTGTCGCTGGTGATAACAGTCTTGGTCATGTATGACTCCTTGTAATGTTTGAGTTATGCACGCATGCGGGTGATGCGGATCACCCCGGTCAGGGCGCGCAGTTTCTTGATCACGCGGGCCAGGTGCACACGGTCGTGGACGCTGACCACCAACTGGACAACGCTGATGCGGCCATCGCGTTCGTCCATGCTGATTTTCTCGATATTGCCGTCGGCTGCGTTGACGCTGCTGGCCAGCAGGGCGATCAGGCCGCGCTGGTGTTCCAGCTCGACGCGCAGTTCGACGTTGAATTCGCCGGTGACATCCTTGGCCCACGAGAGCTGGATGCATTTTTCCGGGTTGTGGCGGATTTCGCTGATGTTGCGGCAGTTGTCCAGGTGCACGACCATGCCTTTGCCCGCCGACAGGTGACCGACAATCGGGTCGCCCGGGATCGGCGTGCAGCATTTGGCATAACTGAGGACCAAACCTTCGGTGCCGCGAATCGCCAGCGGGCCTTCCGGGCTTGGCAGTTGCTCGCCTTCGCCGAGCAGGCGGCGCGCCACGACGTAGGCCATGCGGTTGCCGAGGCCGATGTCTTCCAGCAAGTCTTCGATCAGTTCGAGGCGGTACTCGGTGAGCATCGCCTTCACGCGTTCGGCCGGAATCTGTTCCAGCGCGCTGTCGAAGCCGTTGAGCACCTTGTTCAGCAGGCGTTCGCCGAGGCTGATGGATTCGGAGCGGCGCTGCAGTTTCAGCGCATGGCGGATGTGTGTGCGCGCCTTGCCGGTGACCACGAAGTTGAGCCACGCCGGGTTCGGCCGCGCGCCGGGGGCGCTGACGATCTCGACCGTGGAGCCGCTTTGCAGCGGTTCGGACAGCGGCGCGAGACGACGGTTGATCCGGCAGGCGATGCAGCTGTTGCCGACGTCGGTGTGTACCGCGTAGGCAAAGTCGACCGCCGTGGAGCCTTTGGGCAGCTCCATGATCCGGCCTTTGGGCGTGAACACGTAAACCTCGTCCGGGAACAGGTCGATCTTCACGCTCTCGATGAATTCCAGCGAGTTGCCGGCACGTTGCTGCATTTCCAGCACGCCTTTGACCCACTGACGGGCGCGGGCATGAGTGCCTTTCGGCTGTTCGTCGCCGCTGGATTTGTACAGCCAATGGGCGGCGATGCCGTTGTTGGCCATCTCTTCCATTTCACGGGTGCGGATCTGGATCTCGATCGGTACGCCGTGCATGCCGAACAGCGTGGTGTGCAGCGACTGATAGCCGTTGGCCTTGGGGATCGCGATGTAATCCTTGAAGCGGCCCGGCAACGGTTTGTACAAATTATGTACGGCACCCAGCACGCGGTAGCAGGTATCGACCTTGTCGACGATGATCCGGAACGCGTAGACGTCCATGATCTCGTTGAAGGCCCGACGCTTGCCGCGCATTTTCTTGTAGATGCCGTAGAGGTGTTTCTGGCGACCGCTGACTTCACCCTGGATGCCGTCGATGGCGAGGCAGTGGCCGAGGGATTCTTCGATCTTGTTGACGATTTCCTTGCGGTTACCCCGGGCGCGCTTGACCGCCTGGTAGATGCGCGCGGAACGCATCGGGTGCATCGCCTTGAAGCCGAGGTCTTCGAACTCGATGCGGATCGCGTGCATGCCCAGCCGGTTGGCGATGGGTGCGTAGATCTCGAGGGTTTCCTTGGCGATGCGTCGGCGTTTTTCGCCGGACAGCACTTCCAGCGTACGCATGTTGTGCAGACGGTCGGCGAGCTTGACCAGGATCACGCGAATGTCGCGCGCCATGGCCATGGCCATCTTCTGGAAGTTTTCCGCCTGGGCTTCAGCCTTGGTTTCGAAGTTCATCTGGGTCAGTTTGCTGACCCCGTCGACCAGTTCGGCCACGGTTTCACCGAACTGCGCTTGCAGCGCTTCCTTGGCGATACCGGTGTCTTCGATCACGTCATGCAGCATCGCAGCCATCAGGCTCTGATGGTCCATGTGCATGTCGGCAAGAATATTGGCCACGGCAAGAGGATGCGTGACGTACGCCTCGCCGCTGCGGCGGCGTTGGCCGTCGTGGGCTTGTTCGGCGTAGAAATACGCTCGGCGGACCAGGTTGACCTGGTCATTGCCGAGGTAGGTCGATAAGCGATCGGCGAGGGCGTCTATGCTCGGCATGATGTCTCCTGCCGTAGGCTGTGATCCCGCGCCGTGCTACGTCGACCAGGCATAGGCTTAGACGGCCTCGTTGGACTCGTCCTCGAACGCAGCGAAGACAGGGTCTTCGTGGACGATTTCCTGCTCGGCGATGAACTCGTAGCTCATCAGGCCTTCAGCGATTTCACGCAGCGCAACTACGGTCGGTTTGTCGTTTTCCCACTGAACCAGGGGCTCTTTGCCGCCGGTGGCCAGTTGACGGGCACGCTTGGTAGAGAGCATGACCAGCTCAAAGCGGTTTTCCACGTGTTCTAGGCAGTCTTCAACGGTTACGCGGGCCATGGTATTCCTCGGAGCGAATGCAATATGCGCGCTGCCCGGTTGGGCGAGCGGACTCAACAGTTTAAAAAATCACCAGCGATTAGGGAAGCGCTGATTTTTTGACCAGACTCTTCAACGCGCTGCAAGTGCCAATGTAAAGCCCTTGCAGCGGTTTTGGGAAGTGCTGTTTCAGCCCAGCAATTCAGCCAGCAATTTGCCGAAACGCACCTGTTGGCGTTTCTGTTGCAGCTGATTGGCGCGGAAAATCGCTTTCAGATCGTCCAGCGCGTGGGCGAAATCGTCATTGATGATCAGGTAGTCGTACTCGACGTAGTGGCTCATCTCGCTGACCGCTTCACGCATCCGGCCGTCGATGATCTCGTCGCTGTCCTGGCCACGGTTGGTCAGGCGTTGGTGCAGGGCCTGCAGCGATGGCGGCAGGATGAAGATCGAACGGGCCTGCGGCATCAGCTTTCGCACTTGCTCGGCGCCTTGCCAGTCGATCTCGAGAATCAGGTCGTGACCTTCGTCCAGGGTCTGCTGCAGGCGGCTTTGTGAGGTGCCGTAGAAGTTGCCGAAGACTTCGGCGCGTTCCAGGAAGTCGCCGTGCTCGCCCATCTTCACGAACTCTTCGCGGGTTACGAAGTGATAGTTCACGCCGTCCACTTCGCCCGGGCGCATGGCGCGGGTGGTGTGGGAAATCGAGACGCGGATTTCCGGGTTGGCGTCGGTCAGGGCCTTGACCAGGCTGCTCTTGCCCGCGCCTGAAGGGGCGGAAATGATGTACAGGGTGCCGGTGCTGTGGGTCATGTCGGGGGTAGCCTTACTCAATATTCTGCACTTGTTCGCGCATCTGCTCGATCAACACCTTGAGGTTGACCGCCGCCTGGGTGCTGCGCGGGTCGAAGGCCTTGGAGCCCAGTGTGTTGGCTTCGCGGTTGAGCTCCTGCATCAGGAAGTCCAGGCGCCGGCCGGCGGCACCGCCGGACTTGAGCACCCGGCGAACTTCGATGATGTGGGTGCTCAGGCGATCCAGTTCTTCGGCCACGTCGCTCTTTTGTGCGAGCATGACCATTTCCTGTTCCAGACGCTGCGGGTCCATCTCGGCCTTCATGTCGGCGAAACGGTCGAGGACTTTCTGGCGCTGGGTGGCGAGCATCTGCGGAACCAGTTCGCGCAGAGTCACCACGTCTTCCTCGATGGAGGTCAGGCGGTCGTTGATCAGGCGGGCCAGCTCCGCGCCTTCGCGCTCGCGGCCGGCCTTGAGGTCTTTCAGGCCTTGATTGAACAGAGCCAGCGCCTCGGCGTTCAACGCCTGCGGGTCGGTGGCGTCGGCGACCAATACGCCCGGCCAGGCCAGCACCTCCAGCGGGTTCAGAGCGGCCGGGTTCTTGATCAGGCCAGCAACGGTTTCGGCCGCGGCGACCAGTTGCGCGGCGCGCTCGCGATCCACTTGCAGCGGCTTGCCGGTGCTTTCCTCGGTGAAACGCAGGGTGCATTCCAGTTTGCCGCGCGACAGGCCCTGGCGCAGAGCTTCGCGGACGGCGCCTTCGAGGTCGCGAAACGACTCCGGCAAGCGCAGGTGGGGTTCCAGGTAGCGGCTGTTGACCGAGCGCAGTTCCCAGCTCAGGGTGCCCTGAACGCCGGCTTTTTCGACGCGGGCGAAGGCGGTCATGCTGTGCACCATGGGGTGACCTCGCGATACAGATCGGCGCGAATGGAAGCTCCGCAGCTCGATATCAATGAATTTAAGCCGACTGGCAGCAAAGGCGCAGGATTGTAGCGCAGTGCGGCAGATGCGCCCAAACACACGGTGTGACAAAGGGCTGCAGGCCGTCGGCGAAGCGCGTTTCAGGGCCTTCGGTCGTCGGCCGGATTTTTTAACGAGTGCCCAGGCGCGGTGCGCGGCTCTATAATGCTCCGCAGTTTTCCGTCCCCAGTACAGGTATCTCCTATGAAACGTCCAAGTGGTCGCGCTGCCGATCAGCTCCGCTCGATCCGCATTACCCGCAACTACACCAAACACGCCGAGGGATCCGTACTGGTCGAATTCGGTGATACCAAAGTCATCTGCACCGTCAGCGTCGAAAACGGCGTGCCGCGTTTCCTTAAAGGCCAGGGCCAGGGTTGGCTGACCGCCGAATACGGCATGCTGCCGCGCGCCACTGGCGAGCGTAACCAGCGTGAAGCCAGCCGTGGCAAGCAGGGTGGTCGTACCCTGGAAATCCAGCGCCTGATCGGCCGTTCCCTGCGCGCTGCGCTGGACATGTCCAAGCTGGGCGACGTCACCCTGTACGTCGACTGCGACGTGATCCAGGCCGATGGCGGTACCCGCACCGCGTCGATCACCGGCGCCATGGTTGCGCTGGTCGATGCACTGAAAGTGATCAAGAAGCGCGGCGGCCTGAAAGGCGGCGACCCGCTCAAGCAAATGATCGGCGCCGTCTCTGTGGGCATGTACCAGGGCGAGCCGGTGCTGGATCTGGACTATCTTGAAGATTCCGCTGCCGAGACCGACCTCAACGTGGTGATGACCAGCACCGGTGGTTTCATCGAAGTGCAGGGCACCGCCGAAGGCGCGCCGTTCCAGCCTGAAGAGCTGAACGCGATGCTGGAACTGGCGAAGAAAGGCATGAACGAGATCTTCGAACTGCAAAAGGCTGCACTGGCCGACTGAGCAGGTTCGTAACCCGCAAGGAGGACGCGATGAGTGATGAGCAAGAGTTGCTGCCCAAGCCGAGCCAGGAGGTTCGCCAATGGGCCATGTTTTGTCACTTGTCCGCCTTGCTGGGGATCTGGATTCCGTTCGGCACGCTGATCGGGCCGCTGGTCCTGTGGCAGATGAAGCGCGAGACCGATCCGTTCATCGATGCACAGGGTAAAGAAGCGCTGAATTTTCAGATCACCGTGGCAATCGCTTCGATGATCTGTTTCGTGCTGATGCTGTTGCTTATCGGGTTCGTGCTGTTCGGCCTGCTGGCCATTGCGGCGCTGGTGTTGACGATTATCGGCGGGGTGAAAGCCAACGAAGGCTTCCCGTACCGCTATCCGTTCACCTGGCGGTTGATCAAATAACGAACGATCGCCCACAAAAAAACCGACAGTGATGTCGGTTTTTTTGTGTCTGCGAAAGGCCGCTTAGATGGTCAGCGTCCAGTCGTAGTCGACGATCAGCGGCGCATGCTGCGAGAACCGTGGCTGACGTGGCAGGCGTGCGCTGCGCACGAAGCGCCGCAGCCCTGGAGTCAGGATCTGGTAGTCGAAGCGCCAGCCCAGATTCAGCATCTCGGCCTGTTCGTTGTCCGGCCACCAGCTGTACTGGTCGCCTTCGCGGCTGACTTCGCGCAGGGCGTCTACGTAGCCCATGTTGCCGACAATCTCGTCCATCCAGGCGCGTTCCGGCGCCAGGAAACCCGGGGATTGCTGACTGTCGCGCCAGTTCTTGATGTCGAGCTTCTGCTGCGCGACGTACAGCGAGCCACAATAAATGTACTCGCGACGTTTGCGCCGCTGTTTGTCCAGGTATTTGCCGAAGTCGTCCATGAGCTTGAACTTCTGGTTCAAGTCCTCATCGCCGTTCATCCCCGAAGGAAGCAGCAAGGTGGCAATACTGACTTTGTCGAAATCTGCTTGCAGGTAGCGCCCGTAGCGGTCGGCCGTCTCGAATCCGAGACCGCTGATGACAGCCTTCGGTTGCAACCGCGAATACAAAGCCACGCCGCCTTGGGCAGGGACTTCAGCATCGCAGGCATAAAGGAAGTAGCCATCCAGTTGGAAGGCTGGGTCATCCAGTTCAAAGGCGGAGGCACGGGTGTCCTGCAGGCAGATGACGTCGGCATTCTGTGCCTGCAGCCAACTGAGCAAACCGCGCTCGACTGCAGCCTGAATACCATTGACGTTCACACTGATGATCCGCATAAATGGCCCCAAAAATCGCGTGCGTGTATGATACACGGCGTCAAGCTAATTAGCTAAATCCGTGGTATTTGGGGTTTTTTTCATGCAAGCGTATCAGCGCGATTTTATTCGTTTTGCCATCGATCGCGGCGTTTTGCGCTTCGGTGAGTTCACCCTGAAGTCCGGGCGCACCAGTCCTTACTTCTTCAATGCCGGCCTGTTCAACTCGGGTTCCGCGCTGGCGCAGCTGGGGCGTTTCTACGCCGCAGCCATCGCCGAGAGCGGCATTCCGTTCGACGTGCTGTTCGGCCCGGCCTACAAAGGCATCCCGCTGGCGGCAACCACTGCCGTGGCGCTGGCCGAACACCACAACCGTGATCTGCCATGGTGCTTCAACCGCAAGGAAGCCAAGGCCCACGGCGAAGGCGGCAGCCTGGTCGGCGCACCGCTGACCGGTGAAGTGCTGATCATTGACGACGTGATCACTGCCGGCACCGCGATCCGTGAAGTGATGCAGATCATCGCTTCCCAGGACGGCGCCAAGGCCGCCGGTGTGCTGATCGCCCTGAACCGTCAGGAGCGCGGCAACGGCGAGCTGTCGGCGATTCAGGAAGTCGAGCGTGATTTCGGTATCCCGGTCATCAGCATCGTGTCGCTGAACCAGGTGCTGGAATTCCTGGCTGACGATCCGCAGCTCAAGCAGCACCTGCCAGCCGTTGAAGCATACCGCGCCCAGTTCGGCGTCTGATCGCAGCTTCAGGCAAAAAAAGACCCCGCTCAGCCAGGCTGAGCGGGGTCTTTTTGTTTGCGCGAGCGCTTATGGACGCTTGCGATTGCTGATCAGCGTACCCACACCGGTGTCGGTGAAGATTTCCAGCAGGATCGCGTTCGGCACGCGACCGTCGATGATCAGCGAACTGCCAACGCCGCCCTGTACCGCTTCCAGCGCGCAGCGGATCTTCGGCAGCATGCCGCCGTAGATGGTGCCGTCGGCGATCAGGTCGTCGACCTGCTGGGTGCTCAGGCCGGTCAGTACGGTGCCCGACTTGTCCATCAGGCCGGCGATGTTGGTCAGCAGCATCAGCTTCTCGGCTTTCAGCGCTTCAGCAACCTTGCCGGCCACCAGGTCCGCGTTGATGTTGTACGACTCGCCGTTTTCACCCACACCGATCGGTGCGATCACCGGGATGAAGTTGCCTTTGACCAGCAGGTTCAGCAGTTCGGTGTTGATTCCGACCACTTCGCCCACATGGCCGATGTCGATGATTTCCGGCTGGGTCATCTCCGGGGTCTGGCGGGTGACGGTGAGCTTCTTCGCGCGAATCAGCCCGGCGTCTTTACCGGTCAGGCCGATGGCGCTGCCGCCGTGACGGTTGATCAGGTTGACGATGCTTTTGTTGACCTGGCCGCCGAGGACCATTTCCACCACGTCCATGGTCGCGGCATCGGTGACGCGCATGCCGTCGACGAAATGGCTTTCGATCGACAGGCGTTTGAGCAGATCACCGATCTGCGGGCCACCGCCGTGCACGACCACCGGGTTGATGCCCACGGCCTTCATCAGCACGATGTCGCGGGCGAAGCCGGTTTTCAGCTCCTCGCTTTCCATCGCGTTGCCGCCGTATTTGATCACCAGGGTCTTGCCGACGTATCGGCGGATGTAAGGCAGCGCTTCGGACAGGACCTTGGCAGTGTTGGCGGCGGCATCGCGTTCGAGGGTCATTCAGGGCTCCGGGTGAATCAGCAATCAGAACGGTAGTTGGAGATCAGGTGCAACGCGTTTCAGTTGGGCATGGAACACAGCCTTGATGCGCTGCAGTTCCGCCTCGTCATCGGCCTCGAAGCGCAGCACCAGCACCGGTGTGGTGTTGGACGCGCGCACCAGGCCCCAGCCTTTGGCGTAGTCGACCCGCACGCCGTCAATGGTGGTCAGGTCGGCGCCTGGGCCCCACTGCGCATCGTGCAGTGCATCAATGATGCTGAATTTGCTCTCTTCGGTCACATGGATATTGATTTCCGGCGTGGAAATATCGTTCGGGAAGGTCGCGAACAGCTCCTCGGCCGAAGATTTTTCCTTGCTGAGGATTTCCAGCAGCCGTGCGGCGCTGTAAATGCCGTCGTCGAAACCGAACCAGCGTTCCTTGAAGAAAATGTGCCCGCTCATTTCGCCGGCCAGCAGTGCGCCGGACTGTTTCATTTTCTTTTTGATCAACGAGTGACCGGTCTTCCACATTAGCGGCCGACCGCCATATTCCTTGATCAGCGGGATCAGGCGACGGGTGCATTTGACGTCGAAGATGATCTCCGCGTCCGGGTTGCGCGCCACCACGTCACGGGCGAACAGCATCAGCAGACGGTCCGGAAAGACGATGGTGCCGGTGTTGGTCACCACACCGACGCGGTCGCCGTCACCGTCAAAGGCCAGGCCGATGTCAGCTTGGGTTTCCTTGACCTTGGCGATCAGGTCGACGAGGTTCTCAGGCTTGCCCGGATCCGGGTGATGGTTCGGGAAGTTGCCGTCGACTTCGCAGAACAGCGGGATGACTTCGCAGTTCAGCGCTTCGATCAATTGCGGGGCGATCACGCCGGCCGCGCCGTTGCCGCAATCCACCACGACTTTCAGGCGGCGGGCCAGTTTGATGTCCTGGACGATTTCGGTGGTGTAGCGGTCGAGAATCTCGACCTGGGTCACGCTGCCCGTGCCGCTGCTCAGATTGCCGGTCTTGATGCGTTCATGCAGGACCTGAATCTGTTCGTTGGCGAGGGTGTCGCCGGCGATCACGATCTTGAAGCCGTTGTAGTTCGACGGGTTGTGGCTGCCGGTGAGCATCACGCCGGATTTGCCGGCCAGCACATTGGCGGCGTAGTAGAGCGCCGGGGTCGGCACCAGGCCGACGTCGCTGACGTGGCAGCCGCTTTCGGCGATACCGCGGATCAGTTCGGCAACCAGTTCCGGGCCGGACAGGCGGCCGTCACGACCGACGGACACGTTCGGCTCGCCCTGGGCCAAGCTCTGGGAGCCGATGGCGCGGCCGATCCAGTAGGCGGTTTCGGCATTTAGGAATTCCGGCACGGTGCCGCGAATGTCGTAGGCGCGGAAGATGCTGTCGGGAAGCTTCGGGGCGACTTGGGCGGGGGTGCTCATCTGCAAAAATGCTCCATCTCGAAAGTGGCTGGACACACCGACGATTCATTCGACGGCAAGCTCAAACTGAAGGGTATGACGGCGGTTTTCACAGAGAGTTCGTGGTGTGAAAGGGCCATGACGCCTTGTACGGCGTGGCTTTGGCCTGTCAATGCCTTGATTTTCGGCGCTAAACCTTGCAGATGACAATTTGAAATTCGTGGCGAGGAAAAGGCCCTCGCCACGACGATTTTCTAGTCGATCACTTGGTGCCGGAATGGCCGAAACCACCCGTGCCGCGCTCGGTCTCGACGAACTCTTCAACCATTTCGAAGTGCGCCTGCACCACGGGTACCAGTACCAGTTGAGCCAGGCGCTCGCCGACCGGCATGGTGAATTCGGTCTGGCCACGGTTCCAGCAGGACACCATCAGCGGGCCCTGGTAGTCGGAGTCGATCAGGCCGACGAGGTTGCCCAGCACGATCCCGTGCTTATGGCCCATGCCCGAACGCGGCAGGATCAACGCGGCGAGGTTCGGATCGCCGATATAGACCGACAGACCGGTAGGGATCAGCACGGTTTCACCCGGCTTGATCACGATGTCCTCTTGCAGCATGGCGCGCAGGTCGAGGCCGGCGGAGCCCGGTGTGGCGTATTGCGGCAGCGGGAATTCGGTACCGATGCGTGGGTCGAGGATCTTGGCTTGCAAAGCGTGCATGTAAATTAAACCTGGTTCAGACGTTCGGCGATAAAAGTGACCAGTTGGCGAGCGATCTTGCTCTTGCTGGTCTGGGCGAAAACCGTGGCGTGCAGCGCACGGTCGATGACGCTGCAGGCGTTTTCTTCGCTGTTGAAACCGATGCTCGGGTTGGCGACGTCGTTGGCGACGATCAGATCGAGATTCTTGTCCTTCAGCTTGCGCGCAGCGTAGTCGAGCAGGTGTTCGGTCTCGGCGGCGAAGCCGACACTGAACGGACGGTCGGGACGGGTCGCGATGGTGGCCAGGATGTCCGGATTGCGCACCATTTGCAGGACGAAGCCGTCGCCGCTCGTAGGGTCTTTCTTCAATTTTTGCGGGGCGACGACTTCCGGACGGTAGTCCGCAACCGCCGCCGAGGCGATAAAGATGTCGCAAGGGATCGCGGCTTCACACGCGGCGAGCATGTCGCGGGCGCTGACCACGTCGATCCGGGTGACGCGATCCGGCGTCGGCAAATGCACCGGGCCGCTGATCAGCGTGACGCGGGCGCCGGCTTCCACCGCCGCTTCCGCTAGGGCGAAACCCATTTTGCCGGAGCTGTGGTTGGTGATGTAGCGCACCGGGTCGATGTTTTCCTGGGTCGGGCCGGCGGTGATGACCACGTGCTTGCCGGTCAGCGCCTGACGCTGGAAGCAGTCCGCTGCGAGTTGGGCCAGATCGGTGGCTTCCATCATGCGGCCCATGCCGACGTCGCCGCAGGCCTGGCTGCCGGAGGCCGGGCCGAAGGTCTTCAGGCCACGGCTTTCAAGGAGTTGCAGGTTGGCCTGGGTCGCCGGGTCGCGCCACATGGCCTGGTTCATGGCCGGGGCGACCGCGACGATGGCGTCGGTGGCCAGCACCAGCGTGGTCAGCAGGTCGTTGGCAATGCCTTGGGCCAGACGGGCCAACAAGTCGGCGGTCGCCGGGGCGATCAGCACCAGATCGGCCCATTTGGCCAGTTCGATGTGGCCCATTGCGGCTTCAGCAGCCGGGTCGAGCAAGTCCAGGTGAACCGGGTGGCCGGACAGGGCCTGCATGGTCAGCGGGGTGATGAATTCGCTGCCGCCGCGGGTCATGACCACGCGCACTTCGGCGCCCTGGTCGATCAGGCGGCGCACAAGGTCGGCGCTCTTGTAGGCAGCAATGCCGCCGCCGACGCCCAGAACGATGCGTTTCCGATACAGCCGCTGCATAGGTCTGCCTTTACATTTCGTTGGTGACATACGTGGCGAAACCCCCTCCCCAGAGTGAATTCGCCCGCAAAAAAGATGGGCTACGATATCACAGCGACCGCTACGGAACAGCGGCGCCCACAGACAAGGAAGGTGTATGAGTATTCGCGATTGGCCGGCGGCTGAAAGGCCGCGGGAGAAGCTGTTGGAACAGGGCTCGGGAAGTCTTTCCGATGCCGAATTGCTGGCGATTTTTCTGCGCACGGGTGTATCCGGCAAAAGCGCGGTGGATGTCGCGAGACACCTGTTGGGTCAGTTCGGCAGCTTGCGAGCCTTGCTTGAGGCCGATCTCGCAACGTTCAGTGAGCAATTGGGCCTGGGCCCGGCGAAGTTCGCCCAATTGCAGGCCGTGCTGGAAATGGGCCGGCGACACCTGGCCGAGCGCATGCGCCAGAAAACGGCGCTGGAAAACCCGCAGGTCGTACGTGATTACCTCAAAGCCATGCTGCGCCACGAACCGCACGAGGTGTTCGGTTGCCTGTTTCTCGACTCCAAACATCAGGTGCTGACCTTCGAGACGCTGTTTCGCGGCTCGATCGACAACACCGCCGTGCATCCCCGGGAAGTCGTGAAACGTTCCCTGGCCAACAACGCGGCGGCGGTGATCCTGTGCCACAACCATCCGTCGGGGAACAGCGATCCGAGTCAGGCTGATCGATTATTGACCAAACGCTTGCAGAAGGCTTTGGAGTTGATCGATGTGCGGGTGCTCGATCACTTCATCGTTGGCGATGGCGAGCCGTTGTCGATGGCGGAGTGTGGCTGGATGTAGATCCGAGGGGAGAATGCAAAACCCTGTGGGAGCTGGCTTGCCAGCGATGTCGGCGGCACATTCAGCACAATGTTGGCTGTCAGTCCGCTATCGCTGGCAAGCCAGCTCCAACAGGTTTTGTGTTGTGGCGGGTTATTTGAGGGTGACTTTGGAATAGTCTTGCCGACCGAACGGGGAGACCGAGTAACCCTGAACGTCCTTACGCGTCAGCGCATACGCCGTAGGATGCGCCAGCGGCAGCCACAACGCCTGCTGCTGGATCTGCGCCTGTGCCTGTTCGTAGAGCTTGGTGCGTACGCCTTGCTCGCTGGTGGTCTTGCCGGCGCTGATCAGTTTGTCCAGATCGGCATTGCAATAGCGGGCGAAGTTGGTGCCGGACTTCACCGCCGCGCAGGAAAACTGCGGGGTCAGGAAGTTGTCCGGGTCGCCGTTGTCGCCAGCCCAGCCCATGAACAGCAGGTCATGTTCGCCAGCCTTGGCGCGACGAATCAGCTCGCCCCATTCGATCACGCGGATTTCTGCCTGAATGCCGATTTCCGCCAGATCCGATTGCAGCAGTTGTGCGCCGAGGCTCGGATTCGGGTTCAGCAGGCTGCCGGACGGGCGGCTCCAGATGGTGGTCTGGAAACCGTCCTTCAATCCGGCCTTGGCCAGCAGGGCCTTGGCCTTGTTCACGTCGTGGGCGTAACCCGGCAGGTTCTTCGCGTAGCTCCAGGTGTTCGGCGGATATGGACCGTTGGCGGCTTCGGCGGTGTCTTCGAATACAGCCTTGAGGTAGTTGGCCTTGTCGAACGCGAGGTTGATCGCCTGGCGCACTTCCGGTTTGTCCAGCGGCGGATGCTGGCTGTTGATGCCAACGAATGCGGTCATGAACGCGTCAGTTTTTTCGACTTTCAGCGTCGGCTCCTGCTTCGCGGCCTGTACGTCCAGCGGTTTTGGCGACAGGGCAATCTGGCACTCGTTGCGCCGCAGCTTTTGCAGGCGCACGTTGGCGTCCGGAGTGATGGCGAAAATCAGTGGGTCCACCGCAGGCTTGCCACGGAAGTAGTCCGGGTTGGCCTTGTAGCGGATCGAGGCGTCTTTCTGGAACCGGGTGAACACGAACGGACCGGTGCCGACCGGCTGGCTGTTGAGCTTGTCGGTGGCATCGGCCTTCAGCAGCTTGTCGGCGTATTCAGCAGAATAAATGGAGGCGAAACCCATGCTCAGGGTCGCGAGGAACGTCGAGTCCGGGTGGTCGAGGGTGAAACGAACGGTCAGCGGATCCAGCGCGTCGATCTTCTTGATCAGGCTCGGCAGCTGCATCGACTGGGCGTGTGGGAAGCCGCTCTGGGCGACTTTGTGCCACGGGTTGGCCGGGTCGAGCATGCGGTCGAAGCTGAATTTGACGTCTTCGGCAGTCAGTTCGCGGGTCGGCTTGAAGTAGTCGGTGCTGTGGAACTTCACCTGCGGGTGCAGCTTGAACACGTAGGTAAGGCCGTCAGTGCTGACTTCCCAGCTGTCGGCCAGGCTTGGGACGACTTTACCGCTGGCGGTGTCGAAGTCCACCAGGCGGTTCATCAGCACGTCGGCCGAAGCGTTGGTGGTGGTCAGCGAGTTGTACTGCACCACGTCGAAGCCCTCGGGGCTGGCCTCGGTGCAGACGCTCAGGGCGGCGGCCTGGGCCAGTGGACTCAGTAACAGCGGGGCGAAGAGCAGGGGGAGGGCAGCGAGGCGCATGGTCGGCTTCCTTTACAGATCGAAGGCCCATCTGCAAGTGCAGTCTGGAAAAGGTCTACCCTAGTGGTCGCGATTGCAAATGACTATCCCCTTTTTGCATTTTCGGGGCTGCGCGGCTGAGGATTTGTCGGAAGAGGCGATGGGAAAAGTCCCGATCGCGGGTATGATCGGTTTTCTTCGACGAATGGTAAAAATTGCCGGCAGCCTTTGCCCAAAGCGCTTTCAGCCGGAAAAAGCGGCTTTTTAGCCATTCTTTCCACACGGAAAGTTGTTGCTCCGTGGTCTTTCTGGTATAAAGCAGCGCTCTTTTCTAGGGGCCCGGTTCCTTCGCTTGTAGGTGTAGCCGGTAAGACCTCTAAAGAATCGCGGCGCCTGGCGCCACAATGACTAGAGATTAAGCGGCCAACCCATGCCGGGTTGGGCATGTGGTTTTAGAGGGCTGAGGCATGTCTAGAGTATGTCAAGTTACCGGTAAGGGTCCGGTGACTGGGAACAACATTTCCCACGCAAACAACAAAACCCGTCGTCGTTTCCTGCCGAACCTGCAGCATCACCGCTTCTGGGTTGAAGAAGAGAAACGTTTCGTACGCCTGCGCGTTTCCGCCAAAGGCATGCGTATCATCGACAAGCGTGGCATCAGCGTTGTGCTGGCCGAGCTGCGTCGCGACGGCAAGGTTTAAGGGAGCTAATCATGCGTGAATTGATTCGTTTGATCTCGAGCGCCGGTACTGGTCACTTCTACACTACCGACAAGAACAAGCGTACTACCCCGGACAAAATCGAGATCAAGAAATATGATCCGGTTGTTCGCAAGCACGTGATCTACAAGGAAGGCAAAATCAAGTAATTGATTTTTCCCGACTTACGAAAAAGGCCCGTATCTCACGATACGGGCCTTTTTTGTTGTCCGGCAATTGTGGTGGCCGGTGGGATCGCGACAAAAAAGGCCTGCATCTCGCGATGCAGGCCTTCGAAAGGTAAGCCTTTCAGTGGCGCCAATTATTCGTGGATCTGAAACGACAGGATCTTGCCCTCGTTGCAGATGAAGATGTCTACGGTCCTATACCTGGCCCGGAGGTTATCTGGCCCTTGAATTGGCCCGTTGGCGGTGAAACCGGTCAGTTCGTTGATATAGGCCTTTACGGTCTCTACATACGGGGTGCCGATCAAGTGGTGAATCTTGTTGAAAGCTTCTATTTTGGTCATGCCGCATTTCCTTATACGTGACGGGAATGTCCTTATGGACGACCCGATTTTCAACCCGTCAGCATTCGGTCGTGCGTTACATAGTTATTTTTCTTCGAAGATCACGTAGATCTTGCGGCAAGCCTCCAGCACTTCCCAGGTGCCACGAAAGCCGGCCGGAATCACAAAGCGGTCGCCGACACGCAGGGTCTTGGCATTGCCTTCACTGTCACGCAGCACCGATACGCCCTGCAGGATTTCGCAGTATTCGTGCTCGGTGTAATTCACCGTCCACTGACCTACCGCACCTTCCCACACGCCGACACCCATTTGCCCGCAAGGGCTGTCGTACTGATTGAACACCGCTTGCTCGGGATCACCCTTGAGCACTTTGGCCGGGTCCGGGCGATAGCGTTCGGCTTCGGTTGTGGTCAGGCTGATGTCGACGACGTTCTGGATGTTCATTGTTGTTTTCTCCCGTGATGACGGCGCGATGGCGTGAAAGGGCCAAAGTCTATGTTGATTAAATTGAACGCCGCAAGGCCGTATGGCGAGCTTATGTCAAATATATTGAAACAACCCCGGCCGCTGGTTTAGGGTGGCGGATGCCTTGGGCCGAAAAGCAGGCTGGCCGGGCAGTATTCCTGAGGACGACCGCGACGATCGCGGCGCTCGTATTGAACAAGAGGAGGACACTCGAATGACCACCCTGACTCGTGCCGACTGGGAACAACGCGCCCGCGACCTGAAGATCGAAGGCCGCGCCTACCTTAATGGCGAGTACACCGATGCCGTCTCCGGCGAGACCTTCGAGTGCATCAGTCCGGTCGATGGCCGTCTGCTGGGCAAGATTGCCAGCTGTGACGCCGCCGACGCTCAGCGCGCCGTGGAAAACGCCCGCGCCACGTTCAATTCCGGCGTCTGGTCGCGCCTGGCGCCGACCAAACGCAAAGCCACCATGATCCGTTTCGCCGGCCTGCTCAAGCAGCACGCCGAAGAACTGGCCCTGCTCGAAACCCTCGACATGGGCAAGCCGATCAGCGATTCGCTGTACATCGACGTGCCGGGCGCTGCGCAAGCCCTGAGCTGGAGCGGTGAGGCGATCGACAAGATCTACGACGAAGTCGCCGCTACGCCGCACGATCAACTGGGTCTGGTGACCCGTGAGCCAGTGGGCGTAGTTGGCGCTATCGTGCCGTGGAACTTCCCGCTGATGATGGCCTGCTGGAAACTCGGCCCGGCCCTGTCGACCGGCAACTCGGTGATCCTCAAGCCGTCGGAAAAATCCCCGCTGACCGCCATCCGCATTGCCGAACTGGCCGTTGAAGCCGGCATTCCGAAAGGCGTGCTGAACGTACTGCCAGGTTACGGCCACACTGTCGGCAAGGCGCTCGCTCTGCACAATGATGTCGACACTCTGGTGTTCACCGGTTCGACCAAGATCGCCAAGCAACTGATGATCTATTCCGGCGAATCGAACATGAAGCGCGTCTGGCTGGAAGCCGGCGGCAAGAGCCCGAACATCGTGTTTGCCGATGCTCCGGATCTGCGAGCCGCCGCCGAATCCGCCGCCAGCGCCATCGCCTTCAACCAGGGCGAAGTCTGCACCGCAGGTTCCCGTCTGCTGGTCGAGCGTTCGATCAAGGACAAGTTCCTGCCGATGGTGATCGAGGCGCTGAAAACCTGGAAGCCTGGCAACCCGCTGGATCCGGCCACCAACGTTGGCGCGCTGGTCGATACCCAACAGATGAACACCGTGCTTTCCTACATCGAGTCGGGACACACCGACGGCGCCAAACTGGTGGCCGGCGGCAAGCGCATTCTTCAGGAAACCGGTGGCACCTACGTCGAGCCGACGATTTTCGACGGCGTGAGCAACGCGATGAAGATTGCCCAGGAAGAGATCTTCGGCCCGGTGCTGTCGGTCATTGCGTTCGATACCGCTGAGGAAGCGATCAACATCGCCAACGACACGCCTTACGGCCTGGCGGCAGCGGTCTGGACTCAGGACATTTCCAAGGCGCACCTCACCGCCAAGGCCCTGCGTGCCGGCAGTGTGTGGGTCAACCAGTACGACGGCGGCGACATGACCGCACCGTTCGGCGGCTTCAAGCAGTCGGGCAACGGTCGCGACAAGTCGCTGCACGCCTTCGACAAATACACCGAGCTGAAGGCGACCTGGATCAAGCTGTAAATCGCTGAGGGAGCCTGCCGAGGTGGGCTCCCGAACGATACAAAGATCCCTGTGGGAGCGAGCTTGCTCGCGAAAGCGGTGTATCAGTCAGCACATTTGCTGAATGTGAAACCGTTATCGCGAGCAAGCTCGCTCCCACAGTGTTTTGTGGTGCACATAAAAATTATCCACAGGAGCGTGGACCATGCGTTGGGCGACGTATTTCGCCGTGTTGGCGTCTGTCTTGAGTGTTGGCCTGGCCCTCGGTGTCAGCATGCCGCTGGTGTCGTTGCGCCTGGAGGGCTGGGGCTACGGCTCGTTCGCCATCGGCGTGATGGCGGCAATGCCGGCCATTGGCGTGTTGCTGGGGGCGAAAATTTCCAGTCATCTGGCCGCTCGTTTCGGTACCGCGAACCTGATGCGCCTGTGCCTGTGGGCCGGGGCACTGTCCATCGGTCTGCTGGCGCTGCTGCCGAGCTACCCGATCTGGCTGGTGCTGCGGCTGATGATCGGGGTGATCCTGACCATCGTGTTCATCCTCGGCGAGAGCTGGATCAATCAACTGGTGGTCGAGCACTGGCGCGGGCGATTGGTCGCGCTGTATGGCAGCAGTTATGCGCTGAGCCAACTGTCTGGTCCGTTGCTGTTGGGCGCACTCGGTACCGATCACGATTATGGTTTCTGGGTAGGTGTCGGTCTGCTGATCGCTTCGCCGTTTCTGCTGCTGGGTCGCAGCGGCGCGCCCAGCAGCGAGGCCAGCAGCGTGACCTTCGGTGATTTGTGGGGTTTCGCTCGCGAACTGCCGGCCATCGCCTGGGCGGTGTCGCTGTTCGCCGCGTTCGAGGCGATGATCCTGACCCTTTTGCCGGTGTATTGCCTGCAACAGGGCTTCACCGCCGAAATCGCGCTGGCGATGGTCAGCACCGTGGTGGTGGGCGATGCGCTGCTGCAATTGCCCATCGGTGCGCTGGCCGATTATCTGTCACGGCGGACTCTGTTCACCGGCTGCGCTGTGGTGCTGATGCTGTCGAGTCTGGCGATCCCGATGCTGCTCGACACTTTGCTGATCTGGCCGCTGTGGGTGCTGTTCGGCGCCAGTGCCGGTGGCCTGTTCACTCTGTCGCTGATTTTGATTGGCGAGCGCTACCGCGACGATGCGCTGGTGCGGGCGAATGCGCATGTCGCGCAGCTGTGGGGTGTCGGTTGTTTGATCGGGCCGTTGATGGCGGGGGCGGGCAGTCAGTGGATCAGCGGGCATGCGCTGCCGTGGCTGATGGCGGCCGGGGCATTCGGACTGGTGATTCTTCTGTCACGGCAAGGGGCGTTCGGCAAGGTGTCGGCGCCCGCTTGATAAGCCGGTTGGAGCGGGCTGTTACAGCATCCGCTCCAGTCCCACGGTGGTGCTGAACCACGCATTGAAGCGCCGCCACCAACTCCCCGGCTCCTTGGTCAGCGTGTGCATCTGGCCGTTGTCCTCGGTGACCCACACCACTTTTCCGTCCTGCAGTTTCGCTTCGTAGCTGAGCGCTGGCGCCATGCCTTGCAAGGCCAGTTCGCGTACGTGGGCTGCCAGTTCGGGACTGTCCACCAACACCCCGACTTCGGTGTTCCACAGCACCGAGCGCGGGTCGAAATTGAACGAGCCGATGAACGATTTTTTGCCGTCGAAGATCATCGCCTTGCTATGCAGGCTCGAGTCCGAGCCACGATAGGACTTGCTGTAAAACAGGTGCGGGCCGCTGCCATAGTTATCCCCAGGCTGGCGCCGCAGCTCAAACAGCTTCACGCCATGTTCCAGCAGCGCCTTGCGATACGGCGCATAACCGCCGTGCACCGCTGGCACATCGGTGGCTTCCAGCGAGTTGGTCAGCAGGCTCACCGACACGCCGGCATCAGCGCGACCGGTCAAGTAGACCAGTCCCGGCTGTCCCGGCACGAAGTAGGCAGAAATCATCACCAGTTCTTTGCTGACACCCGTGAGCTCCGGTGCCAGTTGGGTCGTCAGCAGCAATTGCGGTTCGGGTTCGCCCTTGGCCAGTACCTTGCTCGGCGCATCCCACAGCGCCTGGTTCCAGGCCCAGATCAGCTCTTTGCGCCAGATATCCATGCGCGGGTCGGTGCGGTAGGTCATCAACTGCTGATACAGCGCGTGATTCTGTTTGCGGGTTTCTTCGAGGGATTCTTCCAGGCGTGTGCGGGTGTTCTGCAGGTCTTTGGCCGAGGGTTTGCTGGAGAGGAATTCGTCGATCGGCTTGCTCAGGGCACTGTTCCAGTACTGGTCGAAACTGTGCCCGAGCTGTTCGGCGACCGGCCCGACACTCAGCATGTCGATATCGGTGAAATTCAGGTTGGGCTCGGCATCGAAGTATTCGTCGCCCAGATTGCGCCCGCCAACGATGGCCGCGCTATTGTCCGCCAGCCACAACTTGTTGTGCATCCGCCGGTGTTGCAGCGACAGGTTGAACAGCCGCCCGGCCGCCCGGGTCACGCCGGTGCTGCGCCCCAGGTGCAGCGGATTGAACAGGCGAATCTGGATCTGCGGATGTGCCGCCAGGGTGGCGATGATCAGGTCGAGGCCGTCGCTGGTGGTGTCGTCCAGCAGGATCCGCACCCGCACGCCACGATCGGCGGCCTTCAACACTTCCTCCACCAGCATTCGCGTACTGATGCCGTCATGGACGATGTAGTACTGCAAGTCGAGGCTGCGTTGTGCGTTGCGGATCAGCTCGGCGCGAGCGGTAAAGGCTTCGGTGCTGTTGGACAGCAGGCGAAAGCCGGACTGGCCCTTGTAGGGCGCCGCCTGGGCCTGGATCGAACGGCCGAACGCGGAGTCGGCCGCCGGCAACGCCTGGCTCGGTTCGCGCGGTACGTCGATAGACGCACAACCGCCAAGGAACGTGGAGAGTACCAGCAGAGCGAGTAGGGGATGTCTGAAGCTCACGTGGGATCGTTCCGGTTGGCGGCAGGGTTGGGCATATGGACGCTGTTTGCTCGTGAAAAGTCAGTCGGCTTCGGCCAGCAGTCTGATCGCTGCCGCACCGACCTTGCGCACTGCCTCTTCGATCAAAGCTGTCGGTTTGGCAGCGTAGTTCATGCGCAGGCAATTGCGGTACTTGCCCGAGGCGGAAAAGATGCTGCCGACGGCAATCTGTACGCCCTGATCGTGCAGCGCACGATTCAGTTTCAGCGTATCGAAACCTTCCGGCAGTTCGACCCAGAGCATGAAGCTGCCTTGCGGACGGCTCGCGCGGGTACCGGCCGGGAAGTAACGCGTCACCCAGTCGATCATCACATCGCGATTGCGCTGGTATTGCGTGCGCATCCGCCGCAAATGCGGTTCGAAGTGCCCGGCCTTGAGAAATTCGGCGATGGCGATCTGCGGCTGGGGCGCGGTGGAGCCGGTGCTGATGTATTTCATGTGCAGCACGCGTTCGAGGTAGCGACCGGGCGCGACCCAGCCGATGCGCAATCCCGGCGCGAGCGTCTTGGAAAATGAACTGCAGAGTAAGACTCGGCCATCTTCGTCGAAGGATTTGATCGTGCGCGGACGCGGGTAGGTGTAGGCCAGTTCGCCATACACGTCGTCCTCGATGATCGCCACGTCGAAGCGCTGGGCCAGGTTGAGCAGGGCGCGTTTACGCGACTCCGGCATGATGTAGCCGAGCGGGTTGTTGCAGTTGGGCGTGAGCTGGATGACCTTGATCGGCCATTGTTCCAGTGCCAGTTCCAGGGCTTCGAGGCTGATGCCGGTGAGCGGGTCGGTGGGGATTTCCAGGGCTTTCATGCCCAGCCCTTTGAGAGTCTGCATGGCGCCGTGGAAGCTTGGCGAATCCACTGCGACTATGTCACCGGGCTCGCAGATTGCGTGGATGCTGGTAGACAGCGCTTCATGGCAACCGGTGGTGACCACCAGATCGCTGGCGCTCAACTGGCAGCCGGAATCGAGCATCAGTCGGGCAATCTGTTCGCGCAGTTCGAGGGTGCCGTGGATGTTGTCGTAATACAGACCGGGCATGTCCTGACGGCGGCTGATACGGGCCAGCCCGCGCAGCAGCGGCTTCATCGTCGGCGACGAGATGTCCGGCATGCCGCGACCGAGTTGCACCACGTCCTTGCGCGGCACGGCGCGAATCAGTTCCAGCACCTGATCCCACTGGGAAATTTCCACCGGCCGTTGCGCGGGGCGCCCGACTGCCGGCAGTTCGGGCAACTCACGCCCGACCGGCACGAAGTACCCGGATTTGGGTTTCGGCGTGGCCAGGCCGCTGTCTTCCAGCATCCGATAGGCCTGCTGCACCGTGCTCAGGCTGACTCCGTGTTCTACGCTCAAGGCGCGCACCGAGGGCAGGCGATCACCAGGACGGTAGAAGCCTTGTTCGATGCGGGTGCCGAGCAATTCGGCGAGATTCACATAGAGCGTCATGGCACTGCCTCGATGCAGATGATTCGTTAAACCAGTACAGATGCGGCGTAAATCGACAATTCAGTCTCAGAGACAGCAAATCTGTATGTAAATAATACAGATGTGTTGAATCTGTAATGCTTTTGCTCGCCCGCGCATCATGGAATCTCTGGCTACCCAAGTAAACAGGAGCAATGAAAATGAACGGTTTGAGCGATGTGCGGCTGACGTTACACAGTCAGGAACTGGAGGCAGGGCAACAGGACAAAGCGCGCAACGAGAGCATGTGCAACGCACCGTCCGGCCTGAGTCGCTGGGACCTGTTCTGGCATCGTCTGCACACGCGCAAGGCGTTGCTGCGCCTGACGCCGGAACAGCTCAAGGACATCGGGCTGACCCGCGAGCAGGCGCTGGAGGAAGGGTTGAAGCCGTTCTGGCGGATTTAGAGGGATCGTTCCCACGCTCTGCGTGGGAACGATCTCAGACCAACTCTTTAAGCCGGTGCCACAGCATCCCCAACGCCAGCAGCGGCGAGCGCAGATGCTTGCCGCCGGGGAAGGTGATGTGTGGCACTTTGGCGAACAGGTCGAAGCCACCGCTGTGCTGGCCGCTGATAGCCTCGGCCAGCAGCTTGCCCGCCAGGTGCGTGGCATTCACGCCGTGACCAGAATAAGCCTGGGCGTAATACACATTCGGCTGATTCGCGAGCCGGCCAATCTGCGGCAGACGGTTGGCACCGATGCCGATCATCCCGCCCCACTGATAATCGATCTTCGCCGAGGCGAGCTGCGGGAACACCTCCAGCATCTTGGGCCGCATGTAGGCGCCGATGTCCTTTGGATCACGCCCCGAGTAATGGCAGGCGCCGCCGAACAACAGACGACGATCCGCCGAGAGCCGGTAGTAATCAAGCGCTACACGCTGGTCGCAGACCGCCATGTTCTGCGGCAGCAGGGCGTGGGCCTGTTCTTCGCTCAGGGGTTCAGTGGCGATGATGTAGCTGCCGGCTGGCAGCACCTTGCCGCTGAGTTGCGGATTCAGATTGTTGAGGTACGCGTTACAGCCCAGCACGAGCGTCTTCGCCCGTACCGAGCCTTGCGCCGTGTGCACCCTTACTTCGGGGCCATAGTCGATGCGGGTGACCGCCGATTGTTCGAACAGTTTGACGCCCAGTTGTTGCGCCGCTGCGGCTTCTCCGAGTGCCAGGTTCAGCGGGTGCAGATGCCCGGAACCCATGTCGATCAAACCGCCGACGTAGCGGTTGGAGCCGACTACGGTGTGCATCTCGTTCGCTTGCAGAAGGCGGGTTTCGTAGCGGTAACCGAGGCTGCGCAGCTCTTCGGCGTCTTCGGCAAAGCCTTCCAGATCGGAAGGTTTGTTGGCGAGGTCGCAGTAACCCCAGGTCAGGTCGCAGGGAATCTGAAATTTTTCGACGCGCTGGCGGACGATTTCCACCGCTTCCAGGCCCATGAGTTTCATTTGACGCACGCCGTCGGCGCCGATCACGTTGGCGAACTGATCGAGGCCGTGACCGACCCCGCGAATCAGTTGCCCGCCGTTGCGTCCGCTGGCGCCCCAGCCGATCCGGTGCGCTTCCAGAAGCACCACGCTCAAACCCCGTTCAGCCAGTTCCAGCGCGGTGCTCAGCCCGGAGAAACCGCCGCCGACCACGCACACGTCCGCGATCAGTTCACCTTGCAGCACCGGATGGTCGGGCTGCGGCAGGCTGCTGGCGGCGTAATAAGAGGCAACGTGGGGTTGGCTCGCGGTGGCTTGGGCGCGGGCATTCATGGGCGTCATCCTGAGCGGGTGTCGAGAAAATTTGACGGAGCATAAGCCGCAGGCCCGAGGCCGGGCAACATTGGTCGGCCCGTGGTGTCTGGATCACGGCTTTTGCGGCACAATTGCCGCCTATTCCGCTCCGGTTACCGCTGCAATGAGCTGCAACAGTCAGAAAATCCGCACCCTGCGTCAGCAGATTCCCACGTTCGAATGCGTGCCGGGCTGTCATGACTGTTGCGGGCCGGTGACCACCTCACCCGAAGAAATGTCCCGCCTGCCGCGCAAGACGCGCGCCGAGCAGGACGCAGCGATGGAAGAGCTCAACTGTGTGCACTTGGGACCGAATGGCTGCACGGTGTATGACGAACGGCCGCTGATCTGCCGGTTGTTCGGCACCACCCAGACCTTGCCGTGCCCCAACGGCCGGCGACCGGTGGAGCTGATTCACCCACGGGTCGAGAAGCAGGTGTTCGAGTACATGGCCGAAAACCGGCAGGTACTGGTCTGAGCGATCAGTCCGGAATCGGCAGGCTCAGGCTCTCTTTCACTTCTTCCATCACGATGTAGCTCTTGGACTCGCGCACATGCGGCAGCTTGAGCAGGATGTCGCCCAGCAGCTTGCGGTACGAGGCCATCTCGGAAATCCGCGCCTTCACCAGATAGTCGAAATCCCCTGACACCAGATGGCATTCCAGCACGTGGGGCAATTTCAGCACCGCACGTCGGAACTCTTCGAAAGTATCGCCGGATTTGTAGTCGAGGCTGATCTCGACGAACACCAGGAGACTACCCTTCAAGTGCTGCGGATTCAGGCGGGCGTTGTAGCCCATGATGATCCCCTCGCGCTCCAGGCGCCGCACCCGCTCCGTGCAAGGCGTGGTGGAGAGCCCGACCTTCTCGCCCAGCTCGGTGAATGAAATCCGCCCGTCCGCCTGCAGGATCCGCAAGATGTTGCGGTCGATCTTGTCCAGCTCACGTTTGGTCTGAGTGTTGGTACGCATAGGGGATGCGCCTCCGTGAAAAGGGTTTTTGCCGAGAATTGTCGCCAAATATAGGCGCTTATACAGTGAAAAGCACTGGCAAATCTTTTTTACACTGCGCGCATCATTGCTCTAACAACAGACGTACGCGGCACGCCGCGATGAGGGATACAAAATGCGCGTTATGGTCTTGGGTAGCGGCGTCATCGGTACCGCCAGTGCTTACTATCTGGCCCGTGCCGGGTTTGAAGTGGTGGTGGTCGACCGGCAGCCCGCCGCGGCCATGGAGACCAGTTTCGCCAACGCCGGCCAGGTCTCGCCGGGCTACGCCTCGCCGTGGGCCGCGCCGGGCGTACCCCTCAAAGCCATCAAGTGGCTGCTGCAACGCCACGCACCGCTGGCGATCAAGGCCACCGCCGACATCGACCAGTACCTGTGGATGGCGCAGATGCTGCGCAACTGCACTGCCAACCGTTACGCGGTGAACAAGGAGCGCATGGTGCGTCTGTCCGAGTACAGCCGCGACTGCCTCGACGAATTGCGCGCCGAAACCGGCATCGCCTACGAAGGCCGCAGCCTCGGTACGACCCAGTTGTTCCGCACCCAAGCGCAACTGGATAACGCCGCCAAGGACATCGCTGTATTGAAAGAGTCCGGCGTACCGTTCGAAGTGCTCGATCGTGCCGGCATTGCCCGCGTCGAACCGGCTCTGGCCGGTGTCACCGACATCCTCGCCGGTGCCCTGCGCCTGCCGAACGACCAGACCGGCGACTGCCAGATCTTCACCACCCGCCTGGCCGAAATGGCCACCAAGCTCGGTGTGGAGTTCCGTTTCGGCCAGGACATCCAGCGGCTCGACTTCGCCGGTGACCGCATCAACGGCGTGTGGATCGACGGCAAGCTGGAAACCGCTGACCGCTACGTGCTGGCCCTCGGCAGCTACTCGCCGCAACTGCTCAAGCCGCTGGGCATCAAGGCCCCGGTGTATCCGTTGAAGGGCTACTCGCTGACCGTGCCGATCACCAACCCGGCGATGGCCCCGACTTCGACCATTCTCGACGAGACTTACAAAGTCGCGATCACCCGTTTCGATAACCGCATCCGCGTCGGCGGCATGGCGGAGATCGCCGGTTTTGACCTGTCGCTGAACCCGCGTCGGCGCGAAACCCTGGAGATGATCGTCAACGACCTTTATCCTCAGGGCGGCAATCTGGCCGAAGCGAGTTTCTGGACCGGCCTGCGTCCAACCACCCCGGATGGCACGCCGATCGTCGGCGCCACCCCGTTCAAGAACCTCTTCCTGAACACCGGTCACGGCACCCTCGGCTGGACCATGGCGTGCGGCTCCGGTCGCTTGCTGGCTGATTTGATGGCGAAGAAAAAGCCACAGATCAGCGCCGAAGGCCTCGATATTTCCCGTTATGGCAACACCACCCAGGAGTCCGCAAAGCATGGCAATCCAGCGCCAGCTCACCAATGAGCGCATGAGTCAGATCGTCAGCCACAACGGTACGGTGTATCTGTCCGGGCAGGTCGGCGATGACTTCAACGCCGGTGTCGAACAGCAGACCCGCGACGTACTCGCCAATATCGAGCGCCTGCTCGATCTGGCCGGCACCGACAAACAGCATCTGCTGTCGGCAACGATCTACCTGAACGACATCGAGGCGCACTTTGCCGGCATGAATTCGGTGTGGGATCAGTGGCTGCCCAAGGGCGCCGCCCCGGCCCGTGCCACGGTTGAAGCGAAGATGGCCAAGCCGAGCATCCTGGTCGAGATCTCCATCGTCGCCGCGTTGCCGTAACCCGTTGTAAAGATCCCTCTCCCGGTGCTGTTGGCGGTTCACGCCGTCAGCCAGCGCCGGTTTTTATTCCCATGACCGCCAAGAAGTCTGCTGCCATGCGTCCTGCCCGTGCCCTGATCGACCTTCAAGCCCTGCGTCACAACTACCGTATCGCCCGTGAAGTCACCGGTGCCAAGGCACTGGCGGTGATCAAGGCCGATGCCTACGGCCATGGCGCAGTGCGTTGCGCCCAGGCGCTGGAGGCTGAAGCGGACGGCTTCGCGGTGGCGTGCATCGAAGAAGCCCTGGAACTGCGTGCCGCCGGGATTCGCGCGCCGGTGCTGTTGCTCGAAGGCTTTTTCGAGGCCGATGAGCTGGCGCTGATCGTCGAGCACGACTTCTGGTGCGTGGTGCATTCGCTGTGGCAGCTCGAAGCGATCGAGCAGGCGGCGTTGGGCAAACCGATCACCGTGTGGCTGAAGCTCGATTCGGGCATGCACCGTGTGGGCCTGCATCCGAAGGATTACCCGGCGGCTTATCAGCGTCTGCTGGCCAGCGGCAACGTAGCGAAAGTCGTGCTGATGAGCCACTTCGCCCGGGCCGATGAGCTGCACGAGCAGAGCAGCGCCGAGCAAGTTGCCGTGTTCGAGGCCGCGCGTCAGGGCCTGGCCGCTGAAGTCAGCCTGCGCAATTCGCCGGCGGTGCTGGGCTGGCCTCAGATTCACAGCGACTGGGTGCGTCCGGGCATCATGCTCTACGGCGCCACTCCGTTCGAAGAAGCCAACGCCGTGGCCGAGCGCCTGCAACCGGTGATGACCCTGGAATCGAAAGTCATCAGCGTGCGCGAGCTGCCGGCCGGCGAACCGGTGGGTTACGGTGCGAAATTCATCACCGACAAACCGATGCGCATCGGCGTGGTCGCCATGGGTTACGCCGACGGTTATCCGCGTCAGGCGCCGACCGGCACTCCGGTACTGGTGGCCGGTCAGCGCAGCCGCATTCTTGGCCGGGTGTCGATGGACATGCTGTGCATCGACCTGACCGACGTGCCGCAAGCCGGCCTCGGATCGACTGTCGAGTTGTGGGGCAAGAACATCCTCGCCAGCGACGTGGCGAAGTGGGCGGACACCATTCCGTACCAGATCTTCTGCAACCTGCGCCGGGTGCCAAGGCTCTATTCCGAGGGTTGAAGCGCTAGCGGGGCCCAAGTGTTGTAAATACTGAACGCTGTCGCCATGATAACGCTCAATATTTCTACAACATCAGGAGGCTCCAGCCTTGGACGTCGGTGAACGACTGCAATCGATCCGCAAGCTCAAAGGGCTTTCCCAGCGTGAACTCGCCAAGCGCGCGGGCGTCACCAACAGCACCATTTCGATGATCGAAAAGAACAGCGTCAGCCCTTCGATCAGTTCGCTGAGGAAAGTTCTTGGCGGGATTCCCATGTCCATGGTCGAGTTCTTTTCCGAAGAGATCCTGCAGGAAAAACCGACCCAGATCGTCTACAAGGCCAACGAGCTGATCGACATTTCCGACGGCGCCGTGACCATGAAACTGGTCGGCCGCGCGCACCCGAGTCGGGCCATCGCGTTCCTCAATGAAATCTACCCGCCGGGCGCCGACACCGGCGAAGAAATGCTCACCCACGAAGGCGAGGAAACCGGGATTCTGGTGGAAGGGCGCCTGGAGCTGGTGGTGGGCCTTGAAACTTTTATCCTCGAAGCCGGCGACAGCTACTACTTTGAAAGTACCAAGCCGCATCGTTTCCGTAATCCGTTCGATGCACCGGCGCGACTAATCAGCGCAGCCACGCCGGCGAATTTTTAAACAAAGAGGCGCCAGGCCATACGGCGAAGGCACCCGAAACGTTTTTCCACAGCGCGATATAACCCCTTCGACTTTGGGGTTGTTTCAGTGAAGCGGGCTAACCGCTATACTTGCGCCCGCCTGCGAACCGTGGCCGCAGGCGTGAATAGCCACCATTGAGGGTGAACGCGTGAACCTAATTATGAAAATGCTGGCTGCACCAGCAACCGTACTGGCCCTCTGGGCTGTCAGCGCTCAAGCTGCGACGAATGACGATATTGCCAAACGCCTTGAGCCGGTCGGCCAGGTGTGTGTTCAAGGGCAAGAGTGCAAGGGGATGGAAGTCGCTGCTTCGGCAGGCGGCGGTGGCGGCGCCAAGACGCCGGACGAAGTGATTGCCAAACATTGCAACGCTTGCCACGGCTCCGGCCTGCTGGGCGCACCGAAAATCGGTGATGCGGCAGCCTGGAAAGAGCGCGCCGATCACCAGGGCGGCCTCGACGGCATCCTGGCCAAGGCCATCACGGGCATCAATGCCATGCCGCCGAAAGGCACCTGCGCCGACTGCTCCGATGAAGAGCTGAAGGGCGCCATCCAGAAGATGTCCGGCCTGAAATAAGCCGCGCTTCTGACGAAAAAAACCGTCTCCGGACGGTTTTTTTGTGCCCGCGATTCACGCCTGAGGCTGTTCTTTGCAGCAAACAACCGGCAATCTCGGTCGTACCTCTATTCACGGAACGGGCAGGAGGCTTCAGATGGTGCAGCTGTGTTCGATCGAACAGGCAGTGGACGACGTGCTGGCGCGGTTGCCGGCGCACATCCACATGGGCCTGCCGCTGGGGCTGGGCAAACCCAATCCCTTCGTCAACGCGCTGTACCGGCGGGTTGCCGGATTGCCCGAACGTCAGCTGACGATCTACACCGCCTTGTGCCTCGGCCGTCCGGCCTTGGGCGATGGTTTGCAGAAGCGCTTCATCGAACCCTTCGTCGAGCGGGTGTTCGGCGATTACCCGGAACTGGAATTCCTCGCCGACCTGCACCGCGACAGCCTGCCGTCCAACATCCGCATCGAGCAATTCTTCATGCAGCCCGGCAGTCTGCTCAACAGCGCGCCGGCCCAGCAGGATTATGTCAGCAGCAATTACAGCCACGCCGCCCGTGATATCAACGCCGCCGGCCTGAACCTGGTGGCGCAGTTGCTCGCCAGTAGCAGCGAACACCCGGATCGCCTGAGCCTGAGCTGCAACTCGGACATCACCCTCGACCTGTTCCCGATGATCGCCAAACGCCGGGCAGCGGGGGAAACGATCCTGCTGGTCGGCCAGGTGCACACCGAGTTGCCGTACATGCCGGGTGACGCCGAAGTCGACATCGATACCTTCGACCTGCTGATCGACGAGAAAGACAGCAGCACGCTGTTTTCCACGCCGAACATGCCCGTGGGATTTCAGGATCACTTTATCGGTTTGCACGCCAGTACCTTGGTGCGCGATGGCGGTACTTTGCAGATCGGCATCGGCTCTATGGGCGATGCGTTGACCGCTGCGTTGCTGGCGCGTCAGGCCGACAACGCCGGATACCAGGACTTGCTGGCCGATGTGAACCTCAGCCAGTGGGCGCAATTGATCGAGCGCGAGGGCGGCATCGAACCCTTCGCCAAAGGCCTGTACGGTTGCAGCGAAATGTTCGTCAACGGCCTGCTGGTGCTGGCCGAAGCCGGGATCATCCGGCGCAAGGTCTACCCGGATGTACAGACTCAGGAGCAAGCCAACGCCGGGACCCTCGACGAAGCGGCGCAAACCGACGGCCTGTCGATCCACGGCGGTTTCTTCCTCGGGCCGCGCAGTTTCTATGAACGCTTGCGTGAGTTGCCGCTGAGCAAACGCCTTGAATTCAACATGACCCGCATCAGCTACATCAACGAGCTGTACGGTCAGGAAGAACTCAAACGTCTGCAGCGTCTGGATGCGCGGTTCATCAACACCGTATTCACCATGACCCTGCTGGGTGCCGGGGTAGCGGATCAGCTGGAAGACGGGCGAGTGCTCAGCGGCGTCGGCGGGCAGTACAACTTCGTCGCTCAGGGCCATGCGTTGCACGATGCGCGCTCGATTCTGCTGCTGCGCAGCTGGCGCGAATCCGGCGGCGATGTCAGCTCGAACATTGTCTGGGAATACGGCCATTGCACGATTCCACGGCACCTGCGCGATATCGTGGTCACCGAGTACGGCATCGCCGATCTGCGCGGCAAGTCGGATGCGGTGGTGATAGAGGCGCTGTTGAACATCAGCGATTCGCGCTTCCAGCAGGGGCTGATCGAGCAGGCGCAGAAGGTCGGCAAGCTGCCGAAGGATTTCCGCCTTGATCCTCGCTTTGCCGACAACACCCCGCAACGCTTGCAGGCGATTGCCGCGCGGCATCCGAACCTGTTTCCGGAGTATCCGCTGGGCTGCGACTTCACTGAGGTCGAGAAGGATCTGTTGCGGGCGCTGAACTGGCTCAAGAGCAAATTCAAGCTGACCGAGATTCTGGAGCTGGGCAAGGCGGCGCTGGATGCGCCTGAGGCTTCGCTGTATCCGGAGCATTTGGCGCGCATGCAGCTCACTGATCCGGAAGGTCTGAAGGAAGACCTGTTTCAGCGGTTGTTGCTAACGGGCCTGAAGGCCACCGCGCAATAACAAACAACAAAAAACCTGTGGGAGCGGGCTTGCCCGCGATGGCGGTTTATCACTCAACTAGGATGTTGAAGGATATGGCCCCATCGCTGGCAAGCCAGCTCCCACAGGTATTGCAGTGTGTTTGCGCCTATCAGCGATTACTCGATGAAAGTCACCACGCCATCCTTCAGCGACTTCACGCGAGCCAGCGACTCGACGCGGTAACCCTGCGAATCCAGTTCCGCACGGCCGCCCTGGAACGACTTCTCGATCACGATGCCCAGACCCGCGACGGTGGCGCCGGCCTGCTTGATGATCGAAATCAGCGCCTGGGACGCCTTACCGTTGGCCAGGAAGTCGTCGATGATCAGCACGCGGTCGCTGCTGGTCAGGTGACGCGGGGAGATGGCCACGGTGCTTTCGGTCTTCTTGGTGAACGAGTAAACGGTCGCCGACAGCAGGTTTTCAGTCAGGGTCAGGGACTGTTGCTTGCGGGCGAAGATCACCGGCACGCCGAGGTTCAGACCGGTCATGATCGCCGGAGCGATGCCCGAGGCTTCGATGGTGACGATCTTGGTGATGCCCGAATCCTTGAACAGCGTGGCGAATTCGTCGCCGATCAGCTTCATCAGGGCCGGGTCGATCTGGTGGTTCAGGAAGGCGTCGACCTTCAGGACCTGGTCGGAAAGCACAATGCCTTGTTCGCGGATTTTCTGGTGCAATGCTTCCATGAAGCTGTCCTCATTTGACGCTTTGTGCGTCGAAGGTCTAGTAAAAAGTGGTCAATTCTAGCGCTTTAACATCGCGCGTATATCAGCCAATGCGCTGTTGCCCCGCACGGCTTTGACTTCGGTCGGTGTGTCGTCGTTGCCTTCCCAGGCCAGGTCGTCCGGCGGCAGCTCATCGAGGAAGCGGCTTGGCGCGCAGTCGATGATCTCGCCGTACTGTTTGCGCTTGGCGGCGAAAGTAAACGCGAGGGTCTGGCGCGCGCGGGTGATGCCCACGTAGGCCAGGCGGCGTTCTTCTTCGATGGTGTCGGCTTCGATGCTGGAACGGTGCGGGAGGATTTCCTCTTCCATGCCCATGATGAACACGTAAGGGAATTCCAGGCCCTTGGACGCATGCAGGGTCATCATCTGCACGCCTTCGGCGCCGTCTTCCTCTTCCTGCTGACGTTCCAGCATGTCACGCAGGACCAGTTTGCCGATGGCGTCCTCGACGGTCATTTCGCCGTCTTCGTCTTTTTCCAGGGTGTTCTTCAAGGCTTCGATCAGGAACCAGACGTTGCTCATCCGGTAGTCCGCAGCCTTGTCGCTGGAACTGTTGGTGCGCAGCCAGTTCTCGTAGTCGATGTCCATGACCATGCTGCGCAGGGCGGAGATCGGGTCTTCGCCGGCGCATTGCTCGCGTACCTTGTCCATGAAGCGCTTGAAGCGCGACAGGCGATCGGTGAAGCGGCTGTCCAGATGCTCGCCCAGGCCGAGTTCGTCGGTGGCGGCGTACATCGAGATCTTGCGTTCGGTGGCGTAGTTGCCGAGTTTTTCCAGGGTCGTCGAGCCGATTTCACGGCGCGGCACGTTGATCACCCGCAGGAAGGCGTTGTCGTCGTCCGGGTTCACGATCAGGCGGAAGTAGGCCATCAGGTCTTTCACTTCCTGACGCCCGAAGAAGCTGTTGCCGCCGCTCAAACGGTACGGCACCTGATGGTGCTGCAGTTTCAGCTCGATCAGCTTGGCCTGGTAGTTGCCGCGATAGAGGATCGCGAAATCGCTGTACGGGCGGTCGGTGCGCAAGTGCAGGCTGAGGATTTCCATGGCCACGCGCTCGGCTTCGGCGTCCTCGTTGCGGCAGCGGATCACGCGGATCTCGTCGCCGTGGCCCATTTCACTCCACAGCTGCTTCTCGAATTCGTGCGGGTTGTTCGAGATCAGCACGTTGGCGCAGCGCAGGATGCGGCTGGTGGAGCGGTAGTTCTGCTCCAGCATCACCACTTTCAGGGACGGGTAGTCGTCCTTGAGCAGCATCAGGTTTTCCGGCCGCGCGCCGCGCCAGGCGTAGATGGACTGGTCGTCGTCGCCCACCACGGTGAACTGGTTGCGCTTGCCAATGAGCATTTTCACCAGCAGGTACTGGCTGGCGTTGGTGTCCTGGTATTCGTCGACCAGCAGGTAACGCACCTTGTTCTGCCACTTTTCGAGGATGTCGGCGTGCTCTTCGAAGAGTTTAACCGGCAGCAGGATCAGGTCGTCGAAGTCCACCGCGTTGAACGCCTTGAGCGTGCGCTGATAGTGGGTGTAGACGATGGCGGCGGTCTGTTCCTTGGGGTTACGGGCGTTTTCCAGGGCCTGGGCCGGCAGGATCAGGTCGTTTTTCCAGGCGCCGATCATGTTCTTGATCTCGTCGACGCCGTCGTCGCCTGCATATTCCTTCTGCATGATGTCGGTCATCAGCGACTTGACGTCGGTTTCGTCGAAGATCGAGAAACCGGGTTTGTAGCCCAGCCGTTCATGTTCCTTGCGGATGATGTTCAGGCCCAGGTTGTGGAAGGTGCAGACCGTCAGGCCGCGACCTTCGCCTGCACGCAGCAGGGTGCCGACCCGTTCCTTCATCTCACGCGCGGCCTTGTTGGTGAAGGTCATGGCGACGATGTACTGGGCACGGATGCCGCAGTTCTGGATCAGGTGCGCGATCTTGCGCGTGATCACACTGGTCTTGCCGGAGCCAGCACCGGCGAGCACCAATAGAGGGCCGCCGACGTAGTTCACGGCTTCTTGCTGCCGGGGATTGAGTCGGGACATACGAAAATTCGGGAGTCGTTGACGAAATGGGCCGGCATTTTAACAGGCTCAGCGATTTGTGCTGCTCTCTCCGACTTGTGACGCAGCACGCGATTCAAATTTGCCGGTTTTGTTACTTTCACGCAGGATGCGCGGTGATTTTGCGGCTAATGTTCTCATTCGTGACACAAAATAACGTTTTGATAACCGTTGTCGTTTGGTCATTGGTAGCCGCAACGGCATAATGCCCGCCGCCCACATCATTGCAGAGTCTAGGGAGTCAGCTTGACTACGCCTGTCGAACCCTTGCGTTTGCTGCTACTGGCCGAAGAGCCAGCGTGGACAGCGTTATTGCGCGAGTGTCTGGCTCCGTTGGGAAGTGCGGCGGTGCTGATCAGCGCGCCGAGCTGGGAGTCGGTCAGCAGTCTGTTCGAAGACAACCGCCACGCGGTGTTGTTGACCGTTCCCGCGTTGCAGCCGGCGCCCGGCCGTTGCAGCCTGCCGACGGTATTGCTTCTGGAACACGAGCCGGCGACCGCGCCCGACGGCGTCAGCGACTGGCTGGTATTCGATGCCCTCGATGCCGGCATGCTACGGCGTTGCCTGCGGCATGTGCGCGAACGCGGCGTGCTGGAAAACACCCTGCAACGCCTGGCCGAGCAGGATCCGCTGACCGGCATCGCCAACCGCCAAGGCTTCCAGACCCTGCTCACGGCCCGTCTGGCGGAAAACGACGGTCGCGGTCTGGCCCTCGGGCACCTCGATCTCGACAACTTCCGCCATGCCAACGACGCCCTCGGCCATCAGGCCGGTGATCGCCTGATCCTGCAAGTGGTGGCGCGGCTGAAAAGTCAGCTGGAAGTCGGCGATCAACTGGCGCGCCTGGGCAGTGACGAATTCGCCCTGCTGATCGACACCCGCCGCGCCCCGCAACGGGCGGAATGGATGGCCGAGCGCATCACCGAAGCGCTGGCTGAACCTTACTGGGTCGATGGCGAAAGCCTGCTGATCGGCTCCAGCCTCGGCATCGCCCATGCGCGGGCCCAGGGCGGCGCCGATCCGTTGATGTGGCACGCGCACATCGCCATGCAGCAGGCCAAGAGCACCCAAGGCTGCACCTTTCATATCTTCAACGAACGAATCAACCGCAACGCGCGAAGCATGGCCGACCTCGAAAGCGAGCTGCGCCGGGCCTTGCGTCGCGACGAGCTGGAGCTGCATTACCAGCCGCGCCTGAACCTGCAGGACGGCCAGATCGTCGGCCTCGAAGCGCTGGTGCGCTGGCGCCACAGCGAACGCGGCCTGCTACCACCGAGCGAATTCGTGCCGCTGGCGGAGCAGAGCGGTCTGATCGTGCCGCTGGGTTACTGGGTGATTTCCCGGGCCCTGCGCGATATGCAGGCGTTGCGCGAACGCGGATTGCCGGCGCTGCATATGGCGATCAACCTGTCGTTCCGCCAGTTTCAGGACAGCCAGTTGCTGCCGACGCTCAGCCGTCTGATCGCCGAGCGCGGAGTCGAAGCGCAGTGGCTGGAATTCGAACTCACCGAAACCGCCGTGATGCGCCGCAGCGATCTGGTCAAGCAGACCATGGACGCGCTCGGTCGCCTCGGCGTGCGTTTCTCGCTGGATGATTTCGGCACCGGGTTCTCGTCGTTCGTGCATCTCAACAGCCTGCCGATCACCTTGCTGAAGATCGACAAGAGTTTCGTCGGTGGCATGGAGCAGCGCGAAGAGAACCGCAAACTGGTGCACGCGATGATCAACCTTGCGCACAACCTGCACCTGGAAGTGGTTGCCGAAGGGGTGGAAACCCGCGAGCAACTGGATCTGTTGCGCGGGTTCGGTTGCGATCAGGTGCAGGGTTACCTGATCAGCAAGCCGTTGCCGTTGACGGAACTGGTTGATTACCTGGTGGCTGATGCCAGTCAGCCGCCGCTGGGCATTGTGGTTTAGCCTCAAGTCCCTGTGGGAGCGAGCTTGCTTCCACAGGGAAACTCATTCCGGCTGAGCGATCTTGAAGCCTTGAGGTTGCGGCTCAAGCCGAATCATTCGCTTCATCTTCCATTCGAATGCCAGCGTCAGGCTCACCGCCGCACAGGCCAGCCCAAGCGCCAGACCCCACCAGACGCCGGTCGGCCCCCAGTGCAGATGGAACGCCATCAGCCACGCCGCCGGCGCACCGATCAGCCAGTAGCAACCGAGCCCGACCAGAAATGTGGTCTTGGCATCCTTGAGCCCGCGGATGCAGCCCATGGCAATCGTCTGCGTGCCGTCGAACAGCTCGAACCACGCTGCCACGGCGAGCAGGCTCACCGCCAGACGAATCACCTCGGCAAACGCCGGATCGTTATGGTCGAGGAACAAGCCGACCAACTGATTCGGCAGCAGCCAGAACACCATCGCAAACCCCAGCATTACCACTGCTCCGAAGACGATGCCGACCCGCCCGGACATCCGCGCATCGCTCAATTGCCCGGCGCCGTAATGCTGGCCGACGCGCATGGTGATCGCATACGACATCCCCGCCGGAACCATGAACGCCACCGAGACGATTTGCAGAGCGATCTGGTGCGCCGCCAGTTGCGTGCTGCCCATGGTGCCCATGCACAGCGCCGCGAAGGCGAACAGCCCGACTTCCACCGCGTAGGTCCCGCCGATCGGCAGACCCAGGCGCCAGAGCTCTTTGAGGTACTGCCGGTTCGGCCGCGACAGGCCTTCACGCAGCGGGTAAGCGTCGTAGGCCGGATGCCGGCGAATGTGCCAGGCCAGTGCGAGTGCCATGCAGTTGGCGACAATCGCCGTGACCAGGCCGATACCGGTCAGCCCGAGTTTCGGCAGGCCGAACATGCCGGTGATCAGCGCGTAGTTGAGCAGGAAGTTGGCCACCGTGCCGGCGAGGCTGATGACCATCACCGGTGTCGCCCGGCCGATGGCGCTGGTGAAACCGCGCAGGGCCATGAAGCTCAGGTAGCCGGGCAGGGCGAATGGCAGGGCGATCAGGAACTGCCCGGCGGCGTTGACGTTGGTCTCGGTCTGGCCGAACAGCAACAGCACCGGTTTCAGATTCCACAACAGCAACCCGGCACCGAGCGCCATCAGCCACGCCAGCCACAGCCCGGCCTGAGTCAGGCGGGCGGCGCCGATGATGTCGCCGGCGCCCTGACGAATCGCCACCAGGGTGCCGACCGCCGCGATCACGCCGATGCAGAAAATAGACACGAATGAATAAGTGGCCGCGCCCAGGCCACCGCCGGCCAGCGCTTCGGGACTGAGGCGCGCCATCATCAGGGTGTCGGTCAGCACCATCAGCATGTGCGCCAACTGCGAGGCGATCAACGGCCCCGCCAGCCGCAGGATGGCCCAGAGTTCGGTACGCACAGGACGCTGCATGTTTTCACATCCTTAATAAACGAGGGAGCAAGAGACCGTCGATTCTCAGGGTTTGGCGCGGGTTGCACAAAGGGATAAAAAGGATGGGTGACATGATTAAAACTCATCCTGTCGCGATTCTGCTAAGTTGGCGCAATCCCGCCATTGGAGCGTTGTACATGTCCCGTCGTCTTCCACCCTTGTATGCCCTGCGCGCATTCGAAGCGGCGGCACGCCATAGTTCGTTCACCCGGGCCGCAGAGGAGTTGTCGATCACTCAGAGTGCGGTGAGCCGGCACATCCGTACGCTCGAAGAGCACTTCGCCTGCCGCTTGTTCCACCGCAGCGGGCGCAACCTGCAACTGACCGAATCGGCACGCCTGCTGCTGCCGGGCATCCGTGATGGCTTTGCCGCGCTGGAACGTGCCTGCAATACCTTGCGCGCCGAAGATGACATCCTGCGCATGAAAGCCCCGTCGACCCTGACCATGCGCTGGTTGCTGGCGCGGCTCAGTCGCTTTCGTCATCTGCAGCCAGGTAACGAGGTGCAACTGACCAGCGCGTGGATGGACGTGGATTCGGTGGACTTCAATAACGAGCCCTTCGATTGCGCGGTGTTGTTGAGTGACGGGCATTTCCCGCCGGACTGGGAAGCCAGCCTGCTGTTTCCGGAGGAGCTGATTCCGGTCGGCGCGCCGAATCTGCTCAACGATCAGCCGTGGGACGTGGCGCGGCTGGCCAGCGCCGAATTGCTGCACCCGACGCCGGACCGCCGCGACTGGCGCAGTTGGCTGGAGCACATGGGGCTGTCGGATCAGGTGTCGCTCAAGGGCGGACAGGTGTTCGATACTCTGGAACTCGGGATGATTGCGGCGGCTCGGGGCTATGGGGTTTCCATGGGCGATCTGCTGATGGTGGCCGAGGATGTCGCGCAAGGACGCTTGAGTCTGCCGTGGCCGACGGCGGTCGCCAGCGGCCTGAATTATTACCTGGTGTGGCCAAAGACTCGTCCGGGAGGTGAACGTTTGCGCCGTCTGAGCGACTTCCTGCAAGGCGAAGTCCGCGCCATGGCGCTGCCGGCGGTCACGCGCTTGAGCTGAAACGTTCGAGCCTGCACAATGCCGGCCTTTCGCCATAACCCTGCTGTTCGCTCAAGTATTCGGTTTTACCGCCGAATACGTGCATGTGGAACCGTCGTGCCGGTGGCCACGATTTACCCCCATTAGAAAATTACCCGAGCTGCGATCAAGGAGGATCGGAAGTTCGGCCAGGAGCTGTCCATGTCTCAACCTCGCGCTCGGATCGCCTCGCAGCTGGGCCTCGCGCTCGCCGTGATACTGGCGATAGTCATCAGCGGCAGTACGGTGTTCGCCCTGCGTTCGCTGGACACCGCCAATCTCGCCACCCGTGAAGAACACCTGGCCAGCGAGGCACGCCTGCTCGCCGACCAGCTGAGCACTTTTCACGGCACGCTGCGCGAAAGCACCCAGCGCCTGAGCGGGTTGTTCGAGAAGCGCTTCATCGCGGGCCTGAGCATTCACCCGAGCGAGCCGGTCAATGTTGCGGGCACCCAGACCCCGGGCCTGCACTTGGGCAGCGAGGTGTTGAACAACAACTTCAAGGAAGTCGACGAGTTCAAGCAGATGACGGCGGGCGTTGCCACGCTGTTCGTGCGCAGCGGCGAAGACTTCATTCGCGTCAGCACCTCTCTGAGCAAACAAGACGGCACCCGCGCCATCGGCACCGTGCTCGACCACGCTCACCCGGCCTATGCGAAATTGATGGCGGGGCAGGGTTACGTCGGTCGCGCCTTGCTGTTCGATCGCTCCTACATGACTCAGTACACCCCGGTGCGTGACAGTAGCGGCAAGGTAATCGCGGTGTTGTTCGTCGGCTTCGATTACACCGACGCGCAGAACGCCCAGTTCGCCAATCTCAAGCGCTTCCGTATCGGCCAGACCGGCTCGCTGGCGCTGCTGGACGAGAAGAACCAGTGGCTGGTGGCGCCGGCCGGTGTGCAGGCGCTGGATCAAGCGGTTCCTGTAATCAACGGTCTGGCGAAAACGCCGGGTAAAGGACAGTTCTGGAGCGACAAGTCCGAAGACTTCTACAGCATCGCCGTGCCGTTCGAGGGTGGCCCGTGGTCGGTGGTGGCGAGCATGCCGAAAGCCGAGATCCGCGCGGTGACCTGGAGCGTCGGCACTCAGCTGGCCATCGGCAGTCTGCTGGCGATGCTGCTGGCGGTCGGCTCCGTGGTCTGGTTGCTGCGCAGCAAACTGGCACCGCTGGGCGATCTGGTCCGCCAGGCTGAAGCCCTGGGCGCCGGCGATCTGAGCGTGCGCCTGAGTGTGTCGAGCAACGACGAGATTGGCCAGTTGGCCCGCGCGTTCAACCAGATGAGCCAGGCCCTGTCGACCATGGTCGAGCACATCCGCCGCGCCTCGGAAGAGGTCAACCGTCGGGCTCAAGCGCTGTCCGGTCTGTCTGGCGGCGCCTATGAAGGCATGGAGCAACAGTCTGGCGAAATCACCAGCATGGCCGGCGCCGTTGAAGAGTTCTCCGCCACGTCGCTGAACATTGCCGACAACATGGGCAACACCCAGCGTCTGGCCCAGGAAAACGCCCAGCAGACCCAGATCGGTCGCACGTCGATGGAAGAAGCGTCTTCCTCGCTGGAGCAGATTGCCGGCGCACTGAACACCACCGCGACCGTGATCAACACGCTCGGTCAGCGCTCCCAGGAAATCGGCGGCATCGTCAGCGTGATCACCTCGATTGCCGAACAGACCAACCTGCTGGCACTCAACGCTGCCATCGAAGCGGCCCGTGCCGGTGAACAAGGTCGCGGGTTTGCCGTGGTGGCCGACGAAGTGCGCAGCCTCGCCTCGCGTACCCGTCAGGCGACGGATGAAATTTCCAGCATGATTCACAGCATTCAGCAGGAAACCGGCAACGCCATCAGCAACATGGAGCAGGGCAACCTGCTGATGCAGGAAGGCCTGTCGCGCAATGCCAATGTGGCGTCGGCGCTGGCGCGCATTGACGAGCAAAGCCGCTCGGCGGGTGAGCAGTTTGCCGCGATCACCACCGCGACTCAGGAGCAGAGCAGCACCGCGACTTTGCTCAGCAGCAACTTGCAGAGCATCGCGATGGCCAACAGCGAGCAGCGCGAAGTGGTATCGAACCTGGCAATCACCGCCAAGGAACTGGAAGGCCTCGCAGCCGACCTGCGCCAGGAAGTCGACCGCTTCCGGTGAGGCGTCTCTGAAATAGCTATCGCGAGCAGGCTCGCTCCCACAGGTTTTTTGTTGGACCTGTGAGAGCGAGCCTGCTTGCGTTTGGGCCCGCCACGACCTCGACACTTACTGAGTCGCCGGCCGATACTGCAACGCTTCGGCCAGATGTTCGCGACTGATATCCGCGCACTTCTCCAGATCCGCCAGCGTCCGCGCGACCTTGAGCAGCCGATGCGCCGAGCGCAGCGACAAGGTCAGTCTTTCGCACGCCGTCTCCAGCCAGGTTTCATCGGCTGTGGATAACTTGCAGTGCTTCTTCAGCCCCGGCAAATCGAGAAATGCATTGGCACAGCCCTGGCGTTTTTGCTGACGATCGCGGGCCTCTGCGACCAATGTGGCCGCGCTGGCGCTGTCCTCTCCCGGTTTCACCGCAGGGTTCAACGCTGTCGCCTCCCGCGCCACCGTCAGGTGCAAATCGATCCGGTCCAGCAACGGCCCCGACAGTTTGTTGCGATAGCGCTGCACCATGTCCGGCGTGCACGAACACTTGCCGCTCGGTTCGCCAAGATATCCACAGGGACAGGGATTCATCGCCGCCACCAGCTGGAATCTCGCGGGAAACCGCACCCTTTCCTTGGCCCGTGCGATGACGATGCAGCCGGATTCCAGCGGTTCGCGCAGAACCTCCAGCACCTTGCGATCAAACTCGGGCAGTTCATCGAGAAACAGTACGCCGTGATGGGCGAGCGTGATTTCGCCGGGTTGCGGTTTTGAGCTGCCACCGACCAGTGCCGGCCCGGAGGCCGAGTGATGCGGCTGGCGAAACGGGCGCTGCGGCCAGTGGGTCAACGGTGCGCCGCTGGCGACGGATTGAATCGCCGCCACCTCCAGCGCTTCGCTCTCGGCCAGCGGTGGCAGCAAACCGGGTAATCGACTTGCCAGCAACGTCTTGCCCGTCCCCGGTGGCCCGCTGAACAGCAGGTTGTGGGCACCGGCGGCGGCAATCAGCAGCGCCCGTTTGGCGGCCAGTTGGCCCTGTACTTCATTCAGGTCGGGATAGGGTTTCGCGGCATGGATCAGCCCATCCGAGACATAAGGCTCGACCGGCGTATGCCCGTTGAAATGCGCCACGGCCTCCAGCAGATGATCCACCGCGATCACCCTCAGCCCAGATGCCAGACAAGCCTCCTCGGCATTCGCCCGTGGCACCACCAGCGTCCGCCCGGCCTTGCGCGCTGCCAGTGCCGCCGGCAACACCCCGCGCACCGCCCGCACGGCACCGGACAACGCCAGTTCGCCAAGGCACTCCACGTCATCCAGCGTCAACGTCGGCACCTGCACACTCGCCGACAGAATCCCCAGCGCAATCGCCAGATCGAACCGCCCGCCATCCTTGGGCAAATCAGCCGGCGCCAGATTCAGCGTGATCCGCCGCGCCGGAAACTGCAGCCCCGAATTGATGATCGCACTGCGCACCCGGTCCTTGCTCTCTTTCACCGCGGCTTCGGGCAGGCCGACCATGGTCAGCGAGGGCAGGCCGTTGGCCAGGTGGACTTCGACGGTGACGGCGGGAGCATCCACGCCAATCTGGGCGCGGCTGTGGACGATGGCGAGTGACATGGTCGTTCCTTGAAAAGACAGGGGCCGCTTCCTGCGGGTTTTTGAAGGGTAGTTGAGCGGGGTTCTAGCGTTTGAGTAGAGGTTTACAAGACGTATCAGAAAGCGGTTTTGCGGGCCTATGCATTCATCTTCTGCCTGCTAACGGACCACTTGGCTCAAGCTCAGGTCCGCACGTAACGGCGACTTCAATAAACCTCCGTTGATTGGCTGACATATTTCCAGCCAGTCGGAGTGCTTCGAGGTGTAGTTCAACAACCTGAAGTAGCTTTGTCTTTCTCTTTTTATCCTTCACAGAGACCTCATTCCTGATGGGTGTCGCTAATGTAATGACAGGCGTAAGGACAACATAAATAGGCGCAGACGCTGATTTTTGTAGGGGCATGCCCTAATAGTTGTAGGACGCCAGCGAAAGCGACCCGACGGTCTTGTATCGCAAAGTCGGATGCTCCAGTTTGGCCGCTCAATGCAGCCTCTGGAGGCGAAAAATGGACCGCAATGGTATGCGCCCGATTCATCCGGGTGAGGTTCTGAATAAGGAATTCATGGAGCCGTTGGGCATGACGGTCATGGACTTGGCCATGCCCACAAACTGGCCTGAAACCGAGATCGAGAAGCTTGTGAAATGCCAGCTCAGGATCTGCGCCGATCTGGCAATCAGGCTGGCCATTCACCTCAACACCACGACTGAGTTCTGGATGAATCTTCAGTCGACTTACGATTTGCGAAAAGCGGGAGTTTAGAGAGGAGCTTCCGTCCGTGATCAAGTGGAGTGGCTGGCGCATTGCGCTTGATCTGAATTCAAGGTCGTACGGCGGGGAGCTGAACAGTTGCTGTGACTACTCCTCAGAAAACCGATTGTTGCAGCTATCTCGAGGCGAAAAAAAAACCGCCTTGAGGAGACGGTTTTCAGTTGCAGGCTTCGGTGAGGCCAAGGCCTGCGCATCCTTAGTGGACACACTCGCGTATCCCGAGGTTATGCATGTTTGATCGCTGGCGCAAGCATCAACGAAATTCCGCCAGCCAGTGGCAGACTAGGATGAGGACTCACTCAGCCGGCGGCGTCAGCTTCGCTTCCAGCTCCGCCACCTTCGCCTCAAGGCTCTCGAGCCGGGCGCGAGTGCGCGCCAGCACTACCATCTGACTGTCAAACTCTTCGCGGCTCACCAGGTCCAGTTTGCTGAAGGCGCTTTGCAGCAGCATCTTGAACTGGCTTTCTATTTCGGCTTTCGGCAAGGGCGTGTCGCCGCTGAACAGGCGGGAGGCGGTGCCGCTCAGGGCGTCGAGGAAGTCTTTGGGCGCGAGCATGGGATATGTCCTGGAAACAATGGCCGGCAGTGTATCACGCAGTGTCTATAGTCATTGGCGCAGGCACGGATGCACGCTTTTCGCGCAACTGGATGCACGGCCGCGCACCGTTGTTGTGCGTATCCCGAGTGCCATTTGGGTGATGGCATCTGCCGCAGCGGCCAAGGGATTGAAATCAGTGGTTTTTGGCGAGATGGCAAGCTTTCTGCTTAGTCACCTTCGACCCATGCACTGATGCAGTCGCTGTGACGAATGCAGTGCGGCAGACGGAGCGGGGAGTTTCGTCTGGAGCGGTTAGCTGGCGTCGACAACGAAGCGTTACAAAGCCAGGCACTGCGCTTAGACTTGAGTCGGGTTTGTTTTCCTGGGGCAAGTCCACCAATTCGGGAGAGAGTTTCATGAAGCTAGTCACTGCCATCATCAAGCCGTTCAAGTTGGACGACGTGCGCGAGTCGCTGTCCGAAATCGGCGTGCAGGGCATTACCGTTACTGAAGTCAAAGGCTTCGGTCGGCAGAAGGGTCACACCGAGCTGTATCGCGGCGCGGAGTATGTGGTCGATTTTCTGCCCAAGGTGAAAATCGACGTTGCCATCGACGACAAGGATCTGGATCGGGTTATCGAGGCGATAACCAAGGCTGCCAACACCGGCAAGATCGGTGACGGCAAGATCTTCGTGGTCAATCTGGAACAGGCGATCCGCATCCGTACCGGCGAAACCGATACCGACGCGATCTAAACGCCGCCACAAACCCAACGCCCCAGGAGAAAACAATATGACTCTGCGTAAATTCGCAGGGCTAGGAGCCCTGTTGTCTATCGTAATGCCCGGCCTGGCCATGGCGGCAGACGAAGTGGCAGCTCCAGTCCTGAACTCCGGCGACACCGCCTGGATGCTCACCTCCACAGCCCTCGTGCTGTTCATGACCATTCCCGGCCTCGCGCTGTTCTACGGCGGCATGGTTCGGTCGAAAAACATTCTTTCCGTGATGATGCAGTGCTTCGCCATTACCGGTCTGATCAGCGTCCTGTGGGTCATTTACGGCTACAGCATCGCGTTCGACACCACCGGCATGGAGCAGGGCGTCGTCAACTTCAACTCGTTCGTGGGCGGTTTCGGCAAGGCGTTCCTGGCCGGCGTCACCCCAGCGAGCCTGACCGGCCCGGCGGCGCTGTTCCCCGAGGCGGTCTTCATCACCTTCCAGATGACCTTCGCAATCATCACCCCGGCGCTGATCGTCGGTGCGTTCGCCGAGCGGATGAAATTCTCCGCGATGCTGATCTTCATGGGCATCTGGTTCACCCTGGTCTACGCACCGATCGCGCACATGGTCTGGTCCGGCAACGGCGGCCTGATGTGGGACTGGGGCGTACTCGACTTCGCCGGCGGCACCGTGGTGCACATCAACGCCGGTGTGGCCGGTCTGATTGCCTGCCTGGTACTGGGTAAACGCAAAGGCTTCCCGACCACCCCGATGGCGCCACACAATCTGGGTTACACCCTGATGGGCGCAGCGATGCTGTGGGTTGGCTGGTTCGGCTTCAACGCCGGTTCCGCTGCTGCCGCCAACGGCACCGCCGGCATGGCGATGCTGGTGACCCAGATCGCGACCGCCGCTGCGGCACTGGGCTGGATGTTCGCCGAGTGGATCACTCACGGCAAACCAAGCGCACTGGGTATCGCATCCGGCGTCGTCGCAGGTCTGGTCGCGATCACTCCGGCGGCTGGCACCGTGGGCCCGATGGGCGCACTGGTGATCGGTCTGGCGGCAGGCGTGGTGTGCTTCTTCTGCGCTACCACCCTGAAACGCAAACTCGGTTATGACGACTCCCTGGACGCCTTCGGCGTGCACGGTATCGGCGGTATCCTCGGCGCGATCCTGACCGGTGTGTTTGCTGCACCGTCGCTGGGTGGCTTCGGCACCGTCACCGACATCGCCGCACAAGTCTGGATTCAGTGCAAAGGCGTCGGCTTCACCGTGATCTACACCGCGATCGTCACCTTCATCATCCTCAAGGTACTGGATGCCGTGATGGGTCTGCGCGTGACCGAGGAAGAAGAATCGGTCGGCCTGGATCTGGCACAACACAACGAGCGCGGCTACAACCTGTAAGCACGCGCCGCAAAAAAATTGCCCGGCTCGCCGGGCATTTTTTTGTCTGGAATTTGTCTTCCCTGATACAGCTGAAAGGATTTTTCGTACTGCTTTGGTCGTGTTTACGACGAGTGTTTTTCTGCGGCCAAAGGCTTACATCATTGAAGGAATATTAGGGCCTTTGTTTTTTTCCAGAGCGCGCTAGAATGCGCCCCGAACGTGCGGAGAACTGTATGTGGCAACAGACTCTGATAACCCTGCGGGCACGGCCCCGGGGCTTTCATCTGGTGACGGACGAGTTGCTCGCCGGCCTGCCTGAACTCAAGGCATGCCGGGTCGGTCTGTTGCATTTGTGGCTGCAGCATACCTCGGCGTCGTTGACCATCAACGAGAACGCCGATCCGGCGGTACGTCGCGACTTCGAACGATTTTTCAATCGTCTGATCCCACAAGGAGCAGACGGCTATGAGCATAACGACGAAGGCCTGGACGACCTCCCGGCGCACTTCAAGGCCAGCGTGCTGGGCTGCCAGATCAGTTTGCCGGTAACGGCGGGCCGACTGGCACTGGGCACCTGGCAAGGCGTTTACCTGGGCGAGCACCGTGATCATGGCGGTGCCCGTAAAGTCCTCGCCACCTTGCACGGTGAAGGGGCATAAACCGTTGGTCACCAATGGTTACCGATTTTTTTCCGGCGACTTTCGACAGTCGCCAAAGCTGGTCTATAACTAATCTGCTTTTCGCAAGTCATGAGGTAGAACATGAGCGACGATGATCTGGAAAACGACGACCTCGAAGTAGGCGACGAAGACGAGGCCGAAGACGGTCTGGAAGCAGCAGCGGAAGACGTTGCTGAAGACGATGGCGGTGACGATACGCCGGCCCCGGCTGCCAAAGGCAAGGCCAAGGCTGCGGTGTCGGTCGACGAGTTGCCGAGCATCGAAGCCAAGAACAAGGAGCGCGATGCCCTGGCCAAGGCCATGGAAGAGTTCCTTGCGCGCGGCGGCAAGGTGCAGGAAGTGGAGGCCAACGTGGTCGCCGATCCGCCCAAGAAGCCGGACAACAAGTACGGCAGCCGCCCTATCTGAGGCGTGTCGCTTGCTTGCTGAAAAAGCCCGCCGTCGCTGCGGGCTTTTTCATGGGCGAAAGAAATCTAGCCGCGGCTGTTCCAGCGAGCGAGTACGGCAGGCAGATCGTTCAGGCTGCGAATCTCGGCATCCGGCAGGCGCTCCGCTTCCCAGTCCTTGCCGGCCGGGTTGAACCAGATCGCTCGCAGACCGGCCTGCTGCGCCCCGGCGATGTCATCCCCCGGGTGATCGCCGATATGCACAGCGGCTTCGGCGCTCACGCCGCCGCGCTGCAACGCTTCATGGAACAGTCGAGCATCCGGCTTGGCTATGCCGATGTCTTCGGCACACAACGCAAACTTGAAGTAATCCGCCAGCCCGAGACGACGGACATCGGCGTTGCCGTTGGTGACCACCCCGAGGGCGTAATGCTTGGCGAGGGTTTCCAGGATCGGCTCGACCTCCGGGAACACCTCGATCTGATGCCGCGCATGCAGAAACACTTCAAAACTCTTGTCCGCCAGATCCGACGCTTCGCCGTGGGCGTACCCGGCTTCTTCCAGCGCATCGAACAGCACGCGCCGGCGCAACGCGCTGATGCGGTGCTTCAGGCCCGGTTCGTTGGCCAGCACCCGCTCGCGGATCGACCACAGATGCTCGACCGGCACCGCGCCCAGATTCGGCGCATGTTCGCTCAGCCATTCGCGCAAAACCGCTTCGGCGCTGACGATCACCGGGGCGGTGTCCCACAAGGTGTCGTCGAGGTCGAAGGTGATCAACTGGATGCTCATGAATCGTCGCCTTTCATGCGTTTGGCCCGTGGATGGGCGCTGTCGTAGACCGCCGCCAGGTGCTGGAAGTCCAGGTGGGTATAGATCTGGGTGGTCTTGATGTCCGAGTGGCCGAGCAGTTCCTGCACCGCTCGCAGGTCCTGAGAGGACTCGAGCAAATGGCTGGCGAAGGAGTGCCGCAGCATGTGCGGGTGCAGGTTCTGCCCCAGTTCGCGCTCGCCGGCGAGTTTGACCCGAACCTGAATCGCGCGCGGGCCAAGGCGTCGGCCTTGCTGGCTGACGAATACCGCGTCGTCCGCCGGATTGGTCAGCGCCCGCAGCGGCAGCCATTGCTCCAGTGCTTCCCGGGCCTTTTTGCCGACGGGCAACAGACGCGTCTTGCTGCCCTTGCCGAGCACCTGAACCATGCCGTCGGCCAGATCGAGCTGATCGAGATTGAGCCCGGTCAGCTCCGACAGACGCAGTCCGGAGGAATAGAACAACTCCAGAATCGCCTGATCGCGCCGCGCGAGGAAATCGTCCTCCACGGCACCTTCAAGCAGTTGCAGGGCGCGATCGGTGTCGAGGGTTTTCGGCAGCCGGCGTTCGCCTTTGGGCGGTGCCAGGCCGGTGGCCGGATCGTGATCGCAGAGACCTTCACGATTCAGATAGTGATAGAGCCCGCGCACCGCTGAGAGCAGGCGCGCCAGACTGCGTGAGGACTGGCCCTGGGCATGCAGGCGGGCGATCAGGCTGCGCAGGCGCTGGATGTCCAGCGCCTGCCAGCTATCGATGTTCTGTTTGTTGCACCAGCCGAGGACTTTGTCGAGGTCGCGTCGGTAGGCCGACAGCGTGTGCGGCGACACCTGCCGCTCACTGCGCAGGTGTTCGCAGTAAGCGTCCAGTTGTCGTTCCATGCTCAGCGTACCGAGCGCAGGGAGCTGTTGACCCGTGGCAGCACGCGACCCATGACTTCGGCGATGTAGCTGAGGAACAGCGTGCCGACCGAGCTCTTGTAGTGCTGCGGATCACGGCTGGCGATGGCCAGGATTCCGTGGATGCCTTGATGGCTGACGGCGACCACGGCGGTGGAGCCGATCTGCTTGCGCTGTTCTTCGCCGAACAGGAAGTCCAGCTCATGCTCACGCAGGCTGCCGCTGACGCTCTTGCCTTCGGTGAGCAATCCGCCGATGGCGGTTTGCGCGTCGGCGTGGGTCACCCAGCGGCCGACCGGGGCCGGGTTGTCGCCCAGCAGGATCAGGCTGACGAAGGGCACCTGAAAATCCTGACGCAGGCTGTCTTCGACGCTGATCACCACATCTTCCAGAGTGGCGGCGTCCATCAGCGCAAGGATCAGGCGACGGGTCTTGTCGAACAGGCGATCGTTGTCCCGGGCGACGTCCATCAAGTGGGAGAGACGGTGACGCATCTCGATGTTGCGGTCGCGCAGGATGGCCATCTGACGCTCGACCAGCGAGACGGTATCGCCGCGCTGATGGGGGATGCGCAGGGACGGCAGCAGTTCTTCATGCTCGACGAAGAAGTCCGGATGAGCCTCCAGGTACGCGGCAACCGCTGCCGCCTCCAGGCTCTCGGACGCTGATTCACCGGACTGTCGGGCGGGTACCTGAGGCTTATCGGTCATGGCTTCTGCTCACTCAAAGACGCACTTGTCCTTCGTATACGCGCACTGCCGGGCCGGTCATCAACACCGGTTGGCCGGGGCCTGCCCACTCAATGGACAGACGCCCGCCCGGCAGGTCGATCAGCAGTGGCGAATCCATCCACCCCTGACTGATCGCAGCTACAGCAGCAGCGCAGGCACCGGTGCCGCAGGCCTGGGTTTCCCCGGCGCCGCGTTCCCAGACGCGCAGTTGCGCGCGATGGCGGTCGATGACCTGGAGAAAACCGACGTTGACCCGCGCCGGAAAGCGCGGATGGTGTTCGATTTTCGGCCCCAGTTCATGCACCGGTGCAGTGTTGATATCGCTGACCCGCAGCACCGCATGGGGGTTGCCCATGGACACCGCCGCCAGATCCACCGGCGTACCGTCGACATCGACCTGATAACTCAGGGCCTGTTCCGGCGCCTGGAACGGAATGTCCGCCGGCACCAGGCGCGGGGCGCCCATGTTCACGCCGATCTGGCCGTCATTACGCACGTCCAGTTCGATGATGCCGCCCTTGGTCTCGACGCGGATCTGACGTTTGGCGGTCAGGCGCTTGTCGAGCACGAAGCGGGCGAAGCAGCGCGCACCGTTGCCGCACTGCTCCACTTCGGAACCGTCGGAGTTGAAGATCCGGTAACGGAAATCCACATCCGGATTGCTCGGCGCTTCGACGATCAGCAATTGGTCGAAACCGATGCCGGTGTGCCGGTCGCCCCACATTTTTGCGTGCTTGGGCTGAATATGCGCGTGCTGGCTGACCAGGTCGAGAACCATGAAGTCGTTGCCCAGGCCGTGCATCTTGGTAAAACGCAGCAGCATGGGGTTACTCCGGCAGCAGGCTTTCGCCGGCAAACAGCTCGGCCACGGTTTCGCGGCGACGCACTTCAAATGCCTGATCACCATCCACCAGCACTTCAGCGGCACGGCCGCGAGTGTTGTAGTTGGAGCTCATCACGAAACCGTAGGCACCGGCCGAATGCACGGCCAGCAGATCGCCTTCTTCCAGCGCCAGTTCGCGTTCCTTGGCGAGGAAGTCGCCGGTTTCGCAGATCGGGCCGACGATGTCGTAGGTACGCGCAGCAGTATCGCGTGGCTTGACCGGGGTCACGTCCATCCAGGCCTGGTACAGCGCCGGGCGGATCAGGTCGTTCATGGCCGCGTCGACGATGGCGAAGTCTTTGTGCTCGGTGTGCTTGAGGTACTCGACCTGAGTCAGCAGCACGCCGGCGTTGGCGACGATGAAGCGGCCCGGTTCGAACACCAGCGCCAGATCACGACCGACCAGACGCTCGCGTACAGCCTTGATGTAATCGGCGGCCAGCGGCGGCTCTTCATCGCGATAGCGCACACCCAGGCCGCCACCGAGATCGATGTGGCGCAGGTGGATGCCGCAATCACCGAGGCGATCGACCAGATCCAGCAGGCGATCGAGGGCATCGAGGAACGGAGGCAGGGTGGTCAGTTGCGAACCGATGTGGCAGTCGACGCCGACCACTTCCAGGTTCGGCAGGTGCGCGGCACGCACGTACACGTCTTCGGCGTCGGCGATGGCGATGCCGAACTTGTTTTCTTTGAGACCGGTGGAAATGTACGGGTGGGTGCCGGCATCGACGTCGGGGTTCACGCGAAGCGAGATCGGCGCGCGAACGCCCAGTTCGGCGGCGACCACTTGCAGGCGCTCCAGCTCGTCGGTGGATTCGACGTTGAAGCAATGCACACCGACTTCCAGCGCACGGCGCATGTCGTCACGGGTCTTGCCGACGCCGGAGAACACGATCTTGTCCGGGCTGCCGCCGGCGGCCAGAACACGCTCCAGCTCGCCACGGGAAACGATGTCGAAACCGGCACCGATACGGGCCAGGACATTCAGGACGCCGAGGTTGGAATTGGCCTTGACCGCGAAGCACACCAGGTGCGGCATGCCGGCCAGCGCGTCGGCGTAGGCCAGGTACTGGGCCTCGATGTGCGCGCGGGAGTAGACGTAGGTCGGTGTGCCGAAGCGATCGGCGATGGCGGACAGCGCCACACCTTCCGCGAACAGTTCCCCGCCACGGTAGTTAAAAGCGTCCATGGCGATCCCTTAGTAAACGTCGTGCTTGTGTGCCTTGGAGACAGGCTGCTTTTGCGAAGACTGGGCTTGCTCGGCCGGGTCCTGATCTTCATCGGGCAGGTACAGCGGGCCTTTCTGACCGCAGGCCGAAACGAGACAGGCAACCGCGACGAGCGCAGCAAGGGAAGAGATCAGGCGCTTCATGGCGAAATCCTTGAAAATGCATTAATTGCGCCGGAGTATACCGGCCACCCGGCAGCTTGCCTATGCGACGGAACTCCCGTCCGGCGGGGCTCGGGCTGCGGCGCGGAAACTTTTCCCGCGTGGCGGGTGGATATTTCGTCGCCGGGCAGGGCGCTTGGTCGTTATCCTTTGCAATCGGCTGGCAGCGTCCGTATCTTGCGGCGCTTGAGCCTGATCAGACATTTTTTGAGGTTGCCGCAATGAGTTTGTCCGAAGCCCGTTTCCACGATCTGGTCGATGAAACCCAGGAAAAACTGGAAGACATCTTCGACGACAGCGACCTGGACATCGACATGGAGAACTCGGCCGGTGTGCTGACCGTCAAGTTCGAGAACGGCACCCAGCTGATCTTCAGTCGTCAGGAACCGTTGCGTCAGCTGTGGCTGGCCGCGGTGTCCGGCGGTTTCCACTTCGACTACGACGAAGAAAGCGAACGCTGGATGTGCGACAAGAGCGAAGAACAGCTGGGCGAAATGCTCGAGCGCATCGTCAAGCAGCAGGCCGGCACCGAATTCGATTTCGAAGGCCTGTGATTTCGTGACTGATACTGCGCCCGTCCGTCCGCCGAAGCCGCTCTACAGCAACGTCAGCCCGGCCGTCCCTTCTCCGTGCACCGGCGTGTGCCGGCTGGATGAACAGAAGGTCTGCCTCGGCTGCATGCGCCATGTCGAAGACATCCGCGAGTGGCGTTCGGCCGATGACGAGCGCCGCCGGGTGATTTGCGCGCAGGCGGCTCAGCGCCGGCAGCTCGCCGGAGCGTAGCTTGTATATTTTTTGAGCTGTGATAGTGTCCGGAAACGCCTCAACCCATCGAGGCCTGGTGAAAACCCCGTCTTTTTTGGCGGGGTTTTGCTTTTTTTGTGTGCAGAAGAAAGGAGTCTGCCCGGATCATGACCGCACCTTCCATCACCCTTACCCGTCTGGACGTGCAACGTCTGGAGCGCCTGATCGACAGCCTGGATGACACGCTGCCGGGCGTGATCGCGCTGCAAACCGAACTGGACCGCGCCGATACCCTGGTCGGTCACGATGAAGTGCCTGCCGATGTCGTGACGATGAATTCCCGTGTGCACTGCCGCGAAGAGAGCAGTGGCAAGGACTACCACCTGACCCTGGTCTACCCGAAGCACGCCAACGCCGACGAAGGCAAAGTCTCGATCCTGGCCCCGGTCGGCAGTGCGCTGCTGGGCTTGAAGGTTGGTCAGCACATCGACTGGCCGGCTCCGGGTGGCAAGATCCTGAAACTGACTTTGCTCGAAGTCGAATCGCAGCCGGCCAACGGCGGTGATTTCCCGGAGTAACCCGCCTCAGACCTGCTCGAGCGCCTCGTTCAGAGAGCGTTCCAGGTCGGCCTTGTAACGCAGATACAGATTGCTCGAACTCTGCCCGTCACCGATCACACCCGACAGGTCCAGGTCGGTGATGTAGCAGCGGTAGCGCTCGCTTTCCCGGCGCTGCCCGACGATCTCCCGGGCGACCACGCTGAACAGCTGGTCGCCATGTTCCAGCTCGCTGAATTCCCGTTGATTGCAATAGAGCGTGACCTGCACCTCGCCGGGCGCGGCTTTGCCGACGATCGCCTGCACGTCGTAGAACGGTTTGTTGACCGGCGTCTGCGGCGCCGGGCGCATTTCGACCCGTCGCGCGCGTCCCGGCCCCGATGGCAATAACTGGTAATACAAGATTTCAAGGCTGGCGGCATGGCCCGCATCCATCGGCAGCAGCGCTTCGCGGCGGAACTGGATCGATTGCAGGAACCGCTGCAACGGCACCAACAGGCTTTGCTCGTCGTGATAGGGCAAGTGCTGTTGCCACAGCGCATTGAACTCGTCGAGTACGTACAGCTCGGCGGTTCGCTCGGTGATCCGGTAGAACACCTGAATGCATTCGGGCTGGCCCATCGGCAGGATCAACGCCAGGTCGTGGTCTTCCAGCGCCATCGGGTCCAGGTGCAGCGGGCTGTAGCGCGGCTGTTCCTCGCCCAGGTAATCGAGCAGCGCCGGCAGGGTGGCGAGGGCGACATGGCTGACCTGGCCCGGCACCAGCTCCAGCACGTGATAGTGCTGCTGCACCTGGATCAGATAGCGGTGATTCAGATCACTGAGCAACAGGGTCTGCGCGGTGTCGACGATTTCTTCCACCCGGCGGGCGATGAACTGCGCGCGGTTGTGACAGAAGCAGCGCACTCGCAGCGAGGGTTGTTGCGGCCCGCGCGGCAGGTTGTTGAGGTAATCGCGCAGGCAGTCCATCAGGGCATGCGGGCCATCGAAGCGGTTGACCAGCACTTCGTTCCAGCTGTTGAGCGTGACCTGATCCAGGGTCAACACCAGGTTCTCGCGCACACCGGCGTAGCTCAGCGAATCGGTACGCTCGGTGGTCATCAGGATGTTCAGGTCGCGGTGATGCTTGAGCGGATCGACCCCGACATTCACCAGCATCAGCACTTCGCTCGGCACGGCGGCGCGCAGCAGCGGTTCTTCGGCGACGGTCGACAAGGGCAGGGGGATGCTTTGTTGCAGGCTGCCGAGCAGGTTGAACAGCTCGAACTCGCTCAAATCGCTGGTGCCGGGGTGCAGGGCCAGTCGGGTGCTGCTGTCGATCACGCCGTTGCGGTGGCACCAGGTCAGCAGCTCCAGCAACTCGCGGCTGCGCTTGATCGGCGCGAAGTGTTCCCACTCCAGCGCCGTCAGGCTGCCGTTGTACAGGCCCCACTGGGTTTGTCCCGGTTCCTTTTTGTTCGGTGATTGCACCAGGGTCAGGGTGTCTTCGGCCAGGTCCGGGGCGATGCCGGGATTGATGAACTCGACCTTGTCGGCCTTGCGTTCGAATGCTGCATACAGGCGCCGGCCTAGAACGTTGAGGTCGCGCTTGTTGATCAGGCTGACAGTCTGTTCGGTGCGGGCGAACTGGGTCAGGAAGCGGTAGCTGTAATTCAGTTCGTTGACCAGCGCCCGGCGCTCGGCGCTGACCTGGCGGACTTTCCACTGGCTGCGGCTGTCGAGCAGCGCCAGTTGCCGCTGATCCCAGTGCCATTCGCTGGCCAGTCTTTCCAGCAGTGAACGCTGCCAGCTCTGGGTGCGGGTGTTGCCGGTGAGCTTGCGGTTGACCTTGAGGTACAGCGCGCGGCGTACCAACTCCAGGCGCTCCGGCTCGTTGCGCGCAGTGAGGTATTCCTCGATCCGCCGGTAGACCACCATGTACGGGTCCAGCTCGTCGAGATCCAGCCGGTTGGCGAACACCGCCTGCTTGAAGCGCAGGCTCAGACATTGCACCTGCGGATGTTCGCTGGCGTAAACCTCGGTCAGCAGCAGCTTGAGCACCGATTTGTAAGGTGACTCAATGCCCTTGAACAGTTGCCACAGCCCGGCGCCGACGAACTCGCCCGGCGGAATGTGCGCCATCGGCCCCAGGTCGAGGGTTTCATCATTGCGGATGAAACGTTTGGAAATCAGCGTGTGGGTGTACGCGTCGTAGGCACGTTCTTCGTAGACCGGCACCAGCCACCAGATCGGCGTGCGCCCGGCGAGCCAGATCGCGGTGCGGTAGAACTCGTCCAGCAGCAGGTAATGCTGGGTGGTGCCGCAATCTTCGGAGCTGAGCTGGGTGTCGCGCTCGCCTTTGACGAAGCGCACCGGGTCGATCAGGAAGAAGTGCGCTTCGGCCCCCTGGCTGGCCGCCCAGGTTTCGAGCAGCTGGCATTTCTTGCGCAGCTCGGCCAGTTCGCTGTCGCTCAGGTCGGGGGCGTGGCAGACCCACACATCCATGTCGCTCTGGTCGGCCTGGGCCAGCGTGCCGAGGCTGCCCATCAGGAACAGCCCATGAATCGGCCGTGGCGGGTTGCTGCCGTGACGCGGCTTATAGGAGAACGAGCGCGTCAGGCGCTGAGCTTCGGCCAGCACATCGGCGTCGGGTTCGTAATTCGACAGCCCGGCCGGCGTACTGCCCGAGACATAGCCGGGCAGCAGCGGATGATTGACGTGGAAAAACAGTGGCAGCAGCGTGAGCACGCTTTGCTGGCGCGTCGACAGACCTTCCAGCGCCCGGTTCAGGCGGCCTTCATTGAGTTTGAGAAAACGTGCACGTAGCTGGCTGAGTACCTTGCGGTCGATGCCTTCGTCCAGGTCGGGGCGGATTTCATGGGTGCGGGTCATGTCGGCTCAAACCGGCGCGCAGGGCTCGGAGGCAAAGGGTCTCGGGTGTCCGGGAGTTTAGCGCCTGAGCGGCAGGAGTTTTAAGCTGAATTTGTTTTTTGACGTCAGATTTCTATCGCGCGGCGATGGGCGACGTTCATGGCTGGCCCGCGGAAATCCCGTGGCAGGGGTTTCCGTGGGCAAAGTCGGGAGGATCAGGCGGTTTGCTGCTCTTTGAGAATCGTCAGTACGGTTTGCACGTTCTGTGCGGCATCGCGACCGAGGCTGGTCAGGTAACCGCCATCAGGCTGGTCTGTCAGTTCTTTTTCGAACAGGCGTTGTGCGGCGGCAATGTGCTTCGGGGCAGCGGTCTGATGAATTTTCAGACCTTCCTGGGAACTGTCCAGGTTGAAGAGTGCGAGGACTTCCAGTTCGGCAACCAACTCAGGGGTAAGCGACATAAGGACTCCAGACTTTCTAGGAATTGGACGACAGCGCCCCTAAGGTGAACCTGCCGGCGCGGCCTGTCCAGTGCGCGTGTCAGGGTTTTTATCCCGGGGTGGATTCCAGTGTAGTCAGGGGGCAGCAGAAGGCCGGGCAGATGGGTGACAAATTGTGTGGGAGCAGGCCTGCTCCCACAGGGTGGGGCCGTTTACTGCTTTTCCGGTGGCAGTTCCGGCAGTGCGCGCAGCGCGGTTTCGTACCACTCGGTATCGAACGCGCGGTCTTCGTCGAGCATCGCGTCGATTTCACAGGCCAGCACGTGGGCCATCAGATTCAGGATGTCATCACGCTCGTAACCGACCAGCGTCAGCTTGTTGAAGGTTGCCTTGGCCGCTGGCGGGTTGTCGCTTTCGATCTGGTTCTCGATCGCTTCGATCAGCGTCGATTCGGTGAACTCTTCTTCATCATTGTCGATGTCAGTCGGCTCGCTCATGGCAGGCTCCTCAAGGAAAGGCGCCAGTTTACCCGCATTCAGCAGCGTGATGCTGCTGGCGCGAATCCCTGGTGCGATCTATAAACAGGCACTGCCCACCCCGCACGGCCTGGAGGCTATGTGATGTTCAAGCTCTATGGATTCTCCGTCAGCAACTACTACAACATGGTCAAACTGGCGCTGCTGGAAAAAGGCCTGCCGTTCGAAGAGGTCACGTTCTACCCGACGCCTACGCCTGAGTCTCTGGCCATCAGCCCGCGTGGCAAGGTGCCGGTGCTGGGGGCCGAAGGTGGTTACATCAACGAAACGATGGTGATGCTCGAATACCTCGAAAGCAGTCAAAAGGGGGTCCCGCTGTTGCCGACCGAGCCGTTTGCCCGTGCTCAGGTGCTGGCAGTGGCCAAGGAAATCGAGCTGTATATCGAGCTGCCGGCACGAGCCTGTTACGGCGAAGCGTTTTTCGGTACGGCGCTGCCGGAGGCGATCAAGGAGAAAACCAAGGCTGAATTGCTGCTGGGCTTTGCAGCGCTGGGGCGCCACGGCAAGTTCGCCCCGTATGTAGCGGGCGACAGCTTGAGCATTGCGGATTTGTATTTCCTCTACAGCGTGCCGCTGGCGGCTGCCGTGGGGCACAAGCTGTTCGGTCTGGATTTGCTGGCGGAGATGCCGAAGGCCAAGGCGCTGCTGGAGCGGCTTGAGCAGAATGCGCATGTGCAGAAGATTGCAGCGGACAAGGATGCGGCGATGCCGGCGTTTTTGGCGATGATCGCAGCCAAAAAGTAGCATTTTGTAGCGTTTTGAAATCAGTCATCGCGGGCAAGCCCGCTCCCACAGGGTTTTCGGTTGAAACACAATTGCATGTTCGACACTGAACCTGTGGGAGCTGGCTTGCCAGCGATGTTTTTGGCTTTTAGCGGCTGGCGATCAACGCCTGACCACGAACCACGGCAGCCTTGACCTGCGCCGGCGCAGTGCCGCCGATGTGGTCACGGGCATTCACCGAGCCTTCCAGGGTCAGCACGGCAAACACGTCCTGCTCGATCTGGTCGCTGAACTGGCGCAGTTCTTCCAGGCTCATTTCCGCCAGATCCTTGCCGGTGTCGACGCCGTACTTCACGGCATGACCGACGATCTCGTGGCAATCACGGAACGGCAGGCCACGGCGTACCAGGTAGTCGGCCAGGTCAGTGGCAGTGGAGAAGCCGCGCAGCGCCGCTTCACGCATGATCGCGTGCTTAGGCTTGATCGCCGGGATCATGTCGGCAAAGGCGCGCAACGAGTCGCGCAGGGTGTCGGCGGCGTCGAACAGCGGTTCCTTGTCTTCCTGGTTGTCCTTGTTGTAGGCCAGCGGCTGGCCTTTCATCAGGGTCAGCAGGCCCATCAGCGCACCGAACACTCGGCCGGTCTTGCCGCGTACCAGCTCTGGCACGTCGGGGTTTTTCTTTTGCGGCATGATCGAGCTGCCGGTGCAGAAACGGTCCGGCAGATCGATGAACTGGAACTGCGCGCTGGTCCACAGCACCAGCTCTTCGGAAAAGCGCGACAGGTGCATCATCGCGATGCTGGCGGCCGAGCAGAATTCGATGGCGAAGTCGCGGTCGGACACGTTGTCCAACGAGTTGCCGCCGACGGCGTCGAAGCCCAGCAGTTGCGCGGTGTATTCGCGGTCGATCGGGTAAGTGGTGCCGGCCAGCGCGGCGCTGCCCAGCGGCATGCGGTTGGTGCGCTTGCGGCAGTCGACCAGACGCTCGTAGTCGCGGCTGAGCATTTCGAACCAGGCCAGCATGTGGTGCCCGAAGGTCACCGGCTGAGCGGTCTGCAGGTGGGTGAAGCCCGGCATGATGCTGGCGGCTTCACGCTCGGCCTGCTCCAGCAGGCCTTTTTGCAGGCGGGTGATTTCGCTCAGGATCAGGTCGATCTCGTCACGCAGCCACAGGCGGATGTCGGTGGCGACCTGGTCGTTGCGGCTGCGGCCGGTGTGCAGCTTCTTGCCGGTGACGCCGATGCGGTCGGTCAGGCGTGCTTCGATGTTCATGTGCACGTCTTCGAGGTCGACGCGCCAGTCGAACTGGCCGCCCTCGATTTCGCCCTGGATGGTCTTCAGGCCATCGATGATGCTGTCGCGCTCGGCATCCGTCAGCACGCCGACCTTGGCCAGCATGGTGGCGTGGGCGATCGAGCCCATGATGTCGTGGCGATACAGGCGCTGGTCGAAAGTGACGGAGGCGGTGAAGCGGGCGACGAAGGCGTCGACGGGTTCACTGAAGCGGCCGCCCCAGGACTGATTGGTCTTGTCAGTGCTCATGAATTCGCTCGTATCGGCTTGAAGAAAGAAGGCGTGAAACGCTGGCGCGGATAATAACAGGGTTGCCAATCCTGTCGCTGACACTGGTCGATACGTTTTTTTCTCATGACCTGATCCATAGTCGCCGGTGTCGCCGGGGGATTTGCGCAAGGATATTTTTCGATTGAGCAATATCGGCCCGACGAGCGTCTACAGTAGGACATAGGGGTCGACGTGGCGGCGGATCGCGCAAAGGTCCGGCCACCGACTATAAGAAGAGAGAGGGGTGGGTGTATTGGCCATTGGCATACCCTGCGTAAAACGCAGTCGGCGACGGGCGTCAGGCGGTACGTTGCAGGTGTCGGCAAATATTGCCGGCCGACGTACGGCACTTTTTGGCGCTCGCGCTAGTCTTAGCGTGGATCGCGGTGACGGACGTCACTCCACTTGTCTACGCTATCCTTGTGCGAGACTCACGCAGGAATCCAGCGCAATATGAATGTCCTGATCGTTGATGACGAACCACTGGCCCGCGAGCGACTCAGCCGAATGGTGAGCGAGCTCGAGGGCTACACAGTCCTGGAGCCCAGCGCCACCAATGGCGAAGAGGCGTTGGCGCTGATCGACAGCCACAAGCCGGATATCGTACTGCTCGATATCCGCATGCCGGGCCTCGATGGCCTGCAGGTGGCTGCCCGTCTGTGCGAACGCGAAACCCCGCCAGCCGTGGTGTTTTGCGCAGGTCCCGATGAATTTGCCGTGGAAGCCCTGCAGGCCAGCGCCGTGGGCTATGTGGTGAAACCCGTGCGAACCGAACATCTGCATGACGCCCTGAAACGGGCTGAACGTCCCAACCGGGCCCAACTCTCGGCCCTGACCCGTCCTGCCGCCGAAAGCGGTAACGGCCCGCGCAGCCACATCAGCGCCCGGACCCGCAAAGGCATCGAATTGATCCCGCTGGATCAGGTGGTGTACTTCATTGCCGACCACAAATACGTGACCTTGCGCCACGAAGGTGGCGAAGTCCTTCTGGATGAACCGCTCAAGGCGCTGGAAGACGAATTCGGCGAGCGCTTCGTGCGGATCCACCGCAACGCGCTGGTCGCCCGCGACCGCATCGAGCGATTGCAGCGCACACCGCTGGGCCACTTCCAGTTGTTCCTCAAGGGCCTCAACGGAGATGCGCTGATCGTCAGCCGCCGGCATGTGGCGGGCGTGCGCAAAATGATGCAGGGGCTTTAGTCCGCAGGCTCCGGGCGGTTCTTCGTTTCATTCACCAGGCATCGCAGGCCAGGGAGGCCACGCCGTTTCTGATTCAGGTCAAAGTGGATTTGGCTGAGCTGTTATTATCCGCGGTATCTATTCAGTACGGATTGATCCATGTCCTCTCGCGAAATCCGCATCGCCACCCGCAAAAGTGCTCTGGCCCTCTGGCAGGCCGAATACGTCAAAGCCCGTCTGGAAGCAGCCCACCCGGGCCTGCTGGTGACGCTGGTGCCCATGGTCAGTCGCGGCGACAAGCTGCTTGATTCGCCCCTGTCGAAAATCGGCGGCAAGGGCCTGTTCGTCAAGGAACTGGAAACCGCGCTGCTGGAAAACGAAGCCGACATCGCCGTGCATTCGATGAAAGACGTGCCGATGGATTTCCCCGAAGGCCTCGGTCTGTTCTGCATCTGCGAGCGCGAAGATCCGCGTGACGCGTTTGTCTCCAATACGTATTCCAGCCTCGATGCGTTGCCAGCCGGCAGCATCGTCGGCACCTCCAGCCTGCGTCGCCAGGCACAGTTGCTGACGCGCCGTCCGGATCTCGAGATCCGTTTCCTGCGCGGTAACGTCAACACCCGTCTGGCCAAGCTCGACGCCGGCGAGTACGACGCGATCATCCTCGCGGCAGCCGGTCTGATCCGCCTCGGTTTCGAAGAGCGCATCACCTTGGCCATCAGCGTCGACGATAGCCTGCCGGCCGGTGGCCAGGGCGCCGTCGGTATCGAATGCCGCAGCGCCGACGCTGAGATTCATGCCTTGCTCGCGCCCCTGCATCACGCCGACACCGCCGACCGTGTCACCGCCGAGCGTGCCCTCAACAAACATCTGAATGGCGGCTGCCAGGTGCCGATCGCCTGCTACGCCGTGCTCGAAGGCGATCAGTTGTGGCTTCGCGGCCTGGTGGGCGAGCCGAGCGGCGGCAAGCTGCTCAGCGCACAGGCTCGTGCACCGCGTGCCGCAGCCGAGACGCTGGGTGTGCAGGTGGCTGAAGACCTGCTCAGCCAGGGCGCCGACGATATTCTCAAGGCAGTCTACGGCGAGGCAGGTCACGAGTGACCGCTTGGCGCCTGCTGCTGACGCGCCCGGCGGAGGACTGTTCGGCGCTCGCCACCGTGCTGGCCGAACAAGGGATTTTCAGCAGCTGTCTGCCGCTTTTGGAAATCGCGCCACTGCCGGTCTCTGACACAATGCGCCGCACGATCACGCAACTGCCGCGTTACAGCGCGGTGATCGTGGTCAGCAAACCGGCGGCGCGGATCGCGGTGGATCTGCTCGACGCTCTGGGTCTGGCGACTCTGACGATGCCGTGGTTCAGCGTGGGCGCGGCGACCGCCGCTATCCTTCGGGATCAAGGACTGGATGTGAGCTTCCCCGACGCGGGTGACGACAGCGAAGCCTTGCTGCAATTGCCGCGTCTGCTGGCGGCGGTGGCAGAGCCCGGCTCGCAGGTGTTGATCCTGCGCGGGGAGGGCGGACGCGAGCTGCTGGCCGAGCGCCTGCGCGCGCTTGGTGCTAGTGTCGAATACTTGGAGTTGTACCGTCGCGACCTGCCGGACTATCCGCCGCAGGAGCTGCCCCGCAGGATTGCAGCGGAACGCCTGAACGGGCTGGTGGTCAGCAGTGGACAGGGTTTCGAGCACCTGCGCCAACTGGCTGGCGACAGCTGGCCTGTACTTGCGCAGTTGCCGTTGTTTGTTCCAAGCCCAAGGGTTGCCGAGCAGGCCAGTGCCGCCGGGGCCCGAACAGTTGTGGATTGTCGCGGCGCGAGTGCCGCGGCCTTGCTGACGGCGTTACGGGAGCATCCCGTGCCCGTTCTCTAATGCAAAGGATGGATACGTGAGCGAAACAGCCTTGCCTAAAGATGACGTTCAACCTGTGATCGATGCACCGGTTGATGCACCGCCACCGGCCGCGGAACCGCGCCGAGGCAACGGATTGGCCATTCTCGCGCTGCTGCTCGGCGCCGCCGGTGTTGCGGTGGGTGGCTGGGGTGTCTGGCAGGTGCGACACCTGCAGACCAGCACTCAGAATCAGTTGAGCCAGGTCCAGGCGTTGAACGATCAGGCCCAGACCCTGAAGCTCAATGAGCAACGACTGACCGAGCGCCTCGCGCAATTGCCCGGCGCTGATGAACTTGCCGATCGCCAGCGTCTGGTGTCGCAACTTCAGGGCGATCAGCAGCGCCTCAATCAACGTCTGGAAACCGTCCTTGGCGCCAGCCGCAAGGACTGGCGTCTGGCCGAGGCCGAGCACTTGCTGCGTCTGGCCAGCCTGCGTCTTTCCGCCCTCCAGGACATCAGCAGCGCCCAGGCGCTGGTGCAGGGTGCCGATGAAATCCTGCGCGAGCAGAATGATCCCGGCTCGTTCGCCGCTCGTGAGCAAGTGGCGAAAACCCTGGTGGCGCTGCGCAGCACCGAGCAACCGGATCGCACCGGGCTGTTCCTGCGCCTGGGCGCCTTGCGTGATCAGGTCGTCGGCCTCACCGAGCTGGCGCCGGAATACAAGGATCGCGGCGATTCGCTGCTGGGCCTGACCTCCGATGGCGACGGCGCCAGTCGCTGGGCGCAGTGGTGGGATCAGATCTCGCGCTACATCCGCATCGATTTCAACGCTGACAAAAATGTTCGGCCGCTGCTTGCTGGCCAGAGTCTGAGCCAGGTGCGTCTGGCCCTGAGCCTTTCGCTCGAACAGGCGCAATGGGCCGCGCTCAACGGTCAGGCGCCGGTGTACACCCAGGCCCTTGCAGAAGCGCGTGACGTCCTCACGGGCAACTTCAATCCGGACAACCCGCAGAGCAAGATCATGCTCGAGCAGGTCGCGGAATTGAGCAAGCAACCGGTTACCGTCAACACGCCGGATCTCGCTGGAACCTTGAGTGCGGTTCAGGCGTATCTGGAGCGCCGTAACGTCAACGCCGAAGACTCGGTGAAACCCTTCGCCAAGCCGGCCGCCAGCACCGCGCAGGAGGCGACACCATGAAGCGCCTGTATGTGATCGTGTTTCTGGTGATCGCGGCAACGGCGGCGCTGGGCCTGGCGATTGCCGAGCATTCCGGATACGTGCTGGTCGCCTACAAAAGCTTTCGTTATGAATCGAGCCTGTGGGCGACCCTGGCGGTGGTGGCGGTGCTGTGGCTGCTGGTCTGGGGTATCAAGGCGCTGGTCGAACTGGTGCTGACCTCGGGCGGCGTGGTCAATCCCTGGTCGCGTCGCAACCGCAGCCGTCGCGTGCAAGTGGCGATCGAGCACGGTCAGCTCGATCTGGCCGAAGGTCGCTGGGCCAGTGCCCAACGTCACCTTTACCGGGCCGCCGAAGCCGAGCGTCAACCGTTGCTGTATTACCTGGGCGCCGCCCGCGCCGCCAACGAACAGGGCAACTACGAGGAAAGCGATCGCCTGCTTGAGCGTGCACTCGAGCGTCAGCCGCAGGCCGAGTTGGCGATCGCCCTCAGCCATGCGCAGTTGCAGACCGATCGTGGTGATACCGATGGGGCGCTGGTCACCTTGCAGGCGATGCACGAGCGCCATCCGCACAATGTCCAGACCTTGCGTCAATTGCAGCGTCTGCATCAGCAGCGCGGTGACTGGTCGTCGGTGATCCGGCTGTTGCCGGAGCTGCGCAAAGACAAAGTCCTGCCACCGGCCGAACTGTCCGAGCTCGAGCGTCGTGCTTGGGGGGAAAACCTTTCCCTGGCGGCCCAGCGTGAAGAGGATGGAGCCGTCGGTTTGCAGTCGCTCAACCGCGCCTGGCAGCAACTGACTTCTGCCCAGCGCCAGGAGCCGGCGCTGGTGTTGGCCTATGCCGAGCAATTGCGTCAGTTGGGTGCTCAGGTCGAAGCGGAAGAAGTGCTGCGCACGGCGCTCAAGCGCAAGTACGACAGCCATCTGGCGCGACTTTACGGTCTGGTGCGCGGCAGCGATCCGGCGCGTCAGTTGCAGACGGCCGAAGGCTGGCTCAAGGATCATCCGGGTGATGCCAGCCTGCTGCTGACGCTGGGGCGCCTGTGCCTGCAAGCCAGCCTGTGGGGCAAGGCACGGGACTATCTGGAAAGCAGCCTGCGAGTACAGCGCAATCCGGAAGCGTGTGCCGAATTGGCGCGCCTGCTGGCCCGGCTGGGTGACACCGAGCGCAGCAACCTGCTGTTCCAGGAAGGACTCGGTATGCTGGATGAACGACTTTTGGCTTCGCCATTGCCCGTAGCCGTTCGGACGTGATCAGAAAGGAGGAGCGTGCTCCTCCTTTTCTTTCCGATGACGGAATAGTTACCGTTAAATCTCCTCCAGAGCAACGTCCTACAGAGGGCTACACCGAATCCTTCGGTGCCTGTCGGGATTTCCCTACACTTCTGCTGAAGTGTCGCCAGTGACCTGCCTTGAAAGCCCGAGGCCCTTTCCTCTACCGTAACTGCCTGTCTTTATTGTTACGGATAAGCCATGTCGTTGGCCTGCTCACGCTCCCTGTTCTTTATGGCTTTTACTGCGGGGATTCTGGCCCTGGGAGCTTCCTATTACCTTGAATATGCGGTCGGTCTGGTGCCTTGCAGTCTGTGTCTGGTCCAGCGTCTGTTCATGAGCGTCCTCACCCTTTGTTGTGGTGTGGCTGCGATCCATGGGCCGCAACGTGTCGGTCTGTCGCTTTACTGGATGATGGCGTTGCTCACCAGTCTTGGCGGGACGACAGCGGCGTGGCGGCAAGTGCTGCTGCAAGGTGATTCCCTGCAAAGGTTGGCGCATTGCGCGCCGGGTCCGGAAGAAATGTTCAGCAGCCTGCCGTGGTTATGCGCGCTGATGCGGATGTTCAACGATACGGCCGATTGCGCGGAATTGTCCTGGACGCTGTTCGATCTGAGCATTCCGGAGTGGAGCCTGCTGTTTTTTGTGGGGATGTCGATCCTGGCCGTTTACCAGTTGCTGCGGCAGGTCTGGATGGCGTTGCAGCAACCGCTCAGCGGCCAACCGTCGCACCCGGTGCTGGTCAGGGATTAAACACTTGTATGAACTTTCTCTCCTGCGTACCTTGAAGCCATAGGCGTGCGGGCATAATCTGGCCCGCACGTGTCATTGGAATTGTGTTGCTCGATGACGCTCTGCCTGGCCGCCTCTCAAAGCAATATTCACAAGAAGGGGCGCGGGTGTAGAGCAGCATGACCCACAAGGGAAGAGAGATCGCCATGCTCGAAAGTTGTCAGAATGCTCAGGAACGTTGGGGTGGAGTTCATCTGCTGATCGACCGCTGGCTGCAGGAGCGTGAGGAATTGATCGCTGCCTATGACAAGCTGGGCGCCAAACCTCAGGCACTGTCCGAGGATCGAAAGCCCTTGCAGGAATTCTGCGGCGTGCTGGTCGATTACGTCTCGGCCGGCCACTTCGAGATCTACGAACAGCTGACGGGCGAGGCCAAGGCCTTCAACGACAAGCGCGGCCTGGAACTGGCCGAGACGATCTATCCGCGGATCGATGTCATCACCGAAAAACTGCTCGCGTTCAACGACCTTTGCGATGAAGGCAAATGCGTTGCGGAGAAATTCAAGGAACTGGGCGGCCTGCTCCACGAGCGCTTCGAACTGGAAGACTGCCTGATCGAAGTGCTGCATACCGCACACAAGGAAGAGGATTCGGTTCAGGCCTGAATCGGACTTCGCAAGACACAGAAACGGTGCGCCCACAGCGCACCGTTTTTTATTGGGCGATCAACTGGTCGCGCCGCGCAATTCCACTTCGAACACCAGCGGTGTGAACGGCGCGATCAAGTCGCCGGCACCGTCGGCGCCATAAGCCTGATCCGATGGAATCACCAGTCGCCACTTCGCACCGACCGGCATGTTCTGCAACGCGGTGCGCCAGCCGGCGATCACGCTGTCGAGATTGAACCACTGCGGCTGGCTGTTCTGATCGAACACGGTGCCGTCGGGCAATCGACCGATGTACAGCACCTGCACTTTTCCATCCGGACCGGCCTTCGTGCCATTCCCCGGCGCCAGCTCGGTCAGCAGGATGCCGTCGGCCAACTCCTTCACACCCGGTTTGGCTTTTTCGGCGGTGAGAAAACGTCGCTCGCTTTCCATCGCCGCTTCAGTCGAAGGCATCGCCGCCTGCTCGGCTGTCTGCGATTCGTGATCGGCGAGGATCTGCTCGATGCGTGCTTCGCTCAATGCCAGCGGCTTGCCTTGATAGGCCTGTTGCAGGCCTTCGATCAACGCCTGAATCTGGAGCTGCGGCACTTCCTGACGCAGCCGTTCGCCGAGGCTGGCACCAAGGCTGTAAGCCAGATCGTGAGCGTCATTCGCGGTGGTTTTTTCGTCGGCCTGAGCCACGGAAAAAATCATGCAGAGGGATAAAAAAAGGTAGCGCGACATGGGCACTCTCCGTCCTGAATTGCGGTGGATTATGCCAGCGCGAACGTCTGCAACGGTGAACTGCTTTTGCCAATGCGCAGAAGTTTTTCGCAAGCCTGCAACCGAGTGCTTTCGATACTGTCAACATGCCCTAGCGGCGGTAGCAGCAGAGGTCTAGTATGAGCCGCACTCACGTCAGCCAGGAGGTAAACCATGTCGGCCACCAAGAAGCCTGTAAACACTCCGTTGCATTTACTCCAACAACTCTCGGGCAGCCTGCTCGAGCATCTGGAAAACGCTTGCTCCCAAGCCTTGGCTGATGCTGAAAAACTGCTCGCCAAACTGGAAAAGCAACGCGGCAAGGCGCAAGAAAAACTGCACAAATCCCGCACCAAATTGCAGGACGCAGCAGCAGCCGGTAAAGCCAAGGCGCAGACCAAGGCCAAGGCTGCCGTGAAGGAACTCGAAGACCTGCTCGATGCGCTGAAGGATCGTCAGTCCGATACCCGCAGCTACATTCTGCAACTCAAACGCGATGCCCAGGAAAGCCTGAAACTGGCCCAGGGTGTCGGTCGTGTTCAAGAGGCTGTCGGCAAGGCGCTGTCCCTGCGTTCGGCTAAACCTGCAGCGGCACCTGCGAAAAAAGCGGCCGCCAAACCTGCTGCAAAAGCACCGGCCAAATCGCCTGCCAAGGCGCCAGTGAAAGTCGCTGCAAAACCAGCCGCGAAGAAACCCGCAGCCGCCAGCGCTGCCAAACCTGCGGCTAAAACCACAGCGGCCAAACCAGCTGCCGCCAAGCCGGCTGCTGCAAAACCAGCTGCCAAGCCTGCGGCGAAAACCGCTGCTGCGAAAGCGGCTCCGGCAAGAACTGCCGCTGCAAAACCAGCTGCCAAGCCAGCCACCAAAGCAGCCGCCAAGCCGGCAGCAAAACCAGCCGTTAAAGCCGCCGCTAAACCAGCCGCTAAAACTGCTGCTGCCAAGCCTGCGGCGAAAACCGCTGCCAAGCCGGTTGCTGCCAAACCTGCAGCCAAAGCGGCGGCTAAACCAGCGGCCAAGCCTGCGGCAAAACCCGCTGCAAAACCAGCGGCCAAACCGGCTGCTGCAGCGAAGCCTGCAACGACCGCCGCCAAGCCAGCGGCCGCTGCCAAACCGGCCGCCAAGCCAGCAGCGAAACCTGCTGCAAAACCAGCAGTGAAAAAACCTGCCGCTGCCAAGCCGGCTGCCGCCAAGCCAGCAGCAAAACCAGCTGCAGCAAAACCTGCCACTGCGCCTGCTGCCAAACCTGCAGCGCCGGCAACTCCGGCTCCGACCGCAGCACCGGCATCCGCCGCCACTACCTCGACCACCACAACCACGCCATCCCCGGCGCCGGTATCGAGCGTCGCCAGCAACCCGTCCAGCGCTTCCTAAGCGCCGGTCGCGGCGACGCGCAGCACTTGCAGCGCGTCGCGGTTCAGGTTGGCCGCAGGGCCGGCCAGCACTTCCAGCCAGTCACTCGATTCCTTCGAATTACGCTTCCAGCCTTGCGCGGCGCCTTCCAGTCGTGACAGCAGCGCACGCTCCGCCTCCAGCTCCAATCCCTTGATCTGCTCGCGCATGCCCTTGAGCACCGGATCGGTGTCGGCCAGGGTTTTCCACTGCATGCGCAATGCGCGTAACGGCTGGACCACTTCCCGGTCCCAGGGCTCTGTCAGTTGCAGCAACTGCCGGGCACGCGCCTCGTCACAGGTCGCATCGCGTTGTTCCAGCCATAAACCGCACAGCATCAGGCACACGTTGGCCCCCGCCGATTGCAGGCGCAGGCAGGCATCCTCCACGCCGGGACGGGCGTAGACGGCAAGGGCAAAGCTCCACAGGTCAGAGGACATCGTGCTACTCGCGCCAGTTGCGGGGGAAGCTGGTAGACTCCGCCGCCATTATGATCCGACTTCAGAACCTGACTTTACAGCGTGGTCCGCAACGTCTGCTAGAAGACGCCGAGCTGACCCTGCACGCCGGCCACAAAGCCGGCCTCATCGGTGCCAACGGCGCCGGCAAATCCAGCCTGTTCGCCTTGCTCCGCGGTGAGTTGCACCCGGACTCGGGCGACTGCCTGTTGCCGGCCGACTGGCGTATCGCCCACATGCGCCAAGAGGTCGACACGCTCGAACGCCTGGCGGTCGACTATGTGCTCGACGGCGATATGCGCCTGCGCGAAGTGCAGCGTGAGCTCGCGGCAGCCGAAGAGGCCCACGACGGCACCGCGCTGGCCCGCCTGCACGCCGAACTCGACAGCGCCGATGGTTACACTGCTGACGCCCGTGCGCGCAAATTGCTGGCCGGCCTCGGTTTCACCAACGAGCAGATGGATCGTCAGGTAGGAGATTTCTCCGGTGGCTGGCGGATGCGTCTGAACCTTGCGCAGGCTTTGATGTGCCCATCAGACCTGTTGCTGCTCGACGAACCGACCAACCACCTGGATCTCGACGCCATCATCTGGCTCGAAGAGTGGCTGAAAAGTTACCCCGGCACCTTGCTGCTGATTTCTCACGACCGGGACTTCCTCGATGAGGTGGTCGATCACGTGGCCCACGTCGATCAGCGCAAGCTGACGCTCTACCGTGGCGGCTATACCGCGTTCGAACGCGCCCGTGCCGAGCGTCTGGCCCAGCAGCAACAGGCCTACGAGAAGCAGCAGGCGCAGCGTGCGCACATGGAAAGCTACATCGCCCGCTTCAAGGCCCAGGCCACCAAGGCTCGTCAGGCCCAGAGCCGGATCAAGGCCCTCGAGCGCATGGAAGAACTGTCGGCGGCCCACGTCGATTCGCCGTTCGACTTCGTGTTCCGCGAGTCGACCAAGATCTCCAGCCCGCTGATCGACCTGTCCGATGCGCGTCTGGGTTATGGCGAGAAAACCGTGCTGGAGAAGGTCAAGCTGCAACTGACCCCCGGCGCGCGGATTGGCTTGCTCGGCCCCAACGGCGCGGGTAAATCGACCCTGATCAAAAACCTCGCCGGTGAGCTCGAACCGCTGGCCGGGCGCCTGACTCGCGGTGAGAACACCGTGGTCGGTTACTTCGCCCAGCATCAGCTTGATTCGCTGGACGCCAAGGCCAGTCCGTTGCTGCACTTGCAGCGTCTGGCGCCGACCGAGCGCGAGCAGACCCTGCGCGATTTCCTTGGTGGTTTCGACTTCCGTGGCGCGCGCATCGATGAGCCGGTGCTGAATTTCTCCGGTGGCGAAAAGGCCCGTCTGGCCCTGGCGTTGATCGCCTGGGAACGGCCGAACCTGCTGCTGCTCGACGAACCGACCAACCACCTCGACCTGGAAATGCGCCTGGCGCTGACCATGGCGTTGCAGGAATTCAGCGGCGCGGTGCTGGTGGTTTCCCACGATCGGCACCTGCTCAAGAGCACCACCGACAACTTCTTCCTGGTCGCGGACGGCAAGGTCGAAGAGTTCGACGGCGACCTCGAGGACTACGCCCGCTGGCTGGTGGAATACCGTCAGCGCAATGCCCCGGTCAGCAACACACCGGTCAACCCGGACAAGACCGACAAGAAGGCCCAGCGTCAGGCTGCCGCTGCGTTGCGTCAGCAACTGGCGCCGCACAAGCGCGAAGCCGACAAGCTCGAAGCCGAGCTCGGCAAGCTGCACGAGAAACTGGCCAAGGTCGATGCCAGCCTTGGCGACAGCGACCTCTATGAGCCGGCGCGCAAGAACGAATTGCGAGACCTGCTGGCCGAACAGGCCAAGCTGAAAGTCCGCGAAGGCGAACTTGAAGAAGCGTGGATGGAAGCCCTGGAAACGCTGGAAAGCATGCAGGCGGAGCTGGAGGCGTTGTCCTGATGGACGCCTTCAAACTTCCATTGCCGGCGATGTGGGTCGAGCCGATCTGGCTCGGCGTGCAGATTCTGCTGATCCTGCTGGCCGGCTACTTCGCCCAGCGCGTCGTCGCCCGATTCCTGACCCGCCTGGGCGAGAAGTATCCGTTTCCGCCGCAGCTGCTGATGCCGCTGCGCGGCGGTCTGCGCTGGCTGATCATGGGCAGTGCGCTGATCTTCGTGCTGGAACGCCTCGGGGTCTCGGCCACAGTGCTGTGGACTGCGTTGTCGGGCTTCGTCGCGGTGGCGGCGGTGGCGTTCTTCGCCATGTGGAGCGTGCTGTCGAACCTGCTCTGCGCGATTCTGATCTTCACCGTCGGCCCGTTCCGTCTCGGCGACGTGGTCGAACTGGTCGACACCACCGACAAGCCCGGCGTCAAAGGCCGGGTGGTGGCGATCAATCTGCTCTACACCACGTTGATCGAGGCTGAAGAACTCGGCACCGGCAGCGCCATGGTGCAAGTGCCCAACAGCCTGTTCTTCCAGCGCTCGGTGCGCCGCTGGCGCGGCACGGATATCTTCCCTTCCAGCGGTTTCGAAAAGTGATCGGACGCCGGCCACGTTGGTCGGCGGCCGCAACATCCTGCAAAAAATCGGTAGTCATCCAGCCAAATCCGCATTAGCTTTGAGGATTGTCACGAGTCCGAAGTCGAGGTGTGCGATGGAGCTTCAAACATGGCTGGCGTTTTTTGCCGCTTGCTGGGTGATCAGTCTTTCTCCGGGTGCCGGCGCCATTGCGTCGATGTCCAGCGGCCTGCAATACGGTTTCTGGCGCGGCTACTGGAATGCCCTGGGCCTGCAGATCGGCCTGGCTGTGCAGATTGCCATCGTCGGCGCCGGTGTCGGCGCGATCCTTACGGCTTCCGCCACCGCGTTCCATGCGATCAAATGGTTCGGTGTCGCCTACCTGGTTTATCTCGCGATCAAGCAGTGGCGCGCATTACCTATGGACATGAGCGATGACGCAGCGGTACGCCCGATCGGCAAACCGCTGGCTCTGGTGTTCCGTGGCTTTCTGGTGAACATCAGCAACCCCAAGGCGCTGGTGTTCATGCTCGCGGTGCTGCCGCAATTCATCAATCCGCATGCGCCGCTGCTGATCCAGTACGTGGTGATCGGCGTGACCATGATCGCGGTCGACCTGATCGTCATGGCCGGCTACACCGGTCTGGCGTCGAAGGTGCTGCGCCTGTTGCGCACACCGACACAGCAGCGACGTATGAACCGCACGTTTGCCGGACTGTTCATTGGCGCCGCGGCGTTCATGGCGACGTTGCGCAAAGCCGCCGTGTAAAGCGTACAGGCACAAAAAAGGCGACCTTCTCAGGTCGCCTTTTTTTGTGTCTGGAACGCAGAGCGTCCCGGGCTGCATTCCCACGCGGACGGTTCGACGCCTCGACGTGGGAACGATCATCGGTCAGTGAAGAATCACTGGCGCCGTATCACGCGGCAGATTGTTGCGCTGCTGTGGTTCGCGCGGCTGCTCGTAACCGCCACCACCGAGCTGCATGCTCAGTTGTCCGGCCACGTCTTCGCCCAGTGCCTTCGAGACTTCACGCACCACCCGCGGGCGGTTGAGTGAGATCTTGATGTCGCGGTGGTTCACCAGTTTGGTGTCCTGCGCTTCACCCATCGCCGTGAAGGCCGAGGTGATTTCGTAGGTCTTGGTATTGATCAGGCTGAAGTCGGCCACCAGCGTCAGGCCCAGCACGGCCGAATAGCTGTCGGTGTGCGCCAGCTCGTTCATGTCCTGAGTGAAGTCGATGTCCGACACGGTGCCGAACAGCACGTAGTCGGCACCCTTGAAGTTGCCGGCCTTGATCCGCTTGATCACATCGTAGATGTCACCCTTGGACGACGCTGTGTACGGCGTGCCCTGCACCAGCTGGAACATGCCGGTACGCAGGATTTCACCCTTGATGTCGCCGGTAAACTTACGCAGTTCGGTCTGTTCGATGTAGCTGGTGTTGGCTTCGAATTCGTCGTAGCTCGAAGAACCGCTGGAGCTGTAGTAGCCCTCGCGGTAGTTGTTCTTCGACGAAACGATGTGGATGTATTGCTCCACACGTTCCTGGTACGCCAGATCCGTGACCGCGACTTTCGGGGCCGCTTGCACGCTGAACGCGCAAGCCAGGGCCATCATGCCAATCCATGTGCGCATCGATTAACGCTCCGTGGTTTTGCGGATCTCTTTCTCGTCCATCCACTCGGCCAGACCGCTTTCAACGTCGATCAGTTGCAGGCTGAATTTGTAGAAGACGTCCTTGTAGTCGCTGCTGCGCTTGACGATCGAGCTGATCGAACCTTCAAGACGGTATTTGGCAGCGATCATGTTGCCAGTCTTGGCCACGGTGCTCTTCTTGTACAGGCCGCTCTGGTTTTGCAGTTTGAGCTGGTCGACCTGGCTCTGCATCGCGGTGTTGTCGCTGGCGAAACGGGCGGTACCGGACTTCATCAGCTGGGTCTTGATGCTGGTCGTGATTTCGCGGGTGTCGATGTATTCGCTGGTCTTGTTCTTCACGTCGTAGACCTGGACCACAGGGCGACCCTGCAGAATGCCGGACTGGGCCAGGGAACGGGTCATCGACTCGGCGATCATCTGCAGGTCGGTCGAACCGAACTCGTTGGTCACGGTTTCAACGGCCTTGGTGTCGCCGTAGCTGATGTTCTTGCTGCCCAGGGTCGGCGAAGTGTTGGCGCAACCGGAGGCCAGCAGGGCGAGGACGGCGATGAAGGAAAAGCGTGCAAACATGGGAATGCTCTCTGAATCGGGAATAGGGTGTCGGGCTTAAGGCGTCTTGAGTTCCAGACGGAAATCCACGGCTTTCGGCGTCGGGGCGATGCCCTGGATGAAGCTGGTCTGGGCGCCGTACATCATCTGGCTCTTCCAGACTTCTTCTTCGGCGATCGGGAAACCTTCCGGCCCGAGCCAGGCGAAGCGGTAGTAGAACGTCTTGTTGCTGTTGAGGGTGTTGCTCAACTGCACGTTGACGGTCATGAAGCCGTTTTCGCGGGCCACGCGCATCGCGCCGACCACGATGTGTTTCTGCGGGCCCATGGCCACGACCTTGCTCGCGGCACTGCCCGGCTCCGGTGGTGGCGGGGTGGCGCAACCGCTCGCCAGCAGGGCGAGGGCGGCGACGGCGATGAGTTTGAAGCGCATGCAAAGACTCCGTTCTTAAGGTTGTTTGAGGCTGGCCACGGCGGTGGCGCCAGCGCTCGGGGTCACGTGGGCGGCGAGGCCTGCGGCGAACACCTGATTGCCGACGGCGCGCAGGGTGATCACCTGATAACGCTGATCGACGGTCACCTTGACCTGAGAGCCACCGACGGCGCTCGGCAGAGTGACTTGGTGCTCACCTTTCTTCAAGCGCAGACGTACCACTTGAGTGGTGTCCGGCAGGGTGCGCCACGTACGGGTATCGGCACCTTCGAGCACAGCTGAAGAAATACCGACCGCCAGACCGGCCAGCGGGTTGGTTTCGTTGATCTTCTTCTGGGCCACACCTTTGGTGATTGCGCGCACGGTGGTGCGCAGGATGATCCCCGGCATGTCATCGCGCAGGGCGCGGCGGGACATGGCGGTGGTGCTGTTCAGCGCGGTCAGGTCGACCTGTTGGCCATCGACACCGATCTGCGCGAATGGCGCGGTGGAGGTGTCAGGTTTGATGATCGGGAACGACAGCGGAGTGATCACTACGTTGTTGGAGATTGGCAGCGGCAGCGGCACGCGGATCGAATCGCGGGCCGGCGCCAGACCGCTTTGCACCACGATCAGGATGTCGCTGTCGTCGCTCTTGACCGGCTTGTCGAGGTTGACCAGCGCCTGCTCCAGCAGCGGCGTGTTCGGGCGCAGTTCGGCAGCCTTGCGATAGCCCGGCGCAGCGAGGTCTTTCTCGCCCAGGGCTTCATAAACGAAACCGGCCAGGTAATGGCTGAACGCACTCTGGTAGCTGTTTTTCAGGCCGACCACTTCCGGCGCGTCGAGGCTGGCGACCGGGTAGCCCTGCAAGTCCTTGTATTCGGTCTTGATGCCTTCTTTCTCGGCTTCCTCTTCGCTCTTGAGGTATTCCTTGTCGCGCAGGTCGGCGATCACCGCTTCACGTTCGTGCGTCTTCTTGATCGCGGTACGGGCGCCGTCGAAATCGTTGACCGCCAGCAGGTTCAGGGCCATCTGCGTGGTCAGCATGACTTTTTCGTAGTCGTAGCCTTCGTAGCGGCGCACCTTGTCGTTGACCAGGAAGCTGCCGAACTGGGCCAGGTACTTGTCGGTGTCGAGCTTGACCGAATCTTCCCACTTGCCCACCACCTGGTCGGCGCTGGTCCAGGCATTCTGGCTGCCGGACAGATCGCCCTTGGCGCGCAGCAGCTCACCCTTCTCGAAGTAATAGAGCAGGTCCTTGTCCGGGCCGGTGTTGTTCTTTTCCAGCAGGGTCAGGGCGGCATCGACGTTGCCGGTGGCCAGTTGCTGGTTGGTCTGGGCCAGTTCGGAATCGTAGTTGCGAAACGCCGAACAGCCGGACAGCAGGGTGACAGCGCTGAGCGCGATCAGAGTGGGAGCGCGGAATGCCATGGGGTACTTCTTCCATGAGTAGCGACAGCCTCGGGTGCGGGTCGGGCTGCTGGGACCGATCGACAGTGGCGCTGGCCTCCTGCCAATTCCTCATAACAAGAGGAGCTTTAATGCCGCAACGCGATAGCGCGGGCGCGGCATTATAAGCGGGCGGTGCTGGCTATGTAATAGCTTTTTAATTGCACCGGTTGGTAAGGTGCCATTACTTATTTCAGGCCGGATACCACGCGGCTTTCCGGCGATGTGGAGGCCTGGAAAGCGCTGCCGTTGGCATAGATTCTGTCGCCCAGGGCGCGCAGGCCGATGATCTGACGATCCTGATCGATGCGGATTTTAAGCGGTGCGACACCGGGTGCGGTAGGCAGATTGATCATGTGCTCGCCTTTCTTCAGCCGTAGGCGCAGTACCTGGGTGAGGTTGGGCAGGGTGCGCCAGGTGCGGGTGTCTGCGTGCTCGAATCCATCGTAATGGGTCACATAGGACGCCTTGGCCGGGTTGCGCCGATTGTCGGTGCCCTGGACGTCTGCCGCCAGGAACGCGCGATACGTGGTGCGCTGGATGATCCCGGGCATGTCGTCACGCAGAGTGCGCAAGGACATGTCGGTAATGTTGTTGACCGTGATCAGCTTCTTTGGACGACCGTCGAGGCTGATCTGATCGAAGTGTGGGGTGGACGTGTCGGGCACCATCACCGGAAACGACACATTGGCCACGATCACCTGACCGTCCTCAAGCTTCACCGGATACGGCACTCGCACCGAACTGCGAGCCGGCGCCAGCCCGCTTTGCACGATGATCAGCACATCGCTTTCGCCCGCCTTGAGCCCGGGGCTGTCGAGGTCATGCAATGCCTGTTGGAAGAACGGCATGTCAGGACGCAGTTCTATGGCCTGACGGTAACCGGGTGCGGCCAGATCCTTTTCACCCAGGGCTTCATAAGTGAAGCCGGCCAGATAGTGGCTGAACGCACTTTGATAGCCGTTCTTCAGAGCGATGACCGCCGGCGAGTCCAGCATGACCACCGGGTAACCTTGCAGATCCTTGTAATGCACACGCGCGCCTTGGGCCTTGGCGGCGTTTTCAATGCGCTCGTATTCCAGCTCCCGTTGCCGGGCGATCATTGTTTCGCGTTCGTGGGTTTTCTTGATGTCCGCACGGGCACCGTCGAAGTCATTCACGGCCAACTGATTCAGGGCCATTTGCGTGGTCAGCATGACCTTTTCATAGTCGTAACCATCGTAGCGACGAATCTTGTCGTTGATGATGCTGCCCCATTGATTGCCCAGGGCGGACAGCAACTTGTCGCCGGCGGTTTCTATGGTGTCCTGACGCTGGATCACCATCTGTTCGGCGCTGCGCCAGGCGACCTGACTTTGCGGCAACTCCCCGGCAGCGCTGAGTACCGCGCCTTTCTCGAAGTAATACAGCAGGTCTTTTTCTTCATCCGGGTTATGCGCCTCGATCAGGGCCAGCGCACCGTTGGTGTCGCCCGCTTTCAACTGATCGGTGGTCTGTTGCAGTTCCAGGTCGTAATTGCGGTAGGCCCCGCAACCGCTCAACTGCAAGACGATGCTGAACAACAGGGAAAACAGCAGGCAATGGCGCATGGCGAGGGGTTCTTCCTTGAACAGAAGGGCGGCTGAAGTGGCGCATTATAGTGGGAGATGATGGCTAATTGCCGGGCAGATTTTTTGACATGGTCTGTGCAAAAGTTGCACAGATCATGTGCCAATACTGCCGTGGTCAGGCCGTTTGCGGATTTCTAGACTTGGCCCGACTTATACGCCTCTCTACAGGAACCGCGTCATGACTCTCTCGCAAACGTATCGCTGCAGCTCAGTTTTCAGAATCCTGTTCGCCAGTCTTGGTCTCGCTGCGGTCAGCAGTGCGATGGCCAGTACTGCACCGGATGCTCATCCAACCCTTCGTGCAATATCCGGCGCGGCGCCGATCGAACGCCTCGACCCGAAGACCACCGCGCTGGTGGTGATCGATTTCCAGAACGAGTACTTCAGCGGGCGTCTGCCGATTCCCGACGGCATCGCAGCCATGAACAAGGCCCGTGAGCTGATCCGCTTTGCCGATCAGGCGAAGATTCCAGTGTTCCAGGTCCAGCACGTCGCGCCCGCCGGTTCGCCAGTGTTCGCACAGGGCGGCGAGACCGTGAAGTTTCATCCGCTGATGCAGCCGAGGGCGCAGGATCACGTGCTGCAAAAGACAACGGTCAGCGTGTTCGCCAGCACCGACCTCGATCGGCAGCTCAAGCAGGCCGGCATCAAGACCGTGATTTTCGCCGGGCTGATGACCCACGCCTGCGTTGCCGGCGGTGCCCGGGACGCTGCGCCGTTGGGCTATCAGGTCGTGGTAGCATCCGATGCTTCGGCGACCCGGGCGATCACCCGCGTCAACGGCGACACCGTCGACAAGGACAGCCTGCACCGCGCGGCGCTGGCCGAAATCGAAGACACCTTCGGTGACGTCATGACCACGCAGCAGATCGTTCGCCTGCCACTCGACTGAGGGCTTCGATGAATCAGCTGTTGGCCATGCGCGCGTTCCGTTGCATCGTCGAGTGTCGCGGCTTCACTGCCGCCGCCGAGCGGCTCGACACCACGCATTCGACGATCTCCCGCCAGCTCCAGCAACTGGAGGCGGAGCTCGGCACGCGCCTGATCAACCGCAACACCCGGCGCTTCAGCCTGACCACGGCCGGGCAGCAGTATTACGCCGCGTGCGTGGACATTCTCGATCGCCTCGATCAGGCCGCACTGGCGGTCGGGCAGGCCCGTGAGACACCCAGTGGGCTTTTGCGCATCAGCGCGCCGGTGGTGATCGGCACGCTGGAGCTGGCGTGCTGGTTGCCGGCGTTTCAGCAGCGATATCCGGAGGTTGAGGTCGATCTGTCCTGCGATGACCGTTTTGTCGACCTGATCGCCGAAGGCTTCGATGTCGCGCTGCGCATCTGCGGGCCGCTGGCGGATTCATCCTTGGTGGCGCGTCTGCTGACGGTATCCGAGCTGGTGCTGGTGGCCTCGCCGACCTACGTCGCGCGACACGGTCTGGTGCGCCAGGTCAGTGAGCTGGCCGAACATCAATTGCTCGCGTTCGCCGGCGGTGGCGACTGGTCGCTGACCGATGCGCGCGGGCTGACGACAGCGGTGCGGGCTCAGGGGCGGTTCAAGGCGGACTCGATCAGCTCGCTGCATGCGGCGGCGCTGGCCGGTGTGGGGATTGCCGCGTTCACCCGGGCCACGGTGCAGGACGATCTGTTGCGTGGCCGGCTGGTGCAGATCCTGCCCAACTACAGCCTCGGTCAGCGGCATTACTACGCGCTCTATCCTCACGCCCGGCATGTGGCGCTGAAGGTGCAGGTGTTCGTCGAATTCATGGCCGAACACTACCGCAAGGCGAGTGCACCCTTGCGCTAAAAGCCGTCGGGCCGCCAAGAAAGCTTGAGGGAAACGCGCTCGACGTGAACAATATGTAACTTCGCATTTCCACTTGAGACTCATTCATGACTGCCGCGTCCCGATTTCTGGCCTGGCTGGTGTTCCCGTTGTGCGCCCTGAGCAGCTTCAATCTGCTGGCCGACACCGTGGAAGGCGCGCCGCAAGCGCTGCACCTGCTCGATTACATCAGCGCCGATTACCCGCCGACGGTACAGGCAGGCAAGGTCATCGACGACGGCGAATACCGCGAGCAGCTGGAGTTCACCCAGGTGCTGCAAGGGCTGATCGCCGGCCTGCCTGCCAAGCCTGAGAAAGCGGCTCTCGAACAGGGCGTCACCGCCTTGCACGCCGCGATCTCGGCGAAACAGGACGGCGCGGACGTCGCCCGTCAGGCCCGGCAACTGGGGGCGAAACTGGCGGTGGCTTATGAAGTCAGCCAGGCCCCGATCATCACCCCTGATCCGACCCGTGGTGCGCCGCTCTACGCGCAAAACTGCTCGGTGTGTCACGGCGACACCGGTGCCGGCGACGGCCCGGCGGGTCTCGGCATGACGCCGGCGCCGGCCAATCTGCGCGACGCTGCGCGGATGGATCACCTGAGCCTGTACGCGATCTACAGCACCCTCGGCCAGGGCGTCGAAGGCACTGACATGCCGGCGTTCGCCGATCAACTGGATGACCGTCAGCGTTGGGACCTGGCGACCTACATCGCACAGTTCAGCGCCGATCCGGCCACGGCCAAATCCGACAAGACCTACAATATCGCCGACCTGGCCCGCCAGACCCCGGCCGAAGTGCAGGCTGCCGAAGGCGCTGAAGCCGCCGCGATCTTCCGTGTACAACGGGCGCAGCCGCCGCAGGTCAAGCGCGGCCCGGCGCAGTTGCTCGACTACACCGCCGCGACGCTGGACAAGAGCCTGGCGGCGTACCGCGCCGGTGAGCACGATCAGGCCTATGACCTGTCGGTGGCGGCGTATCTGGAAGGCTTCGAACTGGTCGAAAGCTCGCTGGACAACGTCGACGCCAACGTGCGCAAGGACACCGAAAAATCCCTGATGGCCTATCGGCAATCGCTGCAGGACGGCTTGCCGGTGGAACAGGCCGAGCAGCGTCTGGACGCGGCCAAGGCCAAACTCAAGGAATCCGCCGGCCTGTTGGGAAGCGATGGTCTGAGCTGGTCGCTGAGCTACATCTCCGGACTGCTGATTCTGCTGCGCGAAGGTCTGGAAGCGATACTGGTGCTGGCGGCGATCCTCGCGTTCCTGCGCAACACCGGCCAGCAATCGGCGGTGCGCAGCGTCAACGTCGGCTGGGGGCTGGCGCTGCTCGCCGGCCTCGGCACCTGGGCACTGGCGGCGTATGTGATCGATGTCAGCGGCTCCCAGCGTGAACTGCTCGAAGGCGCCACGGCGCTGTTCGCCAGCGTCATGGTGTTGTGGCTCGGGGTGTGGATGCACGACCGTCGGCACGCGGCGGCCTGGCAGGATTACATCAAGCAGAGCCTGGTTGGCGGAGGCGGGCGTTTCGGTTTCGCGATCCTGGCGTTCTTCTCGGTGTACCGCGAACTGTTCGAAGTGATCCTGTTCTACGAAACCCTTTGGCTGCAGGCCGGCCCTGCCGGGCATAACGCGGTACTCGCCGGCGGCGCGACGGCGCTGGTGCTGCTGTTCGGTCTGGCGTGGGTGATTCTGCGCGGCTCGGCGAAACTGCCGCTGGGGCTGTTCTTCAGCATCAACGCGGCGCTGCTCTGTGCGTTGTCGGTGGTATTCGCCGGCCACGGCGTGAAGGCGTTGCAGGAAGCCGGGATCTTCGGCACCCGGCCGGTGGCGTTCTTCGATTTCGACTGGCTGGGCATTCATGCCGATGCCTATTCGCTGACGGCGCAGGCCGTGGCGATTGCGGCGATTATCGTGCTGTACGGTCGCAGTTGGGTGGCTGAAAAGCGCCGCATGGCGGCTTGAGATGATGCGCGTATGGATCGATGCCGACGCCTGCCCGAAGATGGCCAAGGAGCTGGTGGTCAAGTTCGCCCTCAAGCGTCGCTTCGAAGTGGTGCTGGTGGCGGGGCAGCCGCAGAGCAAACCGGCGCTGGCGATCGTCAAGCTGATCGTGGTGCCGAGCGGCCCGGATGCGGCGGATGATTATCTGGTGGAACACGCGGTGCCGGGTGAACTGGTGATCTGCAGTGACATCCCGCTGGCCGACCGGCTGGTGAAGAAGGGCGTGGCGGCGCTGGACCCGCGAGGCAAGGAGTTCGACGCGCAAAACATGGGTGAGCGGCTGGCGACACGCAACCTGTTCACCGACCTGCGTGAACAGGGCCAGGTCACTGGCGGCCCGGCACCGTTCGGTGACCGCGAGAAGCAGGCGTTCGCCAATGCGCTGGACCGGATCCTGACACGGCTGGCGCGCCAATCCTGAGTTGATTGATCGTTCCCAAGCTCTGCCTGGGAATGCCTCTCGGGACGCTCCGCGTCCCAGCCTCACCACCGATGCAAGGCAGACGCGGAGCGTCCAAGGCTGCATTCCCACGCGGAGCCTGGGAACGATCGCTATCGCCGGTCAGGCGTCGTTTTCGTGGGTCAGCTCAAGCACCCGATCCACCAGCTTGTTGATCCCCGAAGCCGCCTCGCTGATCGACTGCGCCAGCATGTACGCCGGGGTGGTCACCAGTCTGCGCGCCTTGTCTTCGACGATATCGGTCACCGCGCAGTCTTCATGGGTGGCGCCCATCTTGTTCATGGCGGCGGCCGTGTCGGCATCGTTGCCGATGGTGCAGGTCACGCCCGGGCCGTAGATCTTCGCGGCCAGTGCCGGCGAGATGCAGATCAGGCCAACAGGCTTGCCCGCTTCGGCAAAGGCTTCGGCCAGCGCCAGCACTTGCGGCTGTACGGTGCAGCCGGCGCCTTCGATGGCGAAGTTCGACAGATTCTTCGCCGCACCGAAACCGCCTGGCACGATCAGCGCATCGAAGTCCTCGACATCGGCCTCACGCAGATCCTTGACGTTACCCCGGGCGATGCGTGCCGATTCCACCAGCACGTTGCGCGATTCGGGCATTTCTTCACCGGTCAGGTGGTTGATCACATGCAATTGCGCGATGTTCGGGGCGAAGCACTGCACCTGTGCGCCGCGCTGGTCAAGGCGTAACAGGGTAATGACGCTTTCGTAGATCTCGGCGCCGTCGTACACGCCGCAACCGGACAGGATCACTGCAACTTTTTTGCTCATGGGTTTCTCTCCAGATTCATGGCGCTAAATGTCCTCTAATTTGTCGTTCGTTGCCATAGGATCAAGCCGCGGCTACACCTAGGATCTGTGCTACAGATTCCGACCAGGGCGCGTCATGAACTTCATCCTGTATGCGGTACCGTTTTTCTTCGTGTTGATTGCGGTGGAGCTCATCGCCGACCGTTGGCGCGGGGTGAGCAACTATCGCCTGGCCGATGCGGTGAGCAGCATCAGCACCGGGGTGTTGTCGACCACCACCGGCCTGTTGACCAAGGGCGTGGGCCTGGTGACCTATGCGTTTGCCCTGGAGCATCTGGCGCTGGTCAGGTTGCCTGCGGACAGCGTCTGGGTCTGGGTGTTTGCCTTTGTCTTCTATGACTTCTGCTATTACTGGCTGCATCGCATGGGCCATGAACGCAACATCCTCTGGGCCGCACATTCGGTGCATCACCAAAGCGAGGACTACAACCTTTCCACAGCCTTGCGCCAGACCAGCACCGGGTTTCTGCTGGGCTGGATCTTCTACCTGCCGATGGCCGTGCTCGGGGTGCCGTTGCTGGTGTTTGTCAGCGTTGCGGCGCTGAATCTGCTGTATCAGTTCTGGGTCCACACCCGGCACATTCCCAAGCTCGGCTGGTTCGAGTGGTGCTTCGTCACGCCATCCAATCATCGGGCCCACCATGCACAGAACGCTCTCTACATGGATCGCAACTACGGCGGGGTGTTCATTATTTGGGACCGTCTGTTCGGCTCGTTTCAGGAAGAGGATGACAACGAACCGGTGATTTTCGGCGTGACCACGCCGCTGGCGAGCTGGAATCCGTTATGGGCCAACCTGCAGTTCTACGTGCAGCTATGGGATGACGCGCGCCGGGCCGAGCGCACCTGGGACAAGATCCGGATCTGGTTCATGCGCACCGGCTGGCGTCCGGCGGACGTCGCGGCGAAGTACCCGATGAGCAAGCCGGACCTGAGTCAGTTCCGCAAATTCGAAGTGCCGCTGGACAGCCGTCAGCAGTGGTACGTGGGGTTGCAGTTCGGCGTCTATGTCGCGCTGGGCAGTTATCTGATGAATCTGGAACACAGCCTGCCCACCGGAGCATTGCTGCTCGGCTGGGGCGCGGTGGCCTTCGGTTTGTTCGTGTTGGGCGTGGCCCTTGAGAATCGCCCGTGGGCGGGGAGGCTGGAAGTGCTGCGGCTGGCCTCGAATCTGCCGCTGGTGTGGCTGGCGCCGCTGGTCGGACTCTGGCCGGCCAGCCCGGGAATGTGGGTCGGCCTGCTCAGTTACAGCCTGCTCAGCGGTATCGGGCTGTATTGCTGCCGCCAGCGACTTACTCGGCTGGCGTCTTAGGGTCAGCGGTCTTGGCCATTTCGGCTTTGTGCCGTTCGGCCTTGGCCAATTGCTCGGCCTGTTCTTCTTCGTAGACCTTTTTCGCCAGCCGGGCATTCTTGAACCGGCGGCGCAGCCACAGGCCCAGGCCAAGCACCAGCAGCGCGCCCAGTACCCACAACTCATACTTCTTGATGCTGCCGAGCATGCCTTCGAGCACGGCGCCGAAGTGGTAGGCGGCAGCGGCCAGGGCGGTGGCCCAGATCGCAGCGCCGATACCGTTGAGCAGCAGATAACGTCCCGGCGGATAGCCCGACAGGCCGATCGCCACCGGCATCACCGTGCGCAGGCCGTACACGAAGCGAAAGCTCAGGACCCAGATGTCCGGGTGCTTGCGGATGTGTTCCAGCGCGCGGTCGCCCATCATCTGCCAGCGCGGTTTGCGCGCCAGCAACTTGCGCCCGTGCTTGCGGCCCAGGAAGTACCACAGCTGATCGCCGGCATAGCTGCCGAAGAACGCCACGACCACCACCAGTTTGATGTCCATGTATTCACGGAACGCGAGGAAGCCCGCGAGCACCAGGATGGTTTCGCCTTCGAAAAACGTCCCGAGAAACAGGGCAAAGTAGCCGAAGTCATGCAGAAATTGTTGGAGCATTGTCTGGGTGCTGGCGAAATGAACGCGCAGCCTAACCCTTCGGACACATTCAGGAAAGTGTCGAAATGTGTCTCGACGTGAACATTTCCTACACGGACAATGGAAAGCGACTACCTGTCGCAGGGGTGCACATAACTGTCATACGTTGGTCATAATGGCCATCTATAACTGTCACGCTCGCCCGTTAGCACGGGCTCAGGAGTCTGCCGTGAGCTTTACCCCAGCCAACCGTCTGTTCCCTGCCACCCGCCTGCGTCGTAATCGCCGTGATGATTTTTCCCGGCGGCTGGTGCGTGAGAATGTGTTGACGGTCGATGACCTGATCCTGCCGGTGTTCGTGCTCGACGGTGAAAACCGCCGCGAAGCCGTGGCCTCGATGCCGGGTGTCGAGCGCCTGACCATCGACCTGCTGCTTGAAGAAGCCGCCAAATGGGTCGAACTGGGAATTCCGGCGCTGGCGCTGTTCCCGGTCACGCCACCTGAACTCAAATCCCTCGATGCCGCTGAAGCCTGGAATCCCGAAGGCATCGCCCAGCGCACCACCCGTGCCCTGCGTGACCGATTCCCCGAGCTGGGCGTGATCACCGACGTCGCCCTCGACCCGTTCACCACCCACGGTCAGGACGGCATTCTCGATGAAGAAGGCTATGTGCAGAACGACATCACCGTCGATGCACTGGTCAAACAAGCCTTGTCCCACGCTGCTGCGGGCGCCCAGGTGGTTGCCCCGTCGGACATGATGGACGGCCGCATCCAGGCGATCCGCGAAGCGCTGGAGCTGGCCGGTCACGTCAACGTGCGGATCATGGCCTACTCGGCCAAATACGCCAGCGCCTATTACGGCCCGTTCCGCGATGCCGTGGGTTCGGCCGCGAACCTGGGCAAGGCGAACAAGGCCTCCTATCAGATGGACCCGGCCAACAGCGACGAAGCGCTGCACGAAGTGGGCGCGGACTTGTCTGAAGGCGCGGACATGGTCATGGTCAAACCCGGCATGCCATACCTGGACATTTTGTTCCGGGTAAAAGATGCCTTCAAAGTGCCGACCTTCGTCTATCAGGTCAGCGGCGAATACGCCATGCACATGGCGGCGATCCAGAATGGCTGGTTGAGCGAAGGCGTGATCCTCGAATCCCTGACCGCCTTTAAACGTGCCGGCGCTGATGGCATCCTGACTTACTTTGCTGTCCGTGCCGCTCAATTGTTACGAGAGCAGAAATAGCCCTCCCAGGAACATTCGATGAATACCGAAGGACTCACTGAAGTTGCCGTAAAAGAAGCTCAACCCGTGGTCGAGCAGATTACCGAAACCCCGCCGGAACTGGAGCCTGCGCCACCCGCGCCGGCAACCGAGCCTGCCACGGCGGTTCCGGCGATCGCGATTCCCGGCCTGGATGACAGCAGCCTGTACATCCACCGTGAGTTGTCGCAACTGCAGTTCAACATCCGCGTGCTGGAACAGGCGCTGGACGAGTCCTACCCGTTGCTGGAGCGGCTGAAGTTCCTGCTGATCTTCTCCAGCAACCTCGACGAATTCTTCGAAATCCGCGTCGCCGGCCTCAAGAAACAAATCACCTTCGCCCGTGAACAGGCCGGCGCCGACGGCCTGCAACCGCATCAGGCCCTGGCCCGCATCAGCGAGCTGGTGCACGGTCACGTAGACCGTCAGTACGCAATCCTCAACGACATCCTGCTGCCGGAGCTGGAAAAGCATCAGGTGCGCTTCATCCGTCGCCGTAACTGGACGACCAAGCTCAAGACCTGGGTGCGCCGCTATTTCCGCGACGAGATCGCACCGATCATCACCCCGATCGGCCTCGACCCGACGCACCCGTTCCCGTTGCTGGTGAACAAGAGCCTGAACTTCATCGTCGAGCTCGAAGGTATCGACGCCTTCGGCCGCGATTCCGGTCTGGCGATCATCCCGGCGCCGCGTCTGCTGCCGCGGATCATCAAGGTGCCGGAAGAAGTCGGCGGCCCTGGCGACAACTATGTGTTCCTGTCGTCGATGATCCACGCCCACGCCGATGACCTGTTCCAGGGCATGAAGGTGAAGGGCTGCTACCAGTTTCGTCTGACCCGGAACGCCGACCTTGCGCTCGACTCCGAAGACGTCGAAGACCTGGCCCGCGCCCTGCGTGGCGAGTTGTTCTCCCGTCGTTACGGTGACGCCGTGCGCCTGGAAGTCGCCGACACCTGTCCGAAACACCTGTCGGATTACCTGCTCAAACAGTTCAACCTGAGCGAGACCGAGCTGTATCAGGTCAACGGCCCGGTGAACCTGACGCGTCTGTTCAGCATCACCGGTCTGGACAGCCATCCGGAGCTGCAATACACGCCGTTCACGCCGCAGATTCCGAAACTGCTGCAAAACAGCGAAAACATTTTCAGCGTGATCAGCAAGCAGGACATCCTGCTGCTGCACCCGTTCGAGTCGTTCACCCCGGTGGTCGACCTGCTGCGTCAGGCCGCGAAAGACCCGCACGTTCTGGCCGTGCGCCAGACCCTGTACCGTTCCGGCGCCAACTCGGAAATCGTCGATGCGCTGGTGGACGCCGCGCGTAACGGCAAGGAAGTGACGGCGGTCATCGAGCTGCGTGCGCGCTTCGACGAAGAGTCCAACCTGCAACTGGCCAGCCGTCTGCAAGCGGCGGGCGCGGTGGTGATTTACGGCGTGGTCGGCTTCAAGACCCACGCCAAGATGATGCTGATCCTGCGCCGCGAGGCCGGCGAGATCGTGCGTTACGCGCACCTCGGCACCGGTAACTACCACGCCGGCAACGCCCGTCTGTACACCGACTACAGCCTGCTGACTTCCGACGACGCTTTGTGCGAAGACGTCGGCAAACTGTTCAGCCAGTTGATCGGCATGGGTAAAACGTTGCGCATGAAGAAGCTGCTGCATGCGCCGTTCACCCTGAAGAAGGGCATGCTCGACATGATCCTGCGCGAGACGCAATTCGCGCTCGACGGCAAGCCGGCGCACATCATCGCCAAGTTCAACTCGCTGACCGATCCGAAGATCATCCGCGCGCTGTACAAGGCCAGCCAGTCCGGCGTGCGCATCGATCTGGTGGTGCGCGGCATGTGCTGTCTGCGTCCGGGCATCGCCGGGGTTTCGCACAACATTCACGTGCGCTCGATCATCGGTCGCTTCCTTGAGCACACCCGGGTGTTCTACTTCCTGAACGGCGGCGAGGAGCAGATGTTCCTGTCCAGCGCCGACTGGATGGAGCGCAACCTCGACAAGCGCGTCGAGACCTGCTTCCCGGTGGAAGGCAAGAAGCTGCTGACCCGGGTCAAGAAAGAGCTGGAGCTGTACCTGACCGACAACACCCACAGCTGGAGCCTGCAATCGGACGGCCGCTACATCCGCAACACGCCGACCGGCAACCAGAACCCGCGCAGTGCGCAGGCGACGCTGCTGGAGCGGTTGGGCAGCCCGATTCTGCCGGTGAGCAGCTGACCGCAGGTTTCAACGCCATAAAAAAGGCGATCCATCCGGATCGCCTTTTTTGTGCCTGCCCGTTACTCAATGCACGGTCAGAACAACCCCCACCCGCGTCAGCCACTCCGCCTCAAGCCCGAAATCCGCCTGAGTCAGCTGATTCTCATCCAGCCAGTTCTCCGGGAATTCCACGTCGAGGTTGTTGCCGTTGGCATGCAACGCCACTTGCGGCATCGCCTGGGTACCACGGATGTGGTGGAACAGGATGGCGAAACGCAGCAGCACGCACAGGCGGATCAGCTTGTCGCCGTCGTCGCCGAACTCGGCAAACTTGTCCTTGGGGATGTTGCGGCGGTGGCCACGCACCAGCAGGGCGAGCATTTGCTGATCTTCGCGGGAGAACCCGGCGAGGTCCGAGTGCTCGATCAGGTAAGCGCCGTGTTTATGGTAGTGATAGTGAGCGATGTCGAGCCCGACTTCGTGCACTTTCGCCGCCCAGCCCAGCAGTTCGCGCCAGATGCCGTCGTCCAGCTCCCAGTCCACGGCCACTTGATCAAACGCGTGCAAGGCTTTGCGCTCGACCCGTGCAGCCTGTTCGAGGTCGACGTGGTAGCGCTCCATCAGCGAGGTCAGGGTGCGTTCGCGCACGTCTTCGTGGTGATGGCGGCCCAGCAGGTCATACAGCACGCCTTCACGCAGCGCGCCTTCGCAGTGATCCATGCGTTGCAGTTCGAGGGCGTCGAAGATCGCTTCGAGAATCGCCAGACCCGCCGGGAAGATCGCGCGACGGTCAGGTTTGATGCCTTCAAAATCGATCTTGTCGACATCGCCGAGCTTGAACAGGCGGCGCTTGAGCCACGCCAGACCTTCGGCATTCACTTCGCCGGTGCCATGACCGCCGGCCTTCAGCGCCAGGCCGATGGCGCGGATGGTGCCCGAGGAGCCGATGGCCTCATCCCAGGTCAGGCGGTGCAGGGCGTGTTCGATGCTCATGATTTCCAGACGCGCCGCCGTGTACGCCTGGGCGTAGCGGGCCGGGGTAATCTTGCCGTCCTTGAAATAGCGCTGGGTGAAACTCACGCAGCCCATTTGCAGGCTTTCGCGCAGCAGCGGTTCGAAACGCTGGCCGATGATGAATTCGGTACTGCCGCCGCCGATGTCGGCGACCAGGCGTTTGCCCGGGGTGTCGGCGAGGGTGTGGGACACGCCAAGGTAGATCAGGCGGGCCTCTTCACGGCCGGAGATGACTTCCACCGGATGGCCGAGGATTTCTTCGGCGCGGCGGATGAATTCGCCACGGTTGCGCGCCTCGCGCAGGGCGTTGGTGCCGACGATCCTCACGGCGCCCAGTGGCATGCCGTTGATCAGTTGAGCAAAGCGCTTGAGACAGTCGAGGCCGCGCTGCATGGATTCTTCGTTGAGCTGACGCTCATCGTCGATGCCGGCGGCCAGCTGAACCTTTTCACCGAGCCGTTCGAGAATACGGATTTCGCCGTTCTGGGCCTTGGCCACGACCATATGGAAGCTGTTGGAGCCCAGGTCGATCGCGGCGATCAGGGACAGATTCTTGGCTTGGGATTGCGGCATGGTGTGGGGGTCTCGGTCGATAACCCCGACATCGTGCCACGATCAAACGCTGCCGCCAACGCGCATGGTTCAAACCCTTGATTCAGCGCATAAAGTCTCAAGACCGCGGCGCGGCCATTCGCGGGCAAGCCCGCTCCCACAGGTTTTGTGTCGAACACAAAACCGTATCCCGCTAGAGAACCCTGTGGGAGCGGGCTCGCCCGCGATGAGGCCAGAAAAGTCTCTGAAAATCCTTCAGGCTGTCGCTTCGACGCTGCCAATAAAATTCGCCAGCTCCGGAGTCTGCGGATCGGCAAACAGCACTTTCGGATCCCCCACCTCGTGCACCTTGCCCTGGTGCATGAACACCAGTTTGTCCCCGACCTCCCGGGCGAAGCGCATTTCGTGGGTGACCATGATCAATGTCATGCCTTCTTTCGCAAGCTGGCGGACCACGCTGAGCACTTCGTTGACCAGCTCCGGGTCCAGCGCCGAGGTGATCTCGTCGCACAGCAGCACCTTGGGCGACATCGCCAGCGCCCGGGCAATCGCCACCCGTTGCTGCTGGCCGCCCGAGAGGCGTTCCGGGAACGCATCGAATTTCTCGCCCAGACCGACGCGCTCCAGCATCTGCCGCGCCAGTTCCTGCGCCTTGGCCTTGGGCACTTTCTGCACCACTTGCGGCGCGAGCATCACGTTTTCGCCCACCGTCAGGTGCGGAAACAGGTTGAACTGTTGAAACACCATCCCGACTTTCTGCCGCAGGCTGCGCAGATCGGCGCGGGCGGCGTCGAGGTATTCGCCATCGACTTCGATCACGCCGTCGTTGATCGACTCCAGACCGTTGAGGGTGCGCAGCAGGGTGGACTTGCCCGAGCCGCTGCGGCCGATGATCGCCACCACCTGGCCTTCCTCGACGCTCAGGTCGATGCCTTTGAGCACGTGGTGATCGCCGTAGTATTTATGCAGGGCGGAAATTCTAAGCAGAGGCATGCAGTCTCCTTTCCAGATAGCGCGCACTGAGGGACAAGGGGTAGCAGAGCAGGAAGTAGCCAAGGGCAACGAGGCCGTAGACCATGAACGGTTCGAAAGTGGCGTTGGCGAGCATGCCGCCGGTCTTGGTCAGCTCGGTGAAGCCGATGATCGAGGTCACGGCGGTGCCCTTGACTACTTGCACCGAGAAACCCACGGTCGGCGCCACGGCAATCCGCAGCGCTTGCGGCAGGATCACGTAGCGCAGTTGCTCCAGCGGATTCAGCGCCAGGCTCGACGAAGCTTCCCACTGACCATTGGGAATCGCCTCGACGCAGCCGCGCCAGATCTCCGCCAGATAGGCGCTGGTGAATAGCGTCAGGGCAATCGCCGCCGCCATCCACGGCGAAATCTCCACCCCGGCCAGCGCCACGCCGAAGAACACCAGAAACAACTGCATCAACAGCGGCGTGCCCTGAAACAGTTCGATCCAGGTGCGGGCGATGCTGCTGGGCAGCGGGTTCTTCGAGATGCGCATGATCAGGATCAGCAATCCGACGATCCCGCCGCCGATGAATGCCACCAGCGACAGCGCCAGCGTCCATTGCAGGCCGGTCAACAGGTTGCGCAGGATGTCCCAGAACGTGAAGTCGCTCATTGGCTGCTCCTTGCGCTGCTTTTCGACAGGTAGCGCCGACCGAGCCAGTTCAACAGCTGACGGATCAGCAGCGCCATGCACAGATAAATGAGGGTGGTCAGGGCGTAGGTTTCAAAGGCGCGGAAGTTGCGCGACTGAATGAAGTTGGCGGCGAAGCTCAACTCTTCGGTGGCGATCTGCGAACACACCGCCGACCCGAGCATGACGATGATGATCTGGCTGCTCAGAGCCGGCCACACTTTGCCCAGTGCCGGCAGCAGCACCACGTGGCGGAACGCTTCGAAACGGCTCATCGCCAATGCCGCCGCAGCTTCCAGCTGCCCACGCGGAATCGCCTGGATGCCGGCGCGGATGATCTCGGTCGAATACGCACCGAGGTTGATCACCATCGCCAGCACTGCCGCCTGCCACTCGGAAATCTGCACGCCGAGGGACGGCAGGCCGAAGAAGATGAAGAACAGTTGCACCAGAAATGGCGTGTTGCGGATCAACTCCACATAAACGCCGAAGATCGTCGAGAACGGGTGGATGTTCCACGCCCGCACCAGCGCCCCGACGATGCCCACGCCAACCCCGAGCAGCGCGCCGATGGCCGTCAGCTCAAGGGTAAACAACGCCCCGCGCAACAGCAGGTCGGTGTTTTCCACCACCGGCAAGAAATCGAACTGATAGGCCATGAAAGTCTCCCGCGTCGCCGGTCAGAGGTCGGCCGGCAGCGGCTCTTTGAGCCAGGTCTGCGCGTTCTTTTCCAGCGCGCCGTCAGCCTTGGCGGTGGCCAGGATCTCGTTGACCTTGCCCAGCAGCGCCGGCTCGTTCTTGTTCACGCCGACGTAGACCGGCGAATCCTTGAGCTTCACTTTCAGCGCGGGTACGCGTTTCGGGTTCTTTTCGCTGATTGCGACCATTACCACGTTGCCGCTGGCGATCAGGTCGACCTGGCCTGCGAGGTAGGCGGCGATAGTCGAGTTGTTGTCTTCGAAGCGTTTGATGGTCACGCCTTCAGGGGCGACCTTGGTCAGCTCGATGTCTTCGATGGCACCACGGGTGACGCTGATGGTTTTGCCCTTGAGATCGTCGAGGGTGCTGACCGCTGCGTCCGGCGGGCCGAACACGGCGAGGTAGAACGGCGCGTAGGCGCGGGAGAAATCGATGACCTTCTCGCGCTCGGGATTCTTGCCGAGGCTGGAAATCACCAGATCGACCTTGCCGGTGGTGAGGAACGGAATGCGGTTGGTGCTGTTGACCGGGGTCAGTTCGAGTTTGACCTTGAGCTGCTCGGCCAGCAGTTTCGCCGTATCGATATCGAGGCCGCGCGGCTTCATGTCCGGGCCGACCGAACCGAACGGCGGGAAGTCCTGAGGCACCGCGACTTTCAAAGTGCCGCGCTTGACCACGTCATCCAGACCGTCGGCATGGGCAGGGGCCTGGTTCAGCATCAAACCGGCAAACAGGGCGGCGAGGAGGGCGCTGTAACGCTTCGTCATGGACAATCTCCGGATCGGCGGGAAGTGAATTCTGCGATCGGACAGAGCATGGGCCGTGCCAAGACTGAGGTTCGGCCCCGCAAAGCCACGGGTTTAGCGGGTTTGTTCGGTCTTACTGGTCTGAACAGTGAGTTCGGGTTTCGCACTGCGATAGCGCATCGACGCGCACCGTCGAACCCCGCTGGGGCACGACTTGCCTGATGCCTCGAATAGCATTACAACTGGCCGCACCTTGGCCTGGTCCGTCTGGAAAACCATGAACTCGATCTCCCGCGCCGTACCCGAAGTGGCGCTGCAAGCGATCCGCAAACTGATTACCGAGCAGGGCTTCGGCCCCGGCGATGCGCTGCCTTCGCAACGGGATCTGGCGGTTCAGCTGGGTGTCAGCCGCGCGTCGTTGCGTGAGGCGTTGTCGTCCTTAAGCGCGCTGGGTGTGGTCAGCATTCAGCCGGGCAAGGGCGTGTTCGTGCAGGCGCCGGTGGAATTGCCGCGCGGCGAGGGCGCTCCGGCCTGGCCGTTTGCAGCCCAGGCTTCGCCGCTGGAAATCTTTCAGTTGCGCTATGCGCTGGAAGGGTTCGCGGCCGGTCTGGCGGCGGTGACGCTGAGCACCTTTGATCTGGACGAACTGGAAGACAATGTCGCCGCCATGCGCGAACAACTGCGCGCCGGCGACTTCGAGGCCGCGGCGAAACTGGATTTCGAATTCCACCGGCGGATCCTGCTGGCCAGCGGCAATCAGGCGATGCTGAGCATCCTCACTGCCAGCGCCGACATCTTTCTGGAGAGCCAGAAACTACCGTTCATCCGCGCCGAACGGGCCATGGAAACCTGGCAGGAACACCGCAAGATCCTCCGCGCCCTGGCCCGCCGGGCTTCCGCTGCCGCGCAGAAAGCCATGCAGGAACACGTGCGCAATGCGGCGCTGCGCACCGGAATTTCCTTCATCGCCCCCGCCAGCGCGTGACTTGAGCTATACCCAAACTCATCGAGTGCCATAGCAAGACTCAATCATCTGCGGCTTCCTGAACAAGGGAAGGGCGGCTATGATGGGCCACGTTTTTTTGCTTACAACCTGGAGAATTCCATGAGCAGCGATCTGATCAAACACGTTAGCGACGCTAGCTTCGAAGCCGACGTACTCAAGGCCGAAGGCGCTGTCCTGGTCGACTACTGGGCTGAATGGTGCGGCCCTTGCAAAATGATCGCTCCGGTTCTGGACGAGATTGCAGAGACTTACAAAGGCAAGCTGACCGTTGCCAAACTGAACATCGACGAAAACCAGGAAACCCCTGCCAAGCACGGCGTACGTGGTATTCCGACCCTGATGCTGTTCAAGAACGGCAACGTTGAAGCGACCAAGGTCGGCGCTCTGTCGAAGTCGCAACTGGCTGCTTTCCTCGACGCCAACATCTAAGCGTCGCTGTAAAGATTGTCCTCAAAAAGCCCCGCAAATTGCGGGGCTTTTTGCGTATTCAGGGCTAGACGCTCCGAAACTCAGGTGATACATTCGGCCCCGCACTGGTTTCTCCACTGCCCCCTGCTAGCCGTCGCCGACGCACTCCTTTTCGAATAAGTACGCGATCCTGTCGCCTTCTCCGCGGCGCGGCCTCATTAAGCCAAAAGCTTAATTTCCCCCCTCCATAAATGATTACGTCATTCCTATATGAATCTGACTGAACTCAAGCAAAAGCCGATTACCGAACTGCTCGAATTGGCCGAACAGATGGGCATAGAAAATATGGCCCGTTCGCGCAAGCAGGACGTGATTTTCTCCCTGCTGAAAAAGCACGCTAAAAGCGGTGAGGAAATCTCCGGTGATGGCGTGCTGGAGATTCTCCAGGACGGCTTCGGCTTCCTGCGCTCCGCTGACGCTTCCTACCTCGCCGGCCCTGACGACATCTACGTCTCGCCGAGCCAGATCCGCCGTTTCAACTTGCGCACCGGTGACACCATCGTTGGCAAGATCCGCCCGCCGAAGGAAGGCGAGCGTTATTTCGCCCTGCTCAAGGTCGACACGATCAACTTTGATCGTCCTGAGAACGCGAAGAACAAGATTCTCTTCGAGAACCTGACCCCGCTGTTCCCGACCGTGCGCATGAAGATGGAAGCCGGCAACGGTTCCACCGAAGACCTGACCGGTCGTGTGATCGACCTGTGCGCCCCGATCGGCAAAGGCCAGCGCGGTCTGATCGTTGCACCGCCGAAAGCCGGTAAAACGATCATGCTGCAGAACATCGCAGCGAACATCGCCCGTAACAACCCTGAAGTTCACCTGATCGTGCTGTTGATCGACGAACGTCCGGAAGAAGTGACCGAAATGCAGCGCACCGTGCGCGGCGAAGTGGTTGCCTCGACCTTCGACGAGCCGCCGACCCGTCACGTGCAAGTGGCTGAAATGGTGATCGAGAAGGCCAAGCGCCTGGTAGAACACAAGAAGGACGTGGTGATCCTGCTCGACTCCATCACCCGTCTGGCCCGTGCCTACAACACCGTGATCCCGAGCTCCGGCAAGGTGCTGACCGGTGGTGTCGATGCCCACGCCCTGGAGAAACCGAAGCGTTTCTTCGGCGCTGCGCGCAACATCGAAGAAGGCGGCTCGCTGACCATCATCGCCACCGCGCTGGTTGAAACCGGCTCGAAGATGGACGAAGTGATCTACGAAGAGTTCAAGGGCACCGGCAACATGGAGCTGCCACTGGACCGTCGTATCGCCGAGAAGCGTGTGTTCCCGGCCATCAACATCAACAAGTCCGGTACCCGTCGCGAAGAGCTGCTGACCGCCGACGACGAACTGCAGCGTATGTGGATCCTGCGCAAACTGCTGCACCCGATGGATGAAGTTGCCGCCATCGAGTTCCTGGTCGACAAGCTGAAAACGACCAAGACCAACGACGAATTCTTCCTGTCGATGAAACGCAAGTAACATCGCTGGTCGGTTCAGAAAAATGGCGCCCCTGGAGGGCGCCATTTTTTTTGCCACGGTTCGGCTGCCCCGACCTTCCGGGAGACACTGATTGCTGTTTGCAGAGCCACGATAGCTGCCAGCGGCCGACAGAGCAGGTAGGATGTACGCCTATTTTGAGGGTGCCATCGTCAATGAAATTCAAGGATCTTCGGGATTTCGTGCAGCAGCTTGAGCAGCGCGGAGAGTTGAAACGCATCCAGATTCCCGTCTCGCCGGTGCTGGAAATGACCGAGGTGTGCGACCGCACGCTGCGGGCCAAGGGCCCGGCGCTGCTGTTCGAGAAACCGACCGGTTATGACATCCCGGTGCTCGGCAACCTGTTCGGTACTCCCGAGCGGGTGGCCATGGGCATGGGCGCCGAGTCGGTCAGCGAACTGCGCGAAATCGGCAAGCTGCTGGCGTTTCTCAAGGAACCGGAGCCGCCGAAGGGCTTGAAGGACGCGTGGTCGAAGCTGCCGATCTTCCGCAAGATCATCGCGATGGCGCCGAAAGTCGTCAAAGACGCGCCGTGCCAGGAAGTGGTCATCGAAGGCGACGACGTCGATCTGGCGATGCTGCCGGTACAGACCTGCTGGCCGGGCGACGTGGCGCCGCTGATCACCTGGGGCCTGACCGTCACCAAGGGCCCGAACAAGGACCGGCAGAATCTCGGCATCTACCGCCAGCAAGTGATCGGTCGCAACAAGGTCATCATGCGCTGGCTCAGCCACCGTGGCGGCGCGCTGGACTTTCGAGAGTGGTGCGAGAAGCATCCGGGTCAGCCGTTCCCGGTGTCCGTGGCCCTTGGTGCGGATCCGGCGACCATTCTCGGCGCCGTTACTCCGGTGCCGGACAGCCTCTCCGAATACGCCTTCGCCGGTCTGCTGCGCGACAGCCGCACGGAACTGGTGAAGTGCCGTGGCAACGACCTGCAAGTGCCGGCCACGGCAGAAATCATCCTTGAAGGCGTGATCCATCCGGGCGAAATGGCCGATGAAGGCCCGTACGGCGACCACACCGGTTATTACAACGAAGTCGACAGCTTCCCGGTGTTCACCGTCGAGCGCATCACCCACCGGATCAAGCCGATCTACCACAGCACCTACACTGGCCGTCCGCCGGATGAGCCGGCGATTCTTGGCGTGGCGCTGAACGAAGTGTTCGTACCGATCCTGCAGAAGCAGTTCCCGGAGATCACCGACTTCTACCTGCCGCCGGAAGGCTGCTCGTACCGCATGGCCGTGGTGACGATGAAGAAGTCGTATCCGGGGCATGCCAAGCGCGTGATGCTGGGTGTCTGGTCGTTTTTGCGACAGTTCATGTACACCAAGTTCGTTATCGTCACCGACGACGACATCAACGCGCGGGACTGGAACGACGTGATCTGGGCCATCACCACGCGCATGGACCCCAAGCGCGACACGGTGATGATCGACAACACGCCGATCGACTACCTCGACTTCGCCTCGCCGGTGTCGGGGCTCGGCTCGAAGATGGGCCTGGACGCCACCCATAAGTGGCCGGGCGAAACCACTCGCGAGTGGGGCCGCGTCATCGTCAAGGATGACGCCGTCACCCAACGGATCGATGCCATCTGGAATCAGTTAGGAATAGATTGATGCGTGTAACCCTGCAGCCCTCCGGAGCGGTACTCGAGATACGGCCCGGAGAGCGGATTCTCGATGGTGCGCGGCGCCTGGGCTACGAATGCCCGCAAAGCTGCCGCAACGGCAATTGCCATGTGTGTGCGGCGCTGCTGGTGGAAGGCCGGGTCGAACAGGCCGGCAAGGTGCACGTCCACGGTGAGTTCTACACTTGCATAGCAGAGCCGCTGGAAGACTGCATCGTGCTGTGGGATGGCGTGCTCGCGCTGGGAGAACTGCCTGTGCGCAGCGTGTCGTGTCAGGTCATCGAATGCCGGGACGTCGGTGGCGATACCTTTCGTGTGCGCCTGCGGGCACCAGCCGGCAAGCCGCCGCGCTACCACGCTGGCCAGTATCTGATGATCGAGCGCGAGAACGGCGAGAAGTCGGCGTTCTCCATGGCCTCGGCGCCCCACGGCGGGCGCGATCTGGAAATCCATGTGCTGGCGCGCGAATCCAGTGCGCTGAACCTGATCGATCAGCTCACGCGCAACCCGATGGTGCGGGTCGAACTGCCATTCGGCGATACCCACCTGGCGGAACTGCCGGACGGGCCGCTGGTGCTGATCGCCGCCGGCACCGGCATGGGCCAGATCCATAGCCTGATCGAACATTGCCGGGCCAGCGGCTTCAAGCATCCGGTGCACTTGTACTGGGGCGTGCGTCGTCCGGAAGATTTCTACGAAATCGAACATTGGGACGAATGGCTGAAGTTGCCCAATCTGTTCCTGCACAAGGTCGTCAGTGACCAGTGCGGCTGGGAAGGGCGCTGTGGCATGTTGCATGAGGCGGTGTGCGAGGATTTCCCTGATCTGAAACCGCTGCACGTCTATGCCAGCGGCTCGCCGGCCATGGTCTACGGCACGCTGGATGCGCTGGTGGAAGCAGGGATGGATGCCCATCAGATGCGTGCGGATGTGTTTGCTTACGCACCCCGCGCCTGAGTTCGTTATAACTCTTCATATAGCCGATCGGTATTTATGTAATTGCATAAATGCCGGTAGGTTATATATCAATCAGGCAATCAATTAAGAACTGTGCCATGGCACTCAAATTGCCTTAAAACATATGTGCCTTATTGTTACAGCGGTGCGTTCTATTAAGTAATTCTTCACCCGCGGGGAGCTGAACGCTATTCGCCATGAGCGCCATTGAAAACGCTTTTCTGAACCTGGCTTACCCTCCGCGGCTCGATCTTGGGCCGCAGCTGACGCACGAACAACTTCTCGCTTCCATGCAATCGACCATGGCGCGCCACAAGGGCGGGCCGGTGTGGCTGTTCGCCTACGGTTCGCTGATCTGGCGGCCGGAATGCACAGCCGTGGAGCGGGTGCGTGGGCGCGTGCATGGCTATCACCGTGGCTTGTACTTGTGGTCCCACGAGCATCGCGGCACGCCGGAAATGCCGGGACTGGTCTTTGGTCTGGATCGTGGCGGCTCGTGCAGCGGCTTCGCCTACCGGTTGCCGGAAGACAATCTGGACAGCGCGCTGTATGCATTATGGAAGCGCGAGATGCCGTTCCCGTCCTATCGGCCACACTGGCTCAACTGCCGACTCGAAGATGGCAGCCAGGTTCAGGCCTTGGGATTCGTATTGGAGCGACACCTGCCCAGCTATGCCGGCAACTTGCCGGATCATGTGCTGAGCCAGGTGTTCGAAAGCGCTTGCGGGCGTTACGGCACCACTCGCGATTATGTCGAGCAGACCGCCCACGCCCTGCGCAGCCACGCCATGCCAGACCGGAATCTGGAGGCGCGGCTCAAGCGCTGTAAGTCAAAGGCCGATCAGGCGACTGCTTCGCGGCTCTGACTGGCGACTTGCTTGTGCCACAGAGTCGGGGCCAGGAAGGCCATCGACAGCAGGCAAGCGCCCACCAGTAGCACGAAACCGCCATCCCAGCCGAAGTGGTCCACGGTGTAGCCCATCGCTGCACTGGCCGCGACCGAACCACCCAGATACCCGAACAGACCGGTGAAGCCCGCGGCAGTGCCGGCGGCTTTCTTCGGTGCCAGTTCCAGTGCCTGCAGGCCGATCAGCATCACCGGGCCGTAGATCAGGAAGCCAATGGAGAACAGCGCGATCATGTCGACGGTCGGGTTGCCGGCCGGGTTCAGCCAGTACACCAGGGTCGCGACGGTCACCAGGGCCATGAACACCATACCGGTCAGGCCACGGTTGCCACGGAAGATCTTGTCCGACATCCAGCCGCACAGCAGCGTGCCGGGAATCCCCGCCCACTCGTAGAAGAAATAGGCCCACGAGGTTTTATCCACGGTGAAACCCTTGGCTTCCTTCAGGTAGGTCGGCGCCCAGTCCAGCACGCCGTAGCGCAACAGGTAAACGAAGACGTTGGCCATGGCGATGTACCAGAGCATTTTGTTGCGCAGCACGTATTTGACGAAGATTTCCTTGGCACTGAATTCGTCTTCGTGGCTGGCGTCGTAGCCTTCCGGGTAGTCGTTCTTGTACTTCTCGATCGGCGGCAGGCCGACCGATTGCGGGGTATCGCGCATGGTCACGAAGGCGAACACCGCTACCGCCAGGGCCACGGCAGCCGGGACGTAGAACGCCGCGTGCCAGTCGTTGAACAGGCCCATGCCGATCAGGAACAGCGGGCCGATCAAACCACCACCGACGTTATGCGCCACGTTCCACACCGATACCACGCCGCCACGTTCCTTCTGCGACCACCAGTGCACCATCGTGCGTCCGCTCGGCGGCCAGCCCATGCCCTGGGCCCAACCGTTGATGAACAGCAAGATAAACATCATGGTCACGCTGGAGGTTGCCCAAGGCGCGAAACCGAAAATGAACATCACCCCGGCCGATACCAGCAGGCCGAATGGCAGGAAGTAACGCGGGTTGGAGCGGTCGGACACCAGGCCCATGAGGAACTTGGACAGACCGTAGGCAATGGCGATGGCCGACATCGCCAGACCCAGATCACCACGGCTATAGCCTTCGTCGATCAGGTACGGCATGGCCAGCGAGAAGTTCTTGCGCAGCAGGTAGTAACCCGCGTAGCCAAAGAAGATGCCGGCGAAGATCTGCCAACGCAGGCGTCGGTAGGTGCTGTCGATTTTTTCTTCAGGCAATGGAGCCTGATGTGCGGCAGGACGAAAGAAAGCAAACATTCAAGAGCTCCAGATTTCTTGTTTTGACTGCGGATGCGAATGTTACAGTTTCGTTACCGAAAATAGCACCGCTTCCCATCGGCAAAACAGCGGAAATGTTGGAAGTCGCGCGTTCCTTTATGAACATGTCGCTCAGATATAAGTGCGGGGCGTTGTGGGAAAGGTTACTTCGGCGTCTTCCTGCCGAGTTTCAGGGCTTTGTAGGGCGCAGGTTTGGGAAATGTCCTGCGAACAATGCAGAAGGCGCGGCGTTCTGTTTCAAGCTGCCGGGCTCTACCCTTTTGATGGTGCCAATCGGGCATTCGAGCGGTAAAGGGGGAGGGCTCATGCGGTGGTGTGTGTTGCTGTTTTTGCTGATGGCATCGGGAGGCGCGTGGGCGTCAGAGGTGCTGCTGATTCCGGAAAACAACCCGAGGCCGGTCTATCCGCGAGGGCTTTTCAGGGCTGGCGTGGTCGGTGAAGTGGGCGCCGAGTTCACCGTCCATGCCGACGGTTCAGTCGACAGGATCAGCTTTGCGCCAAGCAGCCATCCGGAGCTGATCGAAGCGGTCAGGGCGGCTGTCGAGCAATGGCGTTTCAAACCGTGGATCGTCGAGGGCGACAAACCGGCACAGACGCGGGTCTTCGCACCGATGGTATTCAGGCTGGATCTGGATCAACCCATCCACATCAACCAGCAACTGAAAGCCTTGAAGTGCCGCACCTTGAACGAATACCTCGGCAACATTGCGGAGCAATCATGGATCGATACCAAGGTGTTCGTTTACACCAGGGCCTACCTTTCCAATGTGTTCCACAAAGCGCAGCTGCCGGACGAACAGCGGCTGGCGATGATCGCCAGACTGAACAAGCGGATTCCATCGATTGTAAGGAGTTGCCGTAGCAGCCCGGTCCGGACGTACATGAGCCTGTTGCCGGAGGATATTCGCAGTTTGATGTAGGGCTGGAGTGCTCTGAAGAGCGATCCGGAAGTGGCCATCAATTCCGGATCGCCCGATCAGCTCAGCGCACTTGCACTACGACTTTCCCGACAGCCTTGCGCTGCCCGAGATCATTGATCGCCTGCGCGGCATTGCCCAGCGGATAGACCTGTGACACCAGCGGCTTCAGCTTGCCCTCGGCAAACCAGCCGAACAGTTGCTGGAAGTTCGCCGCGTTGTCCTGCGGCTGGCGCTGGGCGAAGGAGCCCCAGAACACGCCGAGTACCGCGGCGCCCTTGAGCAGGGCGAGGTTGACCGGCAGTTCGGGAATGCGGCCGCTGGCGAAACCGACCACCAGCAGGCGGCCGTTCCAGGCGATGGCGCGGATGGCTTGATCGAACAGGTCGCCGCCGACCGGGTCGTAGATCACGTCGGCGCCCTGGCCGTCGGTCAGGCGCTTGATCTCGTCCTTGAGGCTGGTTTCGCTGTAGTTGATCAGTTCGTCGGCTCCGGCAGCCTTGGCGACGGCGAGTTTTTCCGCGCTGCTGGCAGCGGCGATCACCCGGGCGCCCATGGCTTTGCCGATTTCCACGGCGGCCAGGCCAACACCGCCAGAAGCACCGAGCACCAGCAGGGTTTCACCCGGTTGCAGGTTGCCGCGCTGTTTGAGGGCGTGCATCGACGTGCCGTAGGTCATGCTGAAGGCGGCGGCGGTGTTGAAATCCATCGACGGCGGGATCGGCAGCACGTTATAGCCCGGGACCGCGACCTGCTCGGCGAAGCTGCCCCAGCCGGTCAGGGCCATGACCCGGTCGCCGACCTTCAGGTGACTGATCTTTTCACCCACTTCGCTGACCACACCGGAAGCTTCGCCACCCGGCGAGAACGGGAAGGGCGGCTTGAACTGGTATTTGCCCTCGATGATCAGCGTGTCCGGGAAATTGACCCCGGCGGCGTGCACGTCCAGCAGGATTTCGTTCTTTTTGGCGACAGGACTGGCGACGTCCTCCAGCACCAGCGATTCGGCAGGGCCGAAGGCTTTGCACAGCACGGCTTTCATCAGGGCTATTCCTTTGGGAGTGATGGCCGATAAGTGTAGGTGTGGCAGTCAACGGGTCAACGAGCATGCCCGGCCCTGATAGTCCGCCATAAGCTTGTGCTTGCGCGGCGGGTCGTTATGCTAGGCCGCAAACCGGATAAGGAGCGAATTGTGAAAGCGTGGATCATGTTGTTGCTGGCCCTGTCTCTGCCTGTGGCAGCGCTGGCCGAAGAAGCCAAAGAAGGCGAGGCGCCGAAGGTCAACTACATCACCCTGAGCCCGCCGTTTGTGGGCAACTACGGGCTCGATGGCACCCCGAAGCTCAAGGTCTATAAGGCCGACGTGGCACTGCGGGTGACCGGTGAAGAGGCGACCAAACTGGTCAAGGCCAACGAGCCGCTGATCCGCAATCAACTGGTGGCGCTGTTCACCCAGCAGACCACCGATGCGATGGGCAGCATCGAAGGCAAGGAAAAACTGCGTCAGGAAGCCTTGAAGCAGACCCAGCAAGTGATGAATGACGAGACCGGCAAGCCGGTGGTTGAAGATCTGTTGTTCAACAACCTGATCATTCAATAAGACATTCGTTGTCCGGGCGGTCCCCATCGCTGGCTTGCCAGCGATGGCATTTTGTCAGGCGACAAATGACTCAGGGTTTGAGCGCGATCACCGCCGCCCACTGCTCGGCCGTCACCGGCATCACCGACAGTCGCGAACCCTTTTGCACCAGCGGCATCTCGGCCAGCGCGGTCTGCTGTTTCAGGTAATCCAGCTTCAAGACCCGGCTGAAAGTTTCGACGTGGGCGACATCAATCGCGCTCCAGGCATTCTTCTCCGGCGTGGCTTTCGGATCGAAGTAATGGCTTTCCGGTTCCAGTGCGGTGGGATCCGGGTACGCGGCTTCGATTATTTTGCCGATTCCGGCAATCCCCGGCTCCGGGCAGCTGGAATGGTAGAAAAAGAACTGGTCCCCCACTGCCATGGCCCGCAGGAAATTGCGTGCCTGATAGTTGCGAACCCCGTCCCAGCGCGCTTTGCCGAGCTTTTCCAGGCCCTTGATCGAGAGTTCGTCGGGCTCGGATTTCATCAGCCAGTAGGCCATGGTTTTTGCTCCTCAAGCGGTCATTGGGCAGGTTGTCCGGCAATTTTATGACAAACCGACGGTCGGTTGACGCCAGCATTTGCGCAGAGGTTCACGTTGTCGCAAAATGCCGGCCTTTAAAGCTTGACGCTGCTGCACGGCCTACGAATGGAAACCGCTGCTGTCATCGTGATGATGTGCCTTGAGGGGGGCAATCGATGAAACGCAAACCGGATTTGCTGTGGACTTTGGTGATTTTGTTCGGTCTGGGCGTCGTGACCACCGGTTATGCGCAAAGTCTGTGGGCCAACAAGGCCGATGCACCGATTGAAGTAGCGCAACAAGTACAACAGTCGACAGCCTTCAAACGCTGAAACTGCCTTCTCGACGCCGCTGATCCGCGCGGCGTCTATCCCGCGAAATACCACGCCTTGTCTGTCACCGTTCCCTGCAACGGTACATCCCAGCTCGCTTGCGCGAGACGTTCGACTTTCTGACATTCATGGGCCAGCCCCAACAGCGTCGGCTTGCGCCAGTTCTGGCGTCGGGCCAGATACGCCAGACTGCGATCGTAGAATCCGCCGCCCATGCCCAGGCGTCCGCCGACATCGTCGAATCCCACCAGTGGCAACAGCACCAGATCCAGCGCCCAGACCTTGCGTTGACGGGCCATATTGGCGCGCGGCTCAAGGATGCGGAAGCGGTTGGGTTTGAGTTTTTCGCCGGGACGGATCTGCTGAAAGACCATTTTGGTCCGTGGCCAGGCACTGAGCACCGGCAGGTAGGTTTTCTTGCCCCGACGCTGGGCCGCGCGCAGCAACAGGCGCGGGTCGATTTCACCGTCGGTGGGCAGGTACAGGGAAATGTGTTTCGCCCGGCGAAAGTGCGGGTCTTGTGCCAACTGCTTGTACAGGCCTTCGGCGGCCTCGCGTTGTTCGCTTCGCGTCAGCGAGCGGCGGGCCTTGCGCAGCAGGCGGCGCAGTTGGGGGCGGGGCAACAACGCGGGTTCGGTCATGGTTCGGCTTCGGCAGGGTGGGACGAAAACGTACGCATAAAAAATCCGATGCCGGCATTCACCGGCATCGGATTCGAATCAGGCTCCCCGGATGAGCCGCTGTCGACTTAGCCCTTGAACCCGAGAGTTCAAGGTGGAGGATGCAGTAGGCTTTAAGGCTTTCCGTCTGGCGGACATGCACACCAGCCCAACGTGCAACCCCCAGGGTAGTGCAAATCGGCTCAGGGACATCGTCAACTGGCAAGCACCCCAGGGAGTGCGGCGAGTATAACTCAAGCGGCCTGGCGAATCAGCCCTTGCTGATGTCCGGATCGTCGGCCAGCACCAGATCGACACGATCGAGCAAGTCTCGCACCTGTTCACGGGTCGAACCGCTGGCCTGGATGTCCGGGCGCTCTTCTTTGTGCAAGAGATCGTGGGTGATGTTCAGCGCGGCCATCACGGCGATGCGGTCGGCGCCGATGACTTTGCCGCTGCTGCGGATCTCGCGCATCTTGCCGTCCAGGTAGCGGGCGGCGCTGATCAGATTGCTGCGCTCTTCCTGGGGACAGATGATCGAATACTCTTTGTCGAGGATCTGCACGGTAACGCTATTGCTTGAACTCATGAGTCTTGCTCCAGGGCCTTGAGGCGCGAAATCATCGATTCGACCTTACGCCGGGCGATTTCGTTTTTTTCAATGAGGTGCGCGCGTTCCTCGCGCCAGGTCTTTTCCTGAGCAAGTAAGAGTGCATTTTGACTCTTTAGTTGCTCGACTCGGGTAATCAGCAGTTCGAGTCTGGCCATCAGCGCTTGCAGGTCGGTGTCTTCCATTGTGTCCACTGATTCGGTCTGATGGGTTTGGCTGGCGGACAGCCTTTAATGGTCTTGGCGAGTCTGTCGATGTAGGATACAAGGCCTTCATTCTAGACATAGCGCCGTCTGGCGCCTAGCTGCCCATGCCCATTCAGAATTCCCCGTACCAAGGCTTTGCCACCCTGCTGAACTCCAGCGGTCATTCCGTTTCGCCTGCCGAACTGCACGGCCTGTTGCTGGGCCGCAGTTGCGCCGGCGCCGGCTTCAATGCCGAAGAGTGGCTGATCGATGCCGCCGAGCTGCTCGAAAGCGAGCCGCAGGACAACGTCCGCAACGCGCTGATCGGTCTGCAGGAGATGGTCAAGAGCGAACTCACCGGCGATGACGTCACCGTGGTTCTGCTACTGCCGAACGATGACGCGCCACTGGCCGAGCGCGCCGCCGCACTGGGCGAATGGTGTCAGGGCTTCCTCACCGGTTTCGGCCTGAACTGCCGCGACAGCAGCATGCTGAGCACCGAAGCCACCGAAGTGTTGCAGGATTTGGCAGCGATCTCCCAGGTGCAAGACGCACTGGAAGAATCCGAAGACGGCGAAAGCGACTATATGGAAGTCATGGAGTACCTGCGTGTCGCTCCGCTGCTGCTGTTCTCCGAAACCAAAAAGGCCGACATGCCGCCAGCGGCCAAGCCGTCGCTGCACTGATCGCGTGCCAGGGAAAGCCATCTGCCCATGATCCATATCCCGAAAGCGGAATACGCCCGGCGCCGCAAGGCGCTGATGGCGCAGATGGAACCCAACAGCATCGCGATCCTGCCTGCCGCCGCGGTCGCCATTCGCAACCGCGACGTCGAGCATGTCTATCGTCAGGACAGCGACTTCCAGTACCTGAGCGGTTTCCCCGAGCCACAGGCGGTCATCGTCCTGATGCCCGGTCGCGAACACGGCGAGTACGTGCTGTTCTGCCGTGAACGCAACGCCGAGCGCGAACTCTGGGACGGCCTGCGCGCCGGCCAGGAAGGCGCGATCCGCGATTTCGGCGCCGACGACGCCTTCCCGATTACCGACATCGACGACATTCTGCCGGGCCTGATCGAAGGCCGCGACCGGGTGTATTCGGCGATGGGCAGCAACCCGGAATTCGACCGCCACCTGATGGACTGGATCAACGTGATCCGCTCCAAGGCGCACCTCGGCGCCCAGCCGCCGAACGAATTCGTTGCCCTGGATCACCTGCTGCACGACATGCGCCTGTATAAATCGGCGGCAGAAGTGAAGGTGATGCGCGAGGCCGCGCGGATTTCCGCCCAGGCCCACATCCGGGCGATGCAGGCCAGCCGTGCCGGGCTGTACGAGTACAGCCTCGAAGCCGAACTGGATTACGAATTCCGCAAGGGCGGGGCGAAAATGCCCGCCTACGGTTCGATCGTCGCCGCTGGGCGCAACAGCTGCATCCTGCATTACCAGCAGAATGACGCGCTGCTCAAGGACGGCGATCTGGTGTTGATCGACGCCGGTTGCGAGATCGATTGCTACGCCAGCGACATCACCCGCACCTGGCCGGTCAACGGCAAGTTTTCCGCTGAACAGAAAGCGATCTACGAACTGGTGCTGGCCTCGCAGGAAGCCGCGTTCGCCGAAATCGCCCCGAACAAACACTGGAACCAGGCGCACGAAGCCACGGTTCGGGTCATCACCACCGGGCTGGTGAAGCTGGGGCTATTGCAGGGCGAAGTCGACGAGTTGATCGCTTCCGAGGCCTACAAGGCGTTTTACATGCATCGCGCCGGCCACTGGCTCGGGATGGATGTGCATGACGTCGGCGAGTACAAGGTCGGCGGCGAATGGCGAGTGCTGGAAGTCGGCATGGCGCTGACCGTGGAGCCGGGCATCTACATCGCCCCGGACAATCAGAACGTAGCGAAGAAATGGCGCGGCATTGGCGTGCGCATCGAGGATGACGTGGTAGTGACCAAGAGCGGTTGTGAAATCCTGACCGGCGGCGTGCCGAAAACCGTCGCCGAGATCGAAGCCCTGATGGCGCAAGCACGGACCTGCGCGGCATGAGTCGGGTCAATCTGGCAATCATCGGTGGCGGTCTGGTCGGCGCCAGTCTGGCGTTGGCCTTGCAGGCCGGGGCCAAGGCCCGTGGCTGGAAGATCGTGCTGATCGAACCGTTCGCCCCCGGTGACAGCTGGCAGCCAAGCTACGACGCGCGCTCCTCGGCGCTGTCCTTCGGCTCGCGGCAGATTTATCAGCGGCTGGGCGTGTGGCAGGAAATCTCCCGCCGCGCCGAGCCGATCAAGCAGATTCATGTATCCGACCGTGGTCGTTTCTCCACCGCCCGACTTTCGGCGATGGAAGAGGGCGTTCCGGCGCTCGGCTATGTCGTTGAAAACGCCTGGCTCGGCCAGTGCCTTTGGCAGCACCTCGACAAAGACGTGATCAGTTGGCGCTGCCCGGCGGAAGTTTCCCGCATGGAGCCGCTGCCCGACGGCTATCGCCTGACCCTCAACGACGAAACCACGGTCGAGTGTGATCTGGCGGTGCTCGCCGATGGCGGCCGTTCCGGTCTGCGCGAGCAACTGGGCATTAACGTACGCAAGCGTCCGTATAACCAGAGCGCGCTGATCGCCAACATCACGCCGAGCGAAGCGCACAACGGCATGGCCTTCGAGCGCTTCACCGACGAAGGCCCGATGGCGCTGCTGCCGCTGCCGGAAAACCGCTGCGCGCTGGTCTGGACCCGTCTGGGCATGGACGCGCAACGTCTGGCCGACCTGAGCGAACGTGATTTCCTCAGCGAGCTGCAAGGTGTGTTCGGCTACCGTCTCGGTACGTTGAAACAAGTTGGCGCGCGGCATCTGTATCCGCTGTCGCTGGTGGAAGCCGAAGAGCAGGTGCGTTCGCATCTGGCCGTTCTCGGCAACGCCGCCCACAGCCTGCACCCGATTGCCGGGCAGGGTTTCAACCTGTCCCTGCGCGATGCCGATGCCTTGGCCGCCGCGCTGCTGGCCAGCGACAAACCGCTGGGGGATTTCGCCACGCTGCAGGCCTATCGCGAGCGTCAGCGTCTCGATCAGGATCTCACCGTGGGTTTCTCCGATCAGGTCACGCGCCTGTTCGGCAGCACCCAGCCGCTGGTGTCGCTGGGGCGCAACATCGGCCTGCTCGGCCTCGATCTGCTGCCGCCGGCCAAGCGCTGGTTCGCCCGTCAGGCCATGGGGCTGGGGACGCGGCCGGATGCGTGAGTGGCTGATCAAACGGTTTGGCAAGGCGCGGCTGATGCGCTGGATCATGACGTTCTACCCGCCGTACTTCGGCGCCGGTGTCCGGGTGCAGCACATCAGCGATGACTTTCGTGACATTCAGGTCTCGATGGGCCTGGGCTGGTACAACCGCAATTACGTCGGCACCCAGTTCGGCGGCAGTCTGTATTCGATGGTCGATCCGTTCTTCATGTTGATGCTCATGGAGAACCTCGGCTCGCGGTACATCGTCTGGGACAAGGCCGCCGACATTGATTTCATATCGCCGGGCAAGGGCCCGGTGTTCGCCCGGTTCAACATCGACGACACCCTGCTCGACGAGATCCGTCGGCAGACCGCCAGTGGCGAGAAATACCTGCCGCAGTTGCAGGTCGACATTCATGACGGCGCCGGCAATCTGGTGGCGCGGGTCGGTAAAACCCTTTACGTGCGGCTCAAGCCGCCAGCGAGACAGGCTTAAAGCATGGAAATGCGCGCGGATGTGCTGATTGTCGGAGCCGGAATGGTCGGCAGCGCCCTGGCGCTGGCGTTGCAGGGCAGCGGGCTGGAAGTGCTGCTGCTCGACGGCAGTCCGTTGAGCGTCAAACCCTTCAATGGCGACGCACCGTTCGAGCCACGGGTGAGCGCACTGTCGGCGGCCAGCCAGCGGATCCTCGATCGCCTCGGCGTGTGGGATGGCATCGTCAACCGACGCAGCAGCCCTTACACCGACATGCACGTCTGGGACGGCAGCGGCACCGGCCAGATCCATTTCTCGGCCAGCAGCGTGCACGCCGATGTGCTCGGCCATATCGTCGAAAACCGCGTGGTGCAGGATGCCTTGCTCGACCGTCTGCACGATTGCGATATGGGTCTGCTGGCCAACGCGCGACTGGAGCAGATGCGCCGTTCCGGTGACGACTGGCTGCTGACCCTGGCCGATGGCCGCACCTTGCGTGCGCCGCTGGTGATCGCGGCGGACGGTGCCAATTCCGCTGTGCGCCGTCTGACCGGCGTTGCCACTCGCGAGTGGGATTATCTGCATCACGCCATCGTCACCAGCGTGCGCAGCAGCAAACCGCACCGCATGACCGCGTGGCAGCGCTTCACCGATCACGGGCCGCTGGCGTTTTTGCCGCTGGAGCGTGACGGTCAGCAGGACTGGTGCTCGATCGTCTGGTCGACCACGCCAAGCGAAGCCGAACGGCTGATGGCGCTGGATGAGGCGGATTTCTGCCGTGAACTCGAACGCGCTTTCGAAGGTTGCCTTGGCGACGTCATCAGCGCCGACTCACGCCTGTGCGTGCCGCTGCGTCAACGCCACGCCAAGCGCTACGTGGCAGAAGGGCTGGCACTGATCGGCGATGCCGCACACACCATTCACCCGTTGGCGGGGCAGGGCGTGAACCTCGGCTTTCTCGACGCCGCGGTGCTGGCCGAAGTGCTGTTGCAAGCGCATGAACGCGGCGAACGCCTGGCGGACGTGAAAGTCCTGAGCCGCTACGAACGCCGGCGCATGCCGCACAATCTGGCGCTGATGGCGGCGATGGAAGGCTTCGAGCGGTTGTTCCAGGCAGATCCGTTGCCGCTGCGCTGGTTGCGTAATACCGGGCTGAAAATCGTCGAGCAGATGCCCGAGGCCAAGGCGTTGTTCGTGCGTGAAGCGTTGGGGCTGACCGGGGACTTGCCGGCCCTGGCCAAGGCCTGACGAATGTCGTGCAACATCTGGTAACTCCTTGGGAAAGTGTTCGATTGAGCTGGTAAATGTGAGTCCTTATCATTTGGGCCACTTTTCCCGACCGAGAGACCGCTCCCATGTTGGCATCCAAGCGTGTTCTGACCGCACTGGCCCTGACCCTGATCGGCAACACTGCCGCCCAGGCCGCCGACGAGGTGGTGGTCTACTCCTCGCGTATCGATGAGCTGATCAAGCCAGTGTTCGATGCCTACACCGCCAAGACCGGGGTGAAGATCAAGTTCATCACCGACAAGGAAGCGCCGCTGATGCAGCGGATCAAGGCCGAGGGCGAGAACGCTACCGCCGACCTGCTGCTGACCGTCGATGCCGGCAACCTCTGGCAGGCCGAGCAGATGGGCATTCTTCAGCCGTTCACCTCGAAAACCATCGACGCCAACATTCCTCTGCAATATCGCTCGTCCAGCCACGCCTGGACCGGCCTGAGCCTGCGCGCGCGGACCATCGCCTATTCCACCGAACGAGTAAAACCGGGCGAACTGACCACCTACGAAGCACTGGCCGACAAGAACTGGGAAGGCCGCCTGTGCCTGCGCACGGCGAAGAAGGTCTACAACCAGTCGCTGACCGCCACCATGATCGAAGTGCATGGCGCCGAGAAGACCGAGCAGATCCTCAAGGGCTGGGTCAACAACCTGTCCACCGACGTGTTCTCCGACGACGTCGCGGTGCTGGAAGCGATCAATGCCGGCCAGTGTGACGTCGGCATCGTCAACACCTACTATTACGGCCGCCTGCACAAGCAGAAGCCGGAACTGCCGGTAAAACTGTTCTGGCCGAATCAGGCGGATCGCGGTGTGCACGTCAACCTGTCGGGCATCGGCCTGACCAAACATGCGCCGCATCCGGAAGCCGCCAAGGCACTGGTGGAGTGGATGACCACGCCTGAAGCGCAGAAGATCTTTGCCGACGTGAACCAGGAGTTTCCGGCGAATCCGGCGGTGAAGCCTTCGGAAGAAGTGGCGGCGTGGGGGCAGTTCGTGGCTGATACGTTGCCGGTTGAAGTGGCGGGCAAGCGCCAGGCTGAAGCGATCCGGATGATGGATCGGGCGGGTTGGAATTGAGTCATTCCTGACAGCACTGTTTGATCGTTCCCACGCTCTGCGGGGGAATGCAGCCCTCGACGCTCTGCGTCGCATCATCGACAGCGTGACGCGGAGCGTCACAGAATGTGTGCCCACGCAGAGCGTGGGCACAATCATTTGAACGAGACTGTTTCCTTGGCCCACCCCGCCCAACGCCGCTGGTACCCCATCGTCTTCGCCATCGCCGCGTTGGTGCTGCTCCCCCTCAGCGTGCTCCTGCTCTCATGGCAAACCATCGACCACCAGATCTGGTCGCACCTGTGGGAAACCCAGATGCCGCGTCTGCTGGGCAACACACTGACGCTGGTCCTCGGCGTAGGCATCGGTGTAACGCTGATCGGCGTAAGCCTCGCCTGGCTCACCAGCCTCTGCGAATTCCCCGGCCGCCGCTGGCTCGACTGGGCGCTGATGCTGCCATTCGCAATCCCGGCCTACGTGCTGGCGTTCGTGTTCGTCGGCCTGCTGGACTTCGCGGGCCCCGTGCAAACCCTGCTGCGCGAATGGTTCGGCACCGGCCTGCGCCTGCCGCGAGTGCGCTCCACCGGCGGGGTGATTCTGGTGCTGGTGCTGGTGTTTTATCCCTACGTCTACCTGCTGGCGCGCACCGCGTTCCTGGCGCAAGGCAAAGGACTGATGGAAGCCGCGCGGGTGCTCGGGCAGTCGCCGTGGCAAGCATTCTGGCGTGTGGCATTGCCGATGGCGCGGCCGGCCATCGGTGCCGGCGTGGCGCTGGCACTGATGGAAACCCTGGCGGATTTCGGCGCGGTGTCGGTGTTCAATTTCGACACCTTCACCACCGCGATATACAAGACCTGGTACGGCTTCTTCAGCCTGCCTAGTGCTGCGCAACTGGCCAGCCTGTTGCTGCTGGTGGTGATGCTGGTGCTGTACGGCGAACGTCGCGCGCGCGGCGCCAATCGGGCGAGCAACGAGCGACCACGGGTCAAGGCGCTGTATCACCTGCGCGGGCCCAAGGCCTGGGCGGCGACCGGTTGGTGCGGTCTGGTGTTCGCCTGTGCGTTTGTCATTCCGGTGCTGCAACTGGTGGTCTGGTTCTGGCAGCGCGGGCGATTCGATCTGGATGAGCGCTACGCCGGGCTGATTCTCCACACGTTGTATCTGGGCGGCATGGCGGCGTTGATCACGGTCAGCGTGGCGATGTTGCTGGCCTTCGCCCGGCGTCTGGCGCCTACCCGGGCGATCAATTCTGCGGTCGGTCTGGCCAATCTCGGTTATGCCTTGCCGGGTTCGGTGCTGGCGGTGTCGATCATGCTCGCGTTCAGTTATCTGGATCGGGAGCTGGTGATTCCGCTGTCCGGCTGGCTTGGCGGTGCGGGCAAACCGCTGCTGCTGGGCAGTCTGGCGGCGTTGCTGTTGGCGTATCTGGTGCGGTTCGTGGCGGTGGCCTATGGTCCGCTAGAAAGCAGTCTGGCGCGTATACGGCCATCTTTGCCTGAAGCGGCACGTAGCCTGGGCGTCAGCGGGCCGCGACTGTTTTTCAAAGTGTATCTGCCGCTGTTGCTGCCCGGCACGCTCAGCGCCGCGTTGCTGGTGTTCGTCGATGTGCTCAAGGAAATGCCCGCAACCCTGCTGATGCGCCCGTTTGGCTGGGACACGCTGGCGGTGCGGATCTTCGAAATGACCAGCGAAGGCGAATGGGCGAGGGCGTCGTTGCCGGCGCTGACCCTGGTATTGGTCGGTCTGTTGCCGGTTATCGGTTTGATCCGGCGCTCGGCGCACAGAAACACTTAGTCGTCAGTCCTGAATCATGCGGCTACAATGCGCGGCATTCGGTGCGGTCCGTCTGACAGACCCTGTCGCTGAAATCGGCTGAAAGCCCTTTTTTACAGGGCTTTCCGATCCGTGCAGCAGCGCTCCGCACCTTCGCCACGCCCGGAAGGAGAAACCCATGGGACAGCGTACGCCTCTGTATGACCTGCATCTCGCCCTCGGCGCGAAGATGGTCGATTTTGGCGGTTGGGACATGCCCCTGCATTACGGCTCGCAGGTCGAGGAACACCATCAGGTGCGCCGCGATTGCGGGGTGTTCGATGTTTCCCACATGACCGTGATCGATGTCACCGGCCCCCAGGCCAAGGCCTGGCTCCAGCATTTGCTGGCCAATGACGTCGAACGCCTGCACAGCCCAGGCCGTGCGTTGTACAGCACCATGCTCAACGAGCGCGGCGGCATCGTCGACGACATGATCGTCTACCGCCTCGAAGACGGTTATCGTCTGGTGGTCAACGCCTCCACCCGCGATCAGGACCTGGCCTGGATGCAGGCACAGCTGGGCAGCTTCGATGTGCATATGCACGAACGCTCCGAGCTGGCGATGCTCGCCATTCAAGGCCCCCATGCCCGGCACAAGATTGCCGAACTGGTGACCCAGTCCCGCGCCAACCTGATCCAGATGCTCAAGCCTTTCGAAGGTCACATCGACGGCGACTGGTTCATCGCGCGCACGGGTTACACCGGTGAGGACGGTCTGGAAATCGCCCTGCCAGCCGATCAGGCCCCCGGATTCTTCAACGATCTGGTGGGCGCCGGCATTTCCCCCATCGGCCTTGGTGCCCGCGACACGCTGCGGGTCGAAGCCGGCATGAACCTCTACGGTCAGGACATCCACCAGGACGTTTCGCCCCTGGCCTCGAACATGGCCTGGAGTATCGCCTGGGAACCGGCCACGCGCCGCTTCATCGGTCGCGACGCGCTGGAAGCGGAAAAAACCGCCGGCGTGCAGCACAAACTGGTCGGCCTGGTGCTTGAGGAACGCGGGGTTTTGCGGGCGCATCAGGTGGTTCGTATCGCTGATGTTGGCGAAGGGGAGATCACCAGTGGTAGTTTCTCTCCTACGCTTAGCAAGTCGATTGCCCTGGCGCGTGTACCGATGGCGACTGCCGACCGCGCCGAAGTGGAAATCCGTGGCAAGTGGTATCCGGTACGTGTGGTCAAACCGACCTTTGTCCGTCACGGCAAAACCTTGATCTAAACCTTTTCCGGCGGGCACGACCGCTGACAATTTCTTGAGGACACCGAGCATGAGCAACATCCCAGCTGAACTGCGTTTTGCCGAAAGTCATGAATGGGCGCGTCTGGAAGCCGACGGCACCGTCACCGTGGGCATCAGCGATCACGCCCAGGAAGCGTTGGGTGATGTGGTGTTTGTCGAGCTGGCAGAAGTGGGCAAGGTGTTCGCCGCCGGTGATGCTGCCGGTGTCGTCGAGTCGGTAAAGGCTGCTTCCGACATCTATTCCCCGGTCGGTGGCGAAGTGATTGCCGTCAACGAAGACCTGGCCAACGCGCCGGAAGAGCTGAACAACGATCCGTACGCCGCGTGGATCTTCAAGCTCAAGCCAAGCGACAAGGCCGAGCTGGACAAGCTGCTCGATGCTGCCGGCTACAAGGCTGCCATCGGCGAATAAGCTGCAGGCGAGACCCCAAAGCCCCGACCCGTCGGGGCTTTTTTCTGCCCGGGACTTTGGCCGTCGGGGTGGCTGCTATGCTGGTTTGACCGTGTTGCATTGACGCCGAGCCGCCAGCCAAGAGAGAGCCCGTCATGTCCCAGTTGCCATCCTTGAGCCAGTTACGCGATCCCCATGCCTTTCTGCGCCGCCACCTCGGCCCCGATGCCGCCGAGCAACAGGCGATGCTCGACAGCCTCGGCCTCGGCAGCCGGGTCGAGCTGATCGAACAGACCGTGCCGCCGGGCATTCGCCTCAACCGCGAGCTGGACCTGCCGCCGGCGCTGGACGAACAGGCAGCGCTGGCCAAACTGCGTGGTTATGCCGAACAGAATCAGGTCTGGACCAGCCTGATCGGCATGGGCTACCACGGCACTCTGACCCCGACCGTCATCCTGCGCAACGTGCTGGAAAATCCCGGTTGGTACACGGCTTACACGCCTTACCAACCGGAAATCGCCCAGGGCCGGCTCGAAGCGTTGCTCAACTTTCAGCAACTGACCATCGACCTCACCGGTCTGGAACTGGCCAACGCCTCCCTGCTTGATGAAGCCACCGCTGCGGCGGAAGCCATGGCCCTGGCCAAGCGCGTGGCGAAGTCGAAAAGCAATCTGTTCTTCGTCGACGAAAACTGTCATCCCCAGACCATTTCCGTGGTGCAGACCCGCGCCGAAGGCTTCGGCTTTCAGCTGATCGTCGACGCTGTGGATAACTTGAAGCAGCACCAGGTGTTCGGCGCACTGCTGCAATACCCCGACACCCACGGCGAGATCCGCGACCTGCGGCCACTGATCGATCACCTGCACGCGCAGCAGGCGCTGGCCTGCGTGGCGGCCGATCTGCTGAGTCTGTTGCTGCTGACCCCGCCGGGCGAACTGGGGGCCGACGTGGTGTTCGGTTCATCCCAGCGCTTCGGTGTGCCAATGGGTTACGGCGGCCCGCACGCGGCGTTTTTCGCCAGCCGCGAGGAATACAAACGGGCAATTCCCGGGCGGATCATCGGCGTGTCGAAAGATGCCCGTGGCAACGTGGCGTTGCGCATGGCCCTGCAAACCCGCGAGCAGCATATTCGCCGGGAGAAGGCCAATTCGAACATCTGCACCGCCCAGGTGTTGCTGGCCAACATCGCCAGTTTCTATGCGGTCTATCACGGCCCGGAGGGGCTGAAACGAATCGCCCAGCGCGTGCACCGGCTGACCTGCATTCTCGCCGCCGGGCTTGAACGCCACGGCATCCAGCGCCTCAACCAATATTTCTTCGACACCCTCACGCTGGACGTGGGCGGGGCGCAAACCGCGATCATCGAAAGTGCCCAGTCCGCGCAGATCAACCTGCGCATCCTCGGTCGTGGCCAACTCGGTCTGAGCCTCGACGAGGCCTGTGATGAAAACACCGTGGCCAGACTGTTCGATGTGCTGCTGGGCGCCGATCACGGGTTGAGCGTCGATGAGCTCGACGCCGAAACGCTGACCTCCGGCATTCCCGAGGCGCTGCAGCGCAGCACGCCTTACCTGCGCCACCCGGTGTTCAACGCTCACCACAGCGAAACCGAGATGCTGCGCTACCTCAAGCAGTTGGAGAACAAGGATCTGGCGCTCAACCAGTCGATGATCCCGCTGGGCTCTTGCACCATGAAACTCAACGCCACCAGCGAAATGATCCCGATCACCTGGCCGCAATTCGCCAACCTGCACCCGTTCGTGCCCCGGGAGCAGGCTGTCGGTTACACGCTGATGATCGAGGAGCTGGAGCGCTGGCTGTGCGCGATTACCGGGTTCGATGCAATCTGCATGCAGCCCAACTCCGGCGCCCAGGGCGAGTACGCCGGGCTGCTGGCGATCCGCAAATACCACGAGAGCCGCCAGCAGGGCGGGCGGGATATCTGCCTGATTCCTTCTTCGGCCCACGGCACCAACCCGGCCTCGGCGCAGATGGCCGGGATGCGCGTGGTGATTGTCGAGTGTGACGACGCCGGCAACGTCGATCTGGAGGACTTGAAAGCCAAGGCGTCCGAGGCCGGGGGCAAGTTGTCGTGCCTGATGGCGACCTACCCGTCGACTCATGGTGTGTACGAGGAAGGCATCAGCGAAATCTGCGAAGTTATCCACAAGCACGGCGGCCAGGTGTACATGGACGGCGCCAACCTCAACGCTCAGGTCGGGCTGGCGCGGCCTGCGGACATCGGTGCCGACGTGTCGCACATGAACCTGCACAAGACCTTCTGCATTCCCCACGGCGGAGGCGGGCCGGGTATGGGGCCGATTGGCGTGCGTGCGCACCTGGCGCCGTTCGTCGCCAATCATCCGGTGGTGCCGATCGAAGGGCCGCAACCGCAGAACGGTGCGGTCAGTGCCGCGCCGTGGGGCAGCGCAAGCATTCTGCCGATCAGCTGGATGTACATCGCGATGATGGGGCCGCAATTGGCGGATGCCAGTGAGGTGGCGATCCTTGCTGCGAATTACCTGGCACAGCATCTGTCCGGTGCTTTCCCCGTTCTGTACACCGGTCGCAACGAGCGGGTCGCCCACGAATGCATTCTGGATCTGCGGCCACTCAAGGCTGCCACCGGCATCAGCGAGGAAGACGTCGCCAAGCGCCTGATGGATTACGGCTTCCACGCGCCGACCATGTCATTCCCGGTGCCAGGCACCTTGATGGTCGAGCCGACCGAGAGCGAGTCCAAGGCCGAACTGGATCGCTTCATCGGCGCGATGCTGAGCATCCGCGCAGAAATCACCGAGGTGCAGAACGGCAACTGGCCGGCCGAGGACAACCCGCTCAAACGGGCGCCGCATACCCTGGCCGATATCACCGGCGTGTGGGAGCGGCCGTACAGCATCGAGCAGGGCATCACGCCGGATGCGCACACCAAAGCGCACAAATATTGGCCGGCAGTGAACCGGGTCGATAACGTCTACGGCGACCGCAACCTGTTCTGCGCCTGCGTGCCAGTGGACGATTACCGCTGAACAGCGGGCAAAAAAATGCCGCTCGTGTGAGCGGCATTTTTTTCTGTCCGGAAGGTTATTCCGACGCCACGGCGTTCTTCGCCAGAATCGCGTTCGCCAGTTCCATGTCCGTTGCCTGCAGGCCCGGGTTGTCGGCGCGGACTTTCTGCATCGCGGCTTCCAGGTACGGGCCACGGATACCGCCGTCGCTGGCGACGAAGCTGCCGGCATCGTCCTGGGCGGCAACGATCAGTTTGTGATCCTTGAAGGTCAGGTAGGTCGAGCCGGTGGTGGCACCGGACGAAATGACGTTACGCCAAAAGCTGTCGGCCATTGCCGAACCGACGGGCAGAGACAGCAGGGCAAGGGTGGCGACAGCAAGTTTGAGACGCATGTTGGGTGACTCCACTGGTGTTGAATAACCGGTTGGATCGCCGTTTCCCCGATCCGGTTCCGTGAGCGGCTATTTCTGCTCGCTCTGTGGCGTCACCCGCAGCACTTCCTCAAGGGTTGTCAGCCCCGCAGCAACTTTCTGCGCGCCGGACAATCGCAGGCTGCGCATGCCTTCCTTGAACGCCTGTCGGCGGATCGCGGTGAGATCGGTGTCGGGGCTGATCAAGGCCTTGAGGCTGTCGGTCAGTTGCATGATTTCGTAGACCCCGGCGCGCCCGTGATAACCGGTGTCGCGGCACTCCAGGCAACCGATGGCCCGTTGCGCATTGCCCGGCAGCGGCGCCTGCCACGGCCGGGTCAGGGTTTGCCAGTCTTCTTCATCAAGAGTCAGCGGCGCCTTGCAGTGCGGGCACAGTGTTCGCACCAATCGTTGCGCCATCACGCCGAGCACGGTGGCCTTGATCAGGTAATGCGGCACGCCGAGTTCCAGCAGACGGCTGATGGCGCTCGGCGCATCGTTGGTGTGCAGGGTCGAGAGCACCAGATGCCCGGTCAACGCCGCCTGGATCGCCATTTCGGCGGTCTCCAGGTCACGGATCTCGCCGATCATGATGATGTCCGGGTCCTGCCGCATCAGCGCGCGCACGCCGGCGGCGAACGTCAGGTCGATGTTGTGCTGGACCTGCATCTGGTTGAAGGCCGGCTCGACCATCTCGATCGGGTCTTCGATGGTGCAGAGATTGACCTCCGGGGTCGCCAGTTTTTTCAGCGTGGTGTACAGCGTGGTGGTCTTGCCGGAACCGGTCGGGCCGGTCACCAGAATGATGCCGTTGGGCTGGCGGGTCATGTCCTGCCAGCGCCGCAGATCGTCGGCGGAAAACCCCAGCTGATCGAAATCCTTGAGCAGGACTTCCGGGTCGAAGATCCGCATGACCATTTTTTCGCCGAACGCGGTGGGCAGGGTCGACAGGCGCAACTCGACTTCGCCGCCGTCCGGGGTCTTGGTCTTGACCCGGCCGTCCTGGGGTTTGCGCTTCTCGGCGACGTTCATCCGGCCAAGGCTTTTCAGGCGGCTGACAATGGCCATCGTCACCTGGGGTGGAAATTGATAGACGTTGTGCAGCACGCCGTCGATGCGAAAGCGAACGGTGCCTTGATCGCGCCGGGGTTCGATGTGGATGTCGCTCGCCCGCTGCTGGAAGGCGTACTGGAACAGCCAGTCGACGATGTTGACGATGTGCGCGTCGTTGGCGTCCGGTTCCTGATCGCTGGCGCCGAGGTTGAGCAGTTGTTCGAAGTTGCCGAGGTTGCCGCTCTGCGCATCGGCATTGCTGGCGCCGCTGACCGATTTGGCGAGGCGGAAGAATTCGACGCTGAAACGCTGGATGTCCGCCGGGTTGGCCACCACCCGTTTGATCGGCAGTTTCAGGACGTGAGTCAGATCGGCCTCCCAGCCGCTGACATAGGGCTGGGCGCTGGCCACGGTCACCGCGTCGCGGTCGACCGACACCGCGAGAATCTTGTGGCGCTGGGCAAAGGCATAGGACATCAGCGGCGTGATGGCCGCGACGTTGATCTTCAGCGGATCGATCCGCAGGTACGGCTGGCCGGCCTGCTGCGCCAGCCACAGGGTCAGGCTTTCCAGGTCGAGGTGTTTGCCCGGACGGCTGAGGTCGTCCAGTTGCTGGCTGGCGATGAATTCCAGGGGGTGCTTCTGGCCGTGGGCGGCATGCCGGCGCCGGGCATTCAGCGCCTGCTCGGCCGAGTCCTGGCAGATGAACCCTTGGGCGACCAGTTCACGCAGTACCTCATTGAGATCCAGCCAGCGGTCCTGAGTGGCGAGTTGAACGGACATGCGGGCTCCTTTTGAACGACAGTGCGCAAAGGATAGTCGTGGCCCTGCCGACCGTTGGGCCACTACCCGACGAAGACGTTTCGGTTCTTGTCAGCCGGCCGCCTGCGCCGGTGCATCCCACGCCACGTCGGGGTTTTGCAGGTTCACCGAGCAGACGCTGATCAGGTTACGAAGTTTTTCCGCGATCACCTGGGCGCGGTGCCAGCTCAGGCCGCTCATGACGATGTCGATCGACAGCAGATCGTCCAGCCGCTGGACATTCACCTGTTCCGGGGTGAGGCACTGCAAGGCGAACAGGTTCAGGACCCGCACCAGCAAATCCGGCTCGGCCTCGGCCAGGATCTGATACTGCGCAAGGCAATGGGCGTTGCTGGCGTTCCACACATCGGCACGGGGCGCAGGGGTGTTGACGGCTTCGAGGTGTGGCATGGGAGGTCTCCGGAATCAGTGGAGGAATTTTTACATCCGATGCCGGGCATTTCTTGTCTAAGATGAGCTGATCAGGCGGTTGATTGGTGGAATCAATTCGCTATTGGCTTCTTTTGAGGATTATTTATGCACAGCGAGCTGGACAGCTACGACCGGCGCATTCTCGCCCTGCTGCAAGAGGACGCTTCCTTGTCCAGCGCACAGATCGCCGAGCAGGTGGGGCTGTCGCAATCGCCGTGCTGGCGACGGATTCAGCGGATGAAGGAGGAGGGGATCATTCGTGGCCAGGTGACTTTGCTCGATCGCAAGAAGATCGGTCTGAACACGCAGATCTTTGCCGAGATCAAACTCAACGCCCACGGCCGTTCGAACTTCACCGAATTCACCGAGGCGATTCGCGGTTTTCCCGAAGTTCTGGAGTGTTACGTGCTGATGGGGGCTGTGGATTTTCTGTTGCGGATTGTCGCGGCGGACATCGAGGCTTATGAGCGGTTCTTCTTCGAGAAGCTGTCGCTGGTGCCGGGGATTCAGGAAGTGAACTCGATTGTGGCGTTGTCTGAGATCAAGTCCACGACCAGTTTGCCGGTATTGCGCTGATCACGCGGGGGATTATCGTTCCCACGCTCCGCGTGGGAATGCCTCAATGGACGCTCTGCGTCCGCTTTGGGACGCGGAGCGTCCCGGGCTGCATTCCCACGCAGACGGTTCGACGCCTCGACGTGGGAACGATCTTTCGCCGGTGTTACATGCGCAGCAGCATTTTCCAGGCGCGATTCTGGTACACCGCAATCGCCTGATGCTTGCGCGCATCGAGCAGTTCGTCGGTAATGGTCGGCTCGTTGGCCAGTTGCGCCAGTTTGTTCAGCTCGCCGTACAGCCGATCCATTTCCGGGATGTCCAGCACGTTGCGCGCGTGGTGCAGCCAGACCTGTATGCGTTCAATGCGCGGCAGTTGCTCGGCCAGATCTTCCGGCTGTTGCTGATAACGCTGCAATTGCAGCGAAGTGGCTTCTTCGCCCAGCAGGCGCGGCAGCCAGCTTTGCAACTGCGCGGCACCCTGGCGATTGCCACGGGTGTTGCGGTCAGCCGTCCAGGTGCGGGCCAGCAACCAGCGCGAAGCGTTCAGCGAGAACAGGCCCCAGCGCGGGTCTTCCAGCTCTTCGAGGAACTGTTCCGGCGCGGCTTTGCGCACGTCTTCGTCTTCGATGCCGACCTGTACCAGCGGACGCCAGTCTTCCAGCAGGGCATCGAGGGCAACACGCAGGTCATGGGTCGACGGACGTGGTGCGGCCTGGCCGAGGCTGCTGAGCAGGGCACGCATTTCCGCGAGGTTCTCGACCCAGTCCTGCAGCAGGCGCCAGTGGCCGTTGAAGCGATACTGTTCGGCCAGACGCTGGCTGCTGCCGAGCAAGTGCCAGGCCAGGGCGGCGAAGGCGTCGTCCAGCGGGGTTTCGGCGGTAATGGCCGGCGCCGGCAGGCTCAGCGAGTAGCTGTTGGCGTCGTACAGGCGATAGCCGCGCTCGGCCTTACTGATATCGCACGGCATCAGGGCCAGGGTTTCGGCCAGTTCGGCGGCCAGTTCCAGCAGCGCGGCAGGCTCGCCTTCGCGCAGTTCCAGTTCCAGCTCGCAGATTTCTTCTTTCTGTTTGCCGACTACCACGTGTCCCAGATCCAGCGCGGCTTCGATGACCACTTTGGTCTTGCCACGGCCCCACGCGATTTCGGCGCGTTCGCGGACGAAATCGGTGGTGAAGATCGGCTTCAGGGTTTTCTTGTCCAGCTCGGCGAGGGACTCGGGCCAGCATTCGCCGTCGAGTTTCTTCACGTCGAGCTTGGCTTTGGGCAGGTTCCAGTCGTACTCGTTACGCTCGGACAGACCGGCGACGCTCTGGCCACGGGTCTTGAGGGTCTGAATCACCTCTTCGCCGTCCTTGCGCAGGCGCAGGGCAACCTTGGCCCGGGCCAGGTCACGCTCAGGCGTGTCGAAGTACTGATTCATCAACTCACGGCGTTCCCAGCCACTTTTGTTGCGTTTTTTCAGGAGAGGGTGCTCGCGCAGGGCGGCGAGGGTTTCGCGGCTGACGCGGAGTTTGATTTCGGTTTCTTTCTGCATGGCCGGAAAATCCAGGATCGGGAGCGCAGCCGGGGGAATGTGTGGCTGCCAAGGCCGTGCAGTGTACAGGACTGAACCTTCCTACGCTTTGCGGCGGTTTATTCTCGGCGCCGGATGGTTCTATGATGAACCTCAATCCGGGAGTTGGAGTCAGCGATGCCATTGCCGTCCATGCAAGACCAGTTCGCTGCACTGATCGCAGCGCCGTCGGTCAGCTGCACCCAGCCGGGCCTCGACCAGTCCAACCGGGCGGTGATCGATCTGCTTGCGGGCTGGCTCGGCGACCTCGGCTTCAGCTGCGACATCCAGCAGGTCAGTCCCGGCAAATTCAATCTGCTCGCCAGTTTCGGCAGTGGCCCCGGCGGGCTGGTGCTGGCCGGGCACAGCGACACGGTGCCCTACGACGATGCGTTGTGGAAAACCGATCCGCTGAAACTCACCGAAGTCGATGGCCGCTGGGTTGGTCTCGGCAGTTGCGACATGAAGGGCTTCTTCGCCCTGATCATCGAAGCCGTGCAACCGCTGCTCGCTCAACCGTTCAAGCAGCCGCTGCTGATCCTCGCCACCTGCGATGAAGAAAGCTCGATGTCCGGTGCCCGGGCGCTGGCCGAAGCGGGGCGCCCGCTGGGCCGGGCGGCCGTGATCGGCGAGCCGACCGGGCTCAAACCAATCCGCATGCACAAAGGCATCATGATGGAGCGCATCGATATCCTTGGGCAGAGCGGCCATTCGTCGGATCCGCGCCTGGGGCACAGCGCCCTCGAAGCGATGCACGATGCCATCGGCGAACTGCGCGGCCTGCGCCTGCTGTGGCAGCGCGAATTCAACAACCCGCAGTTCAGCGTGCCGCAGCCGACCATGAACTTCGGCTGCATCCACGGTGGCGACAACCCCAACCGCATCTGCGGTCAGTGTTCGCTGGAGTTCGACCTGCGGCCGTTGCCGGGAATGGACCCCAAGCTCTTGCGCAGCGAGATTCTGCGCAGGCTCAACCCGGTCGCCGAACGCCATCAGGTGAAAATCGATTACGCGCCGCTGTTTCCCGAAGTGCCGCCGTTCGAGCAGGCCGAAGACGCGGAACTGGTGCGAATTGCCGAAAAACTCACCGGCCATACGGCCGAAGCGGTAGCGTTCGGCACCGAAGCGCCTTATCTTCAGCGCCTTGGCTGCGAAACCATCGTGCTCGGCCCCGGCGACATCGCCTGTGCGCACCAGCCGGACGAGTACCTCGAAATGTCACGTTTGCAGCCTACCGTGCATCTATTGCGGCAGTTGATCGAACATTACTGTCTCAAAGCTGTATAAATTGCCCACACACTCACCCGTATTCATGAGGAGAGCGCGCGTGTCGCCAAGCCTGTTCCGACGATAACCATCAGCCCGCTGTGCGTTTTCCGTTCTGCCCTTTTTCCGGCTGCTATTTATTACAGGCCCAGGTTCATGCCCGAATACGTCAATTGGCTTCGCCACGCGTCTCCTTATATCAATGCTCACCGCGATTGCACCTTCGTTGTCATGCTTCCGGGCGACGGCGTGGAGCATCCGAATTTCGGCAACATCGTCCATGACATCGTGCTGCTGCACAGCCTCGGCGTGCGGCTGGTACTGGTTCATGGTTCCCGTCCGCAGATCGAAACCCGCCTTGCTGCACGCGGCCTGACCCCGCATTACCACCACGGCATGCGCATCACTGATGCCGCGACGCTGGAGTGCGTGATCGACGCGGTCGGCCAGTTGCGTATTGCCATCGAAGCGCGGCTGTCGATGGACATGGCTTCGTCGCCGATGCAGGGCTCGCGTCTGCGGGTGGCCAGCGGCAACCTTGTTACGGCGCGGCCGATCGGCGTGCTGGAAGGCGTCGACTACCACCACACCGGCGAAGTGCGCCGGGTCGACCGCAAAGGCATCAACCGTCTGCTCGACGAGCGCTCCATCGTGCTGCTGTCGCCGCTGGGTTATTCGCCTACCGGCGAGATCTTCAACCTCGCCTGCGAAGACGTCGCCACCCGCGCCGCCATCGATCTGGGCGCCGACAAGCTGCTGCTGTTCGGCGCCGACCTCGGTCTGATCGACGAAAACGGCAAACTGGTGCGCGAACTGCGTCCGCAACAGGTGCCGGCACATCTGCAGCGTCTGGGCAGCAACTATCAGGCGGAACTGCTGGATGCCGCCGCCGAAGCCTGTCGTGGCGGCGTGGCACGCAGCCATATCGTCAGTTATGCCGAGGATGGTGCGCTGCTGACCGAACTGTTCACCCGTGACGGTGGCGGTACGCTGGTGGCCCAGGAGCAATTCGAACTGGTGCGCGAGGCGGCGATTGAAGACGTCGGTGGCTTGCTTGACCTGATCAGCCCGCTGGAAGAGCAGGGGATTCTGGTGCGTCGCTCGCGCGAAGTGCTGGAGCGTGAGATCGAGCAGTTCAGCGTGGTCGAGCGTGAAGGGATGATCATCGCCTGTGCGGCGCTGTATCAGATTGCCGATTCGGATGCCGGCGAGCTGGCGTGCCTGGCGGTGAATCCCGAGTATCGCCATGGCGGTCGCGGCGACGAATTGCTCGAGCGCATCGAGACCCGTGCCCGGGCGCAGGGCCTGAAGACTTTGTTCGTCCTCACCACCCGCACTGCCCACTGGTTCCGCGAGCGCGGTTTCGAACCGAGCAGCGTCGAGCGCCTGCCGGCAGCTCGGGCTTCTCTTTATAACTATCAGCGCAATTCGAAGATCTTCGAAAAGTCTCTGTGAGATGCGATTGCCCCCACGGAATGCGTGGGGGCAATTGTTTTACTCCGCTACAAACTTCGCACTGACATAAGGCGAGTAGTCAGGCAGAACACTTTCGACCTTGCCCTGTTCCTTCAAGAATTTCGCCGTCTCACCAATCGCCTTCGCCGTGCCGCCGTCCAGCAGCGCTGTGGTCTGTTGTGCCTTGGCGTCCGGGAATGCCGAACCCGCGAGCAATTCCGGAACGTCGGCAGCATTGGCACCGGTCAGTTTGGCGATTTTCTGTACAGGTACGGAATCGGCCGTCCAGCTGTCTTTATGGGCGGCGTAATCGGCGAACGAGTCCAGAGTCACCTTGGCGAACTTGGCCACGACCTCAGGATGCTTCTCGGCAAAGTCCTTGCGCGCGACCCAGACTTCGAAGGTCGGCGCGCCCCACTGGCCGACCTGCGCGGCATCGGTCAGGGTCTTGCCGGTCTTGCGGATTTCACCCAGCGCCGGCGACCAGACAAAGGCACCGTCGATGTCGCCACGCTTCCAGGCCGCCGCGATTTCTGCGGGTTGCAGGTTCACCACTTTGACTTTCGAGGTGTCCAGGCCCCAGTGCTTGAGCGCACCGAGCAGGCTGTAGTGGGAGGTGGAAACGAACGGGGTGGCGATGGTCTTGCCGATCAGGTCTTCGGGCTTGTTGATACCGCTGCCGTTACGCACCACCAGTGCTTCGGCGGCATTGATCTGCGCCGAGACGATAAAGGCCACGATCGGCAGATTGCGCGAAGCAGCGGCCGCCAGCGGGCTGGAGCCGAGGTTGCCGATCTGCACATCGCCGGAGGCGATGGCTGTCACAACTTCCGGGCCGCTGTTGAACCGACGCCAGTCGATTTTCTCGCCGATGGCCTTTTCGTACACGCCGTCGGCCTGGGGGACTTTGCTCGGGTCAATACCGGTCTGGTAGCCGACGGTGAGGTTGGCGGCATGGGCTGAAAAAGAAATCAGCGCCGACACACAAACTGTAACAAATTGACTAGATAGTGCGCGTTTGGCCATCATGGCGTCGCCTTTTCGATAGGGTTTGACGAATCGGGGTTGCGTCAAAGCTAATCGATCTAAAAAAAGGCTAACAAATACCATTTAGTAATGAGCTTAGTCGCCGATACGCTGTATCCGGTGTGGATGGCAAATGGCTGGCCATATAGCTGAAAGGTATCAAAAAGAATTAATAAATTCTTTTTGGGTTTATCAGGAAGTCTTTACCCTGCAGGGACCAAATCACTGCGATTAGACCTTGGTCGTAGACATACAAGGTTACGATTGACTTGTCAGTCACGGTCTGGCGCTAATCGCGCATCTTAGGATCCAGGGGCATCAGACCCCGGACCAGGAACACAAGAATTAGAAACGAGAGGAGCGAAACATGAACAAGTCCACCTTGGCCCTGGCCGTGGCCGTAGGGGTTTTGGCGCAGCAGGCAGGCGCCGCCGGTTTCATCGAAGACAGCAAGGCCACCTTGGGGCTGCGTAACTTCTACATCAACACTGACAACCGCGATGGCGACGTCAACGCTCCTGCCAACAAGCGTGCAGGCGTTCAAAGCAAGCAGGAAGAATGGGGCCAAGGCTTCGATCTGCGCTTCATCTCCGGTTACACCCAAGGCACCGTAGGCTTCGGTATCGACGCCATCGGCCTGCTGGGCGTGCGTCTGGACTCGGGTGGTGGCACTAACGGCGCTTCCCCGGCGACAGCGACCAACTACGGCTCCTACGGCGGCACTGTTTTCCCGAGCAAATCCAATGGCGAAGCGGTTGATAACTTCTCCAGCCTGGGTCTGACTGCCAAGGCCAAGATCTCCCAGACCGAACTGAAGCTGGGTACTCTGCAGCCTAAAAACCCGGTTATCGTTACAAACGATGGTCGTCTGCTGCCGCAAACTTTCCAAGGTGGTCAGATCACTTCGGGCGACATCAAGGACCTGACCCTCGTTGGCGGTCAGATCGAGCACGTCAAAGGTCGTAACTCCAGCAACAACGAAGAACTGTCGATCGCTGGCGCCAACGGTCGTACTGCGAATGGCCGTGACAGCAACAAGTTCATCTATGCTGGCGGTGACTACAAAATCACCAAAGACCTCACTGCCCAGTACTACTACGGCAATCTGGACCAGTTCTACAAGCAACACTTCCTGGGTCTGGTGCACAACTGGGCAATCGGCCCGGGCGTGTTGAAGTCTGATCTCCGTTACTTCAACAGCCGTGACGACGGTAAAAATGGCACCGATGCCAACTACTACACCTCCGGTGACTACGGCACTGGCATCACCAAAGGTAAAGTCGACAACAACCTGTACAGCGGTCTGTTCCTGTACACCGTTGCAGGTCACACCTTCGGTGGCGGTTATCAGGTCAGCAACGGCAACAGCGACTTCCCGTGGCTGAACCAGGGTGACGGTTCTTCGAACTACACCATCACTGACATGCAAATCCAGAAGTTCGGTCGTGCTGGCGAGCGTACCTGGCAGGCTCGCTACTCGTATGATTTCGCCAAAGTCGGCCTGCCTGGCCTGACCGCCGGTGTGGTTTACCTGCGTGGCGATAATATCGACACCACCGGCCGCGTCGGTTTCAACCAGGTCAGTGTCAACGCCACTGGCCGCTCCGAGTGGGAACGCGACCTGACCGTTGGTTACGTCGTTCCAGAAGGTCCGCTGAAGAATCTGGGCTTGATGTGGAAAAACGCTACTTGGCGCAACGACATTCCGGGTCAACGCGACCAGGACGAAAACCGTCTGATCGTCAGCTACTCGATCCCGCTGCTGTAATAGCGCGCTCCTGTACTGATGTAAAAAGCCTGATGTAAAAAAAGCCCCGTCCGGCATCGCGCCGGACGGGGCTTTTGCGTTTTCGGGTCCGGCTCACCCCCGTAAGCCTTTCCCGATGTTCCCCTCTTTACAGCAACTCAAGGCCTTCTCGAACCTTGAGGGCGATGTTCGTCGCGATGCTGCGGGACGTCCAGTGAACAGATGTTTAATATTCTATAAAGATATAAATATCTAGTTATTTATTCTTTTTCAGAAGATCGAATCCCGAGCTACAGTTGAGGTCTCCAACCACTCATCAGGAGCCGCACCATGAGCCTCAGACTTGGCGATATCGCCCCCGATTTCGAACAGGATTCCAGCGCCGGCAAGATTCGTTTCCACGAATGGCTGGGCGATAGCTGGGGCGTGCTGTTTTCCCACCCGGCGGACTTTACCCCGGTCTGCACCACCGAGCTGGGCTTCACTGCCAAGCTCAAGGACGAGTTCAACAAGCGCGGCGTGAAAGCCATTGCCCTGTCGGTCGACCCGGTGGACTCGCACCACAAGTGGATCGAGGACATCAACGAAACCCAGAACACCATCGTCAACTTCCCGATCCTGGCCGATGCCGATCGCAGGGTGTCCGATCTGTACGATCTGATCCACCCGAACGCCAACGACACCCTGACCGTGCGTTCGCTGTTCGTGATCGATCCGAACAAGAAGATCCGCCTGACCATCACCTACCCGGCGAGCACCGGGCGCAACTTCCACGAGATCTTGCGGGTGATCGATTCGCTGCAGCTCACCGACAACTACAAGGTGGCCACCCCGGCCAACTGGCAGGACGGTGAAGAAGTGGTGATCGTGCCGTCGCTCAAGGACGAAGACGAAATCAAGCAACGCTTTCCGAAGGGCTATCGCGCGGTGAAGCCGTACCTGCGCCTCACCCCACAGCCGAACAAATAAAGTCCAATCGCCAGCAGGCTGGATCCCACAAGTGGGCGTTCCATGTGGGAGCCAGCCTGCTGGCGATGGCGGCGTCGAATGCGCCGCGCGCCTCCAATTTGTAACCACGATGCAGGGTTTCAGGCCGCTTTGACGGCCTGTTTTTTTGCCGCAAGAAAATGAAATGCATATCTCCATAAAGAATAACCAAATGAATAAATATGATTTATGGATATATGAATCAACTGGTAAGGTCACTGACATCGAAGCGAGATCGCAACCCGCGAATCGCCTGTAACGCGCAAGGAATCGTCTGAATGCTGGTCGTCTCACTCGGTGGCAGTCCCAGTCAACGTTCCCGCTCCGGGGTGTTGCTGGAGCGCTCGCAACGCTGGTTGCAGCAGCAAGGGGTGGAAGTGGTGAGTTATCAGGTGCGGGACTTCCCGGCCGAAGACCTGCTCCACGCCCGCTTCGACAGCCCGAAGGTGCTCGACCTGCTGCAACAGATTGAAAACGCCGATGGCCTGCTGATCGCCACGCCGGTGTACAAGGCGTCGTTCTCCGGCGCCCTGAAGACCGTGCTGGATCTGCTGCCCGAGCGTGCGCTGAACCACAAGATTGTCCTGCCGATGGCTACCGGCGGCAGCATCGCCCACATGCTGGTGGTCGATTACGCCCTCAAGCCTGTGCTGTCGGCGTTGAAGGCCCAGGAAATGCTGCAAGGGATTTTTGCCGAGGACAGCCAGATCGCCTACGGCGAAGGCAGTGCCCAGGCGCAGTTGGCGCCGGCGCTGGAGCAGCGGTTGCATGAAGCGCTGGACCAGTTTGTCAGCGCCATGGCCCGCCGGCCGAAGCCGCTGGAGCCGGGGCTGTTGAACGAACGTTTGTTGAGTGCTCGCTGGAGCATTTGAACCACACCGAAACTTGAAGTACTCACCTTACTCAGCCGCCAACGGCCAAGCAGGTGCAGCCAAAACCCAACAGCAAAAAGGAGAGCGCTATGCGCACTGTATTTTTGCGTCGTGGTCTGGTCGCTCTGTTTGCTGCGGCTGTGTCCTTCGGCGCCATCACTCAAGCTCAAGCCGAGACGCTACGGATCGGTTATCAGAAATACGGCACGCTGGTGCTGCTCAAAGCCAAAGGCACGCTGGAAAAGCGTCTCGCTGCTCAAGGCGTCGACGTGCAATGGACTGAATTCCCCGGCGGCCCGCAACTGCTGGAAGGCCTGAACGTCGGCTCGATCGACTTCGGTGTCACCGGCGAAACCCCGCCGGTCTTCGCCCAGGCTGCCGGTGCCGATCTGCTCTACGTGGCTTACGAGCCACCAGCGCCGAACAGCGAAGCGATCCTCGTGCCGAAAGACTCGCCGATCAAATCGGTGGCGGATCTCAAGGGCAAGAAAGTCGCCCTGAACAAAGGCTCCAACGTCCACTATTTGCTGGTGCGTGCGCTGGAAGACGCCGGCCTCAAGTACACCGACATTCAAACCGTATTCCTGCCGCCGGCCGATGCCCGCGCCGCGTTCGAACGTGGCAGCGTCGACGCCTGGGTCATCTGGGACCCGTACCAGGCCGCCGCCGAGAAACAGCTGCAAGCGCACACGCTGCGTGACGGCAAAGGCATCGTCGACAACCACCAGTTCTACCTGGCGACCAAACCCTACGCACAGAAAAATCCAGAGGTGATCAAGACCCTCGTGGAAGAAGTGCGCGCCGTCGGCGAGTGGTCCAAGGCCAACCCGGAAGACGTGACCCAACAGGTGTCGCCGCTGCTCGGCCTGCCGGCAGACATCACCCTGACCTCGGTGAAACGCCAGGGCTACGGCGCGCTGTTCCTGACCCCGGAAGTGGTCGCCGCACAACAGAAAATCGCCGACACCTTCTACCAGCTCAAGCTGATTCCCAAGCCGTTGAGCATCAAGGACGTGATCTGGACCCCGCCGGCCGCTGTGGCAAAAGCGCAGTAATTCGAATCCCCAAGGAGACCACTCCATGAGCCTCAACATCTTCTGGTTCCTGCCTACCCACGGCGACGGCCATTACCTTGGCACCGCCGAAGGCGCTCGCGCCGTCGACCACGGCTATCTGCAACAGGTCGCGCAAGCGGCGGATCGACTGGGTTTTGGCGGCGTGCTGATTCCCACCGGCCGCTCCTGCGAGGACTCGTGGCTGGTGGCGGCATCGCTGATCCCGGTGACCCAGCGTCTGAAATTCCTTGTCGCCCTGCGCCCCGGGATCATTTCCCCGACGGTGGCGGCGCGTCAGGCGGCGACTCTGGATCGCCTGTCCGGCGGTCGTGCGCTGTTCAACCTGGTGACCGGTGGCGATCCGGAAGAGTTGGCCGGCGACGGTCTGTTCCTCGATCACGAAGCGCGCTATCAGGCCTCGGTGGAATTCACCCGGATCTGGCGTCGGGTGCTGGAAGGCGAAACCGTGGATTACGACGGCGAGCACATCAGTGTGAAGGGCGCCAAATTGCTCTATCCGCCGATCCAGCAGCCGCGTCCGCCGCTGTATTTCGGCGGTTCGTCGGAAGCGGCGCAGGATCTGGCCGCCGAACAAGTGGAAATGGTCTTGACCTGGGGCGAGCCGCCGGCGGCAGTGGCGGAAAAGATCGAACAGGTTCGCGCCAAAGCAGCCAAGCTCGGGCGCACCGTACGCTTCGGCATTCGTCTGCATGTGATCGTGCGGGAAACCAACGCTGAAGCCTGGCAGGCGGCGGATCGCCTGATCTCGCATCTGGACGACGACACCATCAAACGTGCCCAGGCTTCGCTGGCGCGGTTCGATTCGGTCGGCCAGCAACGCATGGCTGCGCTGCACGGTGGCAGCCGCGACAACCTCGAAGTCAGCCCGAACCTGTGGGCCGGCGTCGGCCTGGTGCGCGGCGGTGCCGGGACGGCGTTGGTCGGCGACGGCCCGACCGTAGCTGCACGGGTGAAGGAATACGCGGATCTGGGCATCGATACCTTCATCTTCTCCGGTTATCCACACCTCGAAGAATCGTATCGGGTGGCTGAACTGCTGTTCCCGCACCTCGACGTCGAGCGTCCGGAACTGCCGAAAAGCGCCGGTTACGTCAGCCCGTTCGGCGAGATGGTGGCCAACGACATTCTCCCCAAAGCCGCGTCCCAGAGCTGAGGCGCTGCCATGAAGAAATTTATCCACAGCCTCGCGCCCTGGGCGTTGCCGGTGTTGTTGCTGGCGGTGTGGCAGTTGTCGGTGTCGGCGGGTTGGTTGTCGACGCGGATTCTGCCGGCGCCGGTGGCGGTGATCGAAGCCGGCGTGAGCCTGGTGCGCAGCGGCGAAATCTGGACGCACCTGGCGATCAGCGGCTGGCGCGCCGCGCTGGGCTTCACCATCGGTGGCAGCATCGGCCTGGTGCTGGGTTTCATCACCGGCCTGTCGAAGTGGGGCGAACGTCTGCTCGACAGCTCGGTGCAGATGATCCGCAACGTGCCGCATTTGGCGCTGATTCCGCTGGTGATTCTGTGGTTCGGCATCGATGAGTCGGCGAAGATTTTTCTGGTGGCATTGGGCACGCTGTTCCCGATCTACCTCAACACCTATCACGGCATCCGCAACGTCGACCCGGCGCTGGTGGAAATGGCCCGCAGTTATGGCCTGTCCGGTTTCAGCCTGTTCTGGCAGGTGATTCTGCCGGGCGCGCTGCCTTCGATTCTGGTCGGCGTGCGCTTCGCTTTGGGCTTTATGTGGTTGACGCTGATCGTGGCGGAAACCATCTCTGCCAGCTCCGGCATCGGTTACCTGGCGATGAACGCCCGCGAGTTCCTGCAGACCGACGTGGTGGTGCTGGCGATTCTGCTGTACGCGGTGCTCGGCAAGCTGGCCGACCTCGCGGCCCGTGGCCTTGAGCGTGTGTGGTTGCGTTGGCATCCGGCGTATCAAGTGGCGAAAGGAGGTGCGGTATGACCGCTCAACAACCTCCACGCCTGCTGCGCGGGATTCCGCTGGCGGTGCGCAACCTGCAAAAGACCTTCGGCTCGCGGCAGGTACTGCGTGACATCGATCTGCACATCCCGGCCGGGCAGTTCGTCGCCGTGGTCGGGCGCAGCGGATGCGGCAAAAGCACGTTGCTGCGCTTGCTTGCCGGCCTCGATCAACCCACTGGCGGCGATTTGCTCGCCGGTGCCGCACCGCTCAGCGATGCGCGGGATGACACCCGGTTGATGTTCCAGGAAGCGCGGCTGCTGCCGTGGAAAAAGATCATCGACAACGTCGGTCTCGGCCTCAAGGGCGACTGGCGCCCGCAAGCCTTGCAGGCGCTGGATGCAGTCGGCCTCGCCGATCGCGCCAATGAATGGCCGGCGGCACTGTCCGGTGGGCAGAAGCAGCGCGTGGCGCTGGCCCGGGCGCTGATTCATCAGCCGCGTCTGTTGCTGCTCGACGAGCCGCTGGGCGCACTGGATGCGCTGACCCGGATCGAGATGCAGCAACTGATCGAGCGTCTCTGGCAACAGCATGGTTTCACCGTGCTGCTGGTGACCCACGACGTCAGCGAAGCGGTGGCGATTGCCGACCGGGTGATTCTGATCGAGGACGGCGAAGTCGGCCTCGACCTGCAAGTGGAGCTGCCGCGCCCTCGGGTGCGTGGCTCCCATCGCCTGGCGGCGCTGGAAACCGAAGTGCTCAACCGTGTGTTGTCCCTGCCCGGCGAACCGCCGGCGCCGGAACCCGTTTCACCCTTGCCTACGCAACTGCGTTGGGCTCAATAACTCAAGCAAACGACAGGAATCAATGCCATGACTATCAAAGCCATCAACGTACGCAACCAGTTCAAAGGCGCGATCAAGGAGATCGTTCTCGGCGACGTGCTGTCGGAAATCGACGTGCAGACCGCTTCCGGCATCGTCACGTCGGTGATCACCACCCGTTCGGTCAAGGAGCTGGAACTGGAGGTCGGCAGCGAAGTGATCGCCTTCGTGAAATCCACCGAGGTGTCCATCGCCAAGTTGTAAGGGCGTGGGACAAAAACAACCCCGAAGGGTGTGAGCCCTTCGGGGTTTTTTGTGCCTGTCGCGTGCCGCGCTAGAGAACCCGCTTGGGCAGATAGGGCGGCAGATACAGCCCGATATAGGCATCGAACACCCGCATGCCTTCCTCGGCCATGCGCGGGGTGATTTGTCCGTGCTGCTGCACCGAACGGGCATAGACGCGGTCGCCCAGTTCCATGGCCAGCGCGAACACGTCGACGTCATCCGGCAGTCGCGGCAGTTCGAAGTGATGGTCGAACAGCTTGTGCATCAGGTCGCCGAGTTCGAGGTCGTGCTGGCGGTCGGCCTGAGTGACTTCGGTGAGGCCGTGCTGCGCGAGGATCAGCTGGCGGGCGGCGGCATCCTCGCCGTAGATCTCCAGCATCCGCTCCTCGACCAGCCGCGACAGGTCACGCCAGTCGCGCAGGGCATCGTGATCGATCGGCGCTTGCAGGCAGGCACGGAAGGCCGCGTGCACATCGGCGGTCAGCGCTTCGAGCAGCGCCGGGACGCTGGCGAAGAAGTGGTAGACCGAGGAGGGCGGAATCTGTGCGCGCTCGGCAACGCTGTAGATCGACAGGCTCGCCACGCCCTCGGCGGCCAGCAGCGTGCGCGCGGCGTCGAGTATCGAATCGATCCGCGCCTGACTGCGGGCACGGGGTTTGCGAACGGGGGCGGGACGCGTCATGAAAGTCTCCTGCGGGGCAGCGGGCATTGTACGAGCCGGCTCTTGCGTTGTCTTGTCGGCCGCCATCGCTGGCAAGCCAGCTCCCACAGGTATCTGTGTCGAACACAAGATTTGAGTACACAACAGAACCCTGTGGGAGCTGGCTTGCCAGCGATCCGCCGCAGGCGGCCATAAAAAAACGCTGCGGGCTGATGAAGCCGGCAGCGCTTTTTATTCCTGCAATCCGCTTAAACGGTGTGCAGGTACCAGTTGTACTCGAGGTCGGAGATGGAGTGTTCGAACTCCTCCAGCTCGCTCTCTTTACAGGCGACGAAGATATCGATGTATTTCGGATCGATGTACTTGGCCATCACCTCGCTGTCGTCCAGCTCGCGCAGGGCATCGCGCAAGTTGTTCGGCAGGCTCTGCTCGTTCTGCTCGTAGCTGTTGCCTTCGGTGGGAGGCGGCGGCTCGATCTTGTTGGTCAGGCCGTGATGCACGCCCGCCAGCACCGAAGCCATCAGCAGGTACGGGTTGGCGTCGGCGCCGGCCACGCGGTGTTCCAGGCGGACTGCGTCGGCGGAGCCGGTCGGTACGCGCAGGGCCACGGTGCGGTTGTCCAGACCCCAGCTCGGCGAGTTCGGCACGTAAAACTGTGCGCCGAAACGGCGGTAGGAGTTGACGTTCGGGCAGAGGAAAGCCATCTGCGCGGGCAGGGTCTCGAGCACACCGCCGATCGCGTGACGCAGCGCGGCGTTCTGCTCGGGATCCTCGCTGGCAAAAATGTTTTTGCCTTCTTTGTCGAGAACCGAAATGTGGACGTGCAGACCGTTGCCTGCCTGGCCCGGGTACGGCTTGGCCATGAAGGTGGTGTCCATTTCATGGTCGTAGGCGATGTTCTTGATCAGACGCTTGAGCAGGACCGCGTAGTCGCATGCCTTGATCGGGTCGGCGACGTGGTGCAGGTTCACTTCGAACTGCGCCGGGGCACTTTCCTTGACGATGGCGTCGGCCGGGATGCCTTGCTCTTTGGCGCCTTCCAGAATGTCCTGGAGGCAGTCGACGTATTCGTCGAGGTCGTCGATCAAGTAGACCTGGGTCGAATGCGGGCGTTTGCCGGAGATCGGCGAGCGTGGCGGCTGAGGGCGGCCGTTCACGTTTTCCTGGTCGATCAGGTAGAACTCGAGTTCGAATGCGGCGCAGATGGTCAAGCCCAGCTCGTCAAACTTTGCAACAACTTGACGGAGCACTTCGCGCGGGTCGGCGAAGAAAGGGTCACCTTCGAGTTCGTGCATGGTCATCAACAGTTGCGCGGTCGGGCGCTTCTGCCATGGCTCGTTGCACAGGGTATCGGGGATTGGATAGCAGATACGGTCGGCGTCGCCGATGTCCAGGCCCAGGCCGGTGCTTTCCACCGTGGAGCCATTGATATCCAGAGCAAATAGAGAGGCCGGCAGGTTGATGCCTTTCTCGTAAACCTTGTGGAGGCTGGTGCGTTCGATGCGCTTGCCGCGCACCACACCATTCATATCCGCAATCAGAAGGTCAACGTACAGAACCTCAGGATGTTCCTTAAGGAACGCGTTCGCTTCGTTAAGCTGAACGGCACGCGGGGGTACCGACATGATGCAACACCTTTGTTGTTAAAAATATCAATCATTGATCTTTTCTGGTTTCAGTCAACCCGAACGGCCTGCCGAAGTCAAGCGAGGCCTTTTCTGCCCTGAAAAAGCGCCACGAGGGCATTTATGGGGCACTTTGGGGCATTTTTTTATCCGTGAAGGACGCGCCACCCGCAGGCTTGAGCAGGCCGTGTTGTATTTTTTACGGGGGTGTTGTGTAAAAAAATGAACAAGGCTAAGCTCGGATCAAACCCATAACAGCAATAATACCGGGGTGCTTCATGTCTCGCCTGCCGTTAATCGGCGTCACCGACTGCTCTTTGCAGTCCGGTCTGCATGCTTATCACATCAGTGGCGACACGTCCGTCCGCAGCGCGGCCAGCAAGGCCTGCAACGTGCCAGCGATCTCCCAGCCCATGGCAGATCGAGCGTCAGCGTCCGATATTCTGGACGTGTGCGAGGGCATCCTCTTTAGCGGTTCTCCTTTCAATATAGATCTCTTTCCTGCTCCCGGCCTGCACCGCGTCCGTCGCCGTGCCCGTGATTCTGCACGCCCGGGATGTGCACAGGAAATGCAACGCCAGCGTAAAGGGCAGGTAAGCTCCTCCTTCATTGTCTATGCGCGGTGCCGGGCGTAAGCCGGCACTGCGCGCAAGCAAGGCCCTTTAACGCGACGCCTGGTGCGTCAAACATTGCCTGACATCTGTCAGGAGACTCAGCCCAGAGGCATTTATGAGTAACAACCTCGACCAGCTCACCGATTGGTTGAAAGACCACAAGATCACAGAAGTCGAATGCATGATCGGCGACTTGACCGGTATCACCCGGGGCAAGATCTCGCCGACCAACAAGTTCATCGCCGAAAAAGGCATGCGCTTGCCAGAAAGCGTTCTGTTGCAGACCGTGACCGGCGACTACGTCGAAGACGACATCTATTACGAACTGCTCGACCCGGCCGACATCGACATGATCTGCCGCCCCGACCAGAACGCCGTGTACCTGGTGCCATGGGCCATAGAGCCGACCGCCCAGGTGATCCACGACACCTACGACAAGCAAGGCAACCCGATCGAGCTGTCGCCGCGCAACGTCCTCAAGAAAGTCCTGAAACTCTATGCCGACAAGGGCTGGCAGCCGATCGTTGCGCCGGAAATGGAGTTCTACCTGACCAAGCGCAGCGACGACCCTGACTATCCGTTGCAGCCGCCAGTTGGCCGTTCCGGGCGTCCGGAGATCGGTCGTCAGTCGTTCTCCATCGAAGCGGCGAACGAATTCGATCCGCTGTTCGAAGACGTCTACGACTGGTGCGAATTGCAGGAACTGGACCTCGACACGCTGATCCACGAGGACGGCACGGCGCAGATGGAAATCAACTTCCGTCACGGCGATGCCCTGTCCCTGGCCGACCAGATTCTGGTGTTCAAGCGCACCATGCGCGAGGCCGCCCTCAAGCACAACGTGGCCGCGACCTTCATGGCCAAGCCGATGACCGGCGAGCCGGGCAGTGCGATGCACCTGCACCAGAGCATCATCGACATCGAGACTGGCAAGAACGTGTTCTCCAATGACGACGGGACCATGAGCCAGCTGTTCCTGCACCACATCGGTGGCCTGCAGAAACTGATCCCGGAATTGCTGCCGCTATTCGCACCGAACGTCAACTCATTCCGCCGCTTCCTCCCGGATACCTCGGCACCGGTGAACGTTGAGTGGGGCGAGGAAAACCGCACCGTGGGCCTGCGCGTCCCGGATGCCGGCCCGCAGAACCGTCGGGTGGAAAACCGTTTGCCGGGCGCCGACGCCAACCCGTACCTGGCGATTGCCGCGAGCCTGCTCTGCGGCTACATCGGCATGGTCGAAGGCATCAACCCGAGCGCGCCGGTCGTGGGCCGTGGTTACGAGCGCCGCAACCTGCGCCTGCCGCTGACCATCGAGGACGCCCTGGAGCGCATGGAAAACAGCGCGACCATCGAGAAATACCTGGGCAAGACCTTCATCACCGGCTACGTCGCGGTGAAGCGGGCCGAGCATGAAAACTTCAAGCGCGTGATCAGTTCCTGGGAGCGTGAGTACCTGCTCTTCGCCGTCTGATACGCCGGGCGCGGTGGCCAGCCGCCGCGCCTTCACCGATAACAAGGAGAATTGGCATGACCAGCAACAACCCGCAAACCCGTGAGTGGCAAGCCCTCAGCAGCGATCACCACCTGGCCCCGTTCAGCGACTTCAAGCAGCTGAAAGAAAAGGGTCCACGGATCATCACCAACGCCAAGGGCGTGTACCTGTGGGACAGCGAGGGCAACAAGATCCTCGACGGCATGGCGGGTCTGTGGTGTGTGGCGATCGGTTATGGACGTGATGAGCTGGCGGATGCTGCCGCCAAACAGATGCGCGAACTGCCTTACTACAACCTGTTCTTCCAGACCGCGCACCCGCCGGCGCTGGAACTGGCCAAGGCCATCGCCGACGTGGCGCCGGAAGGCATGAACCACGTGTTCTTCACCGGCTCCGGTTCCGAAGGCAACGACACCATGCTGCGTATGGTTCGCCACTACTGGGCGATCAAGGGCCAGCCGAACAAGAAAGTCATCATCAGCCGCAAGAACGGCTACCACGGTTCCACCGTGGCCGGCGCAAGCCTGGGCGGCATGACCTACATGCACGAACAGGGCGACCTGCCGATTCCGGGCATCGTCCACATCGCGCAGCCGTACTGGTTCGCCGAAGGCGGCGACATGACCCCGGAAGAGTTCGGGATCTGGGCGGCCAATCAGCTGGAAGAAAAGATTCTGGAAGTCGGCGTCGACAACGTCGGTGCCTTTATTGCCGAGCCGATCCAGGGCGCCGGCGGCGTGATCATTCCGCCAGACACCTACTGGCCGCGCATCAAGGAAATCCTCGCCAAGTACGACATCCTGTTCGTGGCCGATGAAGTGATCTGCGGTTTCGGCCGTACCGGCGAATGGTTCGGCAGCGATTTCTACGACCTCAAGCCACACATGATGACCATCGCCAAAGGCCTGACGTCCGGCTACATCCCGATGGGTGGCCTGATCGTGCGCGACGAAGTGGTGGCGGTGCTCAACGAGGGCGGCGACTTCAACCACGGCTTCACCTACTCCGGTCACCCGGTAGCGGCGGCGGTGGGTCTGGAAAACATCCGGATTCTGCGCGAAGAGAAAATCATCGAACGCGCCCATGAAGAAACGGCACCGTATTTGCAGAAACGTCTGCGCGAACTGAACGATCACCCGTTGGTAGGTGAAGTGCGCGGAGTCGGTCTGCTGGGGGCCATCGAGCTGGTGCAGGACAAGGCCACTCGCAAGCGTTACGAAGGCAAGGGTGTGGGCATGATCTGCCGCCAGTTCTGCTTCGACAACGGGCTGATCATGCGTGCCGTGGGCGACACCATGATCATCGCGCCGCCGCTGGTGATCAGCAAGGCGGAGATCGATGAACTGGTTACAAAGGCACGCAAGTGCCTGGACCTGACCCTGAGTGCGTTGCAGGGCTAAGTGCTAGGCTCTGAGCGATGGAGCTGTTGCGCTGTCGCTCGGAGCTGTCAGAAAGGCTGGTCTTTTCTTGAAAGACCGCCTCGGATCTTGCCAGACTAGCCGCGGTTCCAGTTGTCCGGGTTCGGCCGCTGAACAAAGTGGTTCAAAAAAGAAAAATTTGGAGCATTAACGCATGAAGGCATTAGGCAAAAAGCTCGCTGGCAAGACTCTGCTCGCCATGTCCCTGATGGGCGTGATGGCGGGTGCGGTTCAGGCGGACGACAAGGTGTTGCACGTTTACAACTGGTCCGACTACATCGCGCCGGACACGGTTGCCAATTTCGAAAAAGAGACGGGCATCAAGGTCGTCTATGACGTTTTCGACAGCAACGAAACCCTGGAAGCCAAGCTGCTGGCCGGCAAATCCGGTTACGACATCGTGGTGCCTTCCAACAACTTCCTGGCCAAGCAGATCAAGGCCGGCGTTTATCAGGAACTGGACAAGTCCAAGCTGACGAACTGGAAGAACCTCGACGAAGACCTGCTCAAGGCCGTTGGCGACGCCAGCGACCCGGGCAACAAGCACGCGTTCCCGTACATGTGGGGTTCGATCGGTATCGGTTACAACCCGGCCAAGGTCAAGGCTGCGCTGGGTATCGACAAGATCGATTCCTGGGACATCGTGTTCAAGCCTGAAAACATCGAGAAGCTGAAAAGCTGCGGTGTGAGCTTCCTCGACGCGCCGACCGAAATGATTCCCGCGGCTCTGCACTATCTGGGCAAGCCGACCAACAGCAAGGACAAGGCTGACCTGAAAGCCGCCGAAGACCTGTTCCTCAAGATCCGTCCTTCGGTGGCTTACTTCCACTCCTCGAAGTACATCTCGGACCTGGCCAACGGCAACATCTGCGTGGCGGTCGGCTACTCGGGTGACCTGGAACAATCCAAGACCCGCGCCAAGGAAGCCGGTGACAAGGTCAAACTGGCCTACACCATTCCGAAAGAAGGTGCCGGTACTTTCTACGACATGGTCGCCATTCCCAAGGATGCCGAAAACGTCGAAGCCGCCTACAAGTTCATGAACTACCTGCTCGAGCCGAAAGTGATGGCCGAAATCACCAACGCCGTGCGTTTCCCGAACGGCAACAAGGCGGCCACCGCCCTGGTGGACAAGGAAATCACCAGCGATCCGAGCATCTACCCTTCGGCTGAAGTGAAGAAGCAGCTCTATGCGATCAGCGATCTGGACGCGCCTACCCTGCGCCTGATCACTCGCAGCTGGACCAAGATCAAATCCGGTAAATAAGCCGGTTTGAAGCAGTCACCGCTGGCCGTCGCCTTCACCCGGGCGGTCAGCGGTGCAATTAAATGACAGAAAGTTTTGCTGGAACGGTTTTTCGAAGGTAAGTTGCGCGCCGGTTTTGTTGCCGGGCAACCGTGACTGTCATGCAGCACGGGGCAACTTGGGCCCAACTAAATTAGAGGACCTCCACTTGCCTATTTTTTCTTCTTTGCGCAATGCCCTGCTGGCCGCTGCCGGCCTGACGTTCGCTGTCGGTGCCCAAGCCGCCGGTACTGTGCATATTTATAACTGGTCGGATTACATCGGCGCGACCACCCTGGCCGATTTCCAGAAAGACACCGGGATCAAACCGGTCTACGACGTGTTCGACTCCAACGAAACCCTGGAAGGCAAACTGCTCGCCGGGCGTACCGGCTACGACGTGGTCGTGCCGTCGAACCACTTCCTCGGCAAGCAGATCAAGGCGGGGGCATTCCAGAAGCTCGACAAGGCGCAACTGCCGAACTATTCCAACCTCGATCCGGTGCTGCTCAAGCGCCTGGAACAGAACGATCCGGGCAACCTGTACGCCGTACCGTACCTGTGGGGCACCAACGGCATCGGCTACAACGTCGATAAAGTGAAGGCCGTGCTCGGCGTCGACAAGATCGATTCCTGGAGCGTGCTGTTCGAGCCGGAGAACATCAAGAAGCTGCACAGCTGCGGCGTGGCGTTCCTCGATTCGGCCGATGAAATGATGCCGACCGTGCTCAACTACATGGGCCTGAACGCCAACAGCACCAATCCCAAGGATTACGAGAAGGCCACGGCCAAGTTGCTGGCGGTGCGTCCTTACGTGACCTACTTCCATTCCTCGAAATACATCGGCGATCTGGCCAACGGCGACATCTGCGTGGCCATCGGTTTCTCCGGCGACATCTTCCAGGCCAAGAATCGCGCCGAAGAAGCCAAGAAGGGCGTGAACATCGCCTACTCGATCCCGAAAGAGGGCGGCGCGCTGTGGTTCGACATGCTGGCGATTCCGAAGGATTCGGCCAACGTCAAAGAGGCCCACGCCTTCATCAACTATTTGCTGAAACCTGAGGTGATCGCCCAGGTCAGTGATTACGTCGGTTACGCCAACCCCAACCCGGGTTCGGACAAGCTGATGGAGCAGTCCATCCGCACCGACGAGTCGGTTTATCCACCGCAGGCCGTGCTCGACAAGACCTACGTGTCGATCGAGTTGCCGCCGAACATTCAGCGTTTGATGACCCGCAGCTGGACCAAGGTCAAGTCGGGTAAATAGCTTCAACGTACAAACTATCCTGGGTTCGTCTTGCGTGGGCGAACTGCACTCTTTTTTTCTGGGAGTTTTGTAAATGGCAGTTGCCTCCGGCGCCTATAAGAAAGCCCTCGAGGGCGACCAGACACCGAAACAGGTGCTGGTCAAAATCGACCGGGTCACGAAGAAGTTCGACGAGACGGTTGCCGTGGACGATGTGTCCCTGGAAATCAAGAAGGGCGAAATCTTCGCCCTGCTCGGCGGTTCGGGCTCGGGCAAATCCACTCTGCTGCGGATGCTGGCAGGGTTTGAACGGCCCACGGAGGGGCGCATTTTCCTCGACGGCGTCGACATCACCGACATGCCGCCGTACGAGCGACCGATCAACATGATGTTCCAGTCCTACGCCCTGTTCCCGCACATGACCGTGGCGCAGAACATCGCTTTCGGCCTGCAACAGGACAAGATTCCCAAGGCCGAGATCGACGCCCGCGTGGCCGAGATGCTCAAGCTGGTGCAGATGAGCCAGTACGCCAAGCGCAAGCCGCACCAGTTGTCCGGCGGTCAACGTCAGCGTGTGGCACTCGCCCGTTCTCTGGCCAAGCGGCCGAAGCTGTTGCTGCTCGACGAGCCGATGGGCGCACTGGACAAAAAACTGCGTTCGCAGATGCAGCTCGAGCTGGTTGAGATCATCGAGCGCGTAGGCGTGACCTGCGTGATGGTGACCCACGACCAGGAAGAGGCCATGACCATGGCCGAGCGCATCGCGATCATGCACCTGGGCTGGATCGCCCAGATCGGCAGCCCGATCGACATCTACGAAACCCCGACCAGCCGTCTGGTCTGCGAATTCATCGGCAACGTGAACATCTTCGAAGGCGAAGTGATCGACGACGCCGAAGGCCACGCGACCATCACCTGCAAGGACCTCGACCGGCAGATCTACGTCGGCCACGGCATCAGCACCTCGGTGCAGGACAAGTCCGTGACCTACGCGATCCGTCCGGAAAAACTGCTGGTCACCGCCGACCAGCCGACCTGCGAATACAACTGGTCGAGCGGCAAGGTGCATGACATCGCCTACCTCGGCGGTCACTCGGTGTTCTACGTCGAATTGCCGAGCGGCAAGCTGGTGCAGTCGTTCGTGGCCAACGCCGAGCGCCGTGGCGCACGCCCGACCTGGGGCGATCAGGTCTACGTGTGGTGGGAAGACGACAGCGGCGTGGTACTTCGCTCATGAACATGCGCAAATTCAAACGCCGGCTCAATCGAATAATTCCCGGTGGCCGCCAGCTGGTCATCGGGGTTCCGTTCATCTGGCTGTTCCTGTTCTTCATGCTGCCGTTCTTCATCGTTTTGAAGATCAGCTTCGCCGAAGCGGACGTGGCCATCCCGCCGTACACCGAGATCTACACCTACGC